>NZ_NKFM01000067.1:0-473804 GCF_002223085.1 Burkholderia sp. HI2714 | reverse complement strand
TGGGGACTAGATCCCCTTGAAGGGTCGTTCGAGACCAGGACGTTGATAGGTCAGGTGTGTAAGCGCAGTAATGCGTTCAGCTAACTGATACTAATTGCCCGTAAGGCTTGATCCTATAACAAGTCTGTCTCGCGCTGATTACAGCGCGTCGGACTGGTTGGATTCTCGTGTGTGATACACACAACTCAAAATTACTGCTTCTTCCCAGATTGGTTGTGCTGCGAAGCCAGCGCAACAACCCTCTTTGCCTGATGACCATAGCGAGTCGGTCCCACCCCTTCCCATCCCGAACAGGACCGTGAAACGACTCTACGCCGATGATAGTGCGGATTCCCGTGTGAAAGTAGGTAATCGTCAGGCTCCCTAAGCCAGAAACCCCCGCCCGAAAGGCGGGGGTTTTTGCATTGGAGCGGCGGAAATGCACGGAGGATCGGGATGGCGACGGTGTTCATTAGCCCGAGATCCCGTGGAAGAAACGCTTCGCCGGACTCTCCACTCAAGAAACGACGACCGTAAATTCGACTCCCGATTCAAAGTCCAGGGTCATGCTCGAAAACCGCGGGTCGTTATCGAGGTAGTGCTTGTACGGTCGAACGGCGTCCTCTGCCGTGTACATGTTGTCGGCCAGTACGACCGATCCCGGGCGCAGCAGGCGCTCGATCTGTCTGAACAGTTTCAGATAAGCGTCGGCCCATACGTCGATGAACACCATGTCGAAAGTGCCGTCCAGTTCGGCGACGGTCTCGAATACGTCGCCCTCCCGCATGTCGACATAGGCATCCAGGCCCGCCGTCCTGACGTGATCGCGCAAGCGCGTGAACTTGAGCGCATCACGTTCGGTCGCGACGACCACGCCACGGCCCAACGTGCGTAGCGCCTCGGCGAAATACAGCGTGGATACGCCGCATGAACTGCCGAGTTCAAGGATTCTGGCCGGTCGTTGCGAGAGCACCATGTTGCGCAAGAATCCGCCCGTTTCCGGCGACACGGCCAACGATAGCGGACTGCCTTCGGGGGAATCGAAGTCGTCGCTGGACAGCCCGAACGTTTCGAGAAACCGCCCTCGCAGACGGGGCGCGATCGCTTCGTATTCCTCGGCTAACGACAGAAAATCCTCGTTCGATCCGTGGAACTGCGCACGGGCGCGGGCGACGATTTCGGTCCGGCTCTCTTCGTGGAGCCGCTGCAGAAGAGCGACGGTGGATGAAGCCATGTGCGTTCCTTTGACGAGATTGATCCGGTCGACGATGTATCCAACGATAGCCTCTCCCGTCAGGGCTTTTGCGCTGTCGCTCGATATCGGCGATACGTGGATGTTGCTATGCCGTTCGGGCGAGCGTGATTGCGCGTTCGGGGCACGCCGTCACACACAGTCCACACGACCGGCACGCGTACGCATTCGGCGTATAGGCAACCTTCATTCCGTGCACGCGCTGCTTCAGGCGATGCATCAGATCAAGGCCGAGGTAATCGACTTTGTCGATGCGCCGGATCTCGAACACGTTCTCGGGGCAAACGGCAACACAATCCCCTTTGCCTTCGCAACGTTTCAGATCGACAACCGGCGCAATCACACCCGGCTTCTGTTTGCAGTCGCCCGTTGATTTGTCGTGCACGTTTACTCTCCAGTGGGCCGGTTGCTGCCGGATCGCCACGCGGTCCGGAAATGCTCGCGTTCCTCGGGGGTCATGGACTCCCACTTGCGCCAGTGGCGTCGACCGCGCCAGCCGTGATGTCCGCGGAATCCACCAAATAGGATGCGGCTCAACACGAGCAGGCCCAGCGCATGGGCGAAGTCGATCGTACGGGCGCCGACGAATAGCGCCGGAATCACCCAGTTCCATAACATCATGACGACCCATCCGAGTACGCCTATCGCGATCAACACGAGAAGCGCCTTGCCTGCACATCTGATTCGGAAATTCATCTGTCGATTCCTCTAGGTGTTATCCAGTTCGTCATAAACGGGCTGCAGTCGGGCACGCAGATGCAATACCGCATAGCGTTTGCGAGCGAGCAGCGTATTGAGCGCGACACCGCTTTGTGCCGCCATTTCCTTGAAGGACTGACCTTCCAGCTCGTGTGCGATAAATACCTCACGCTGATTCGTCGGCAACTCGTCGAGCGCATCCTGCAAGGCCTTGAGCACCAGCGCGCGCGCGTAGCGTGCTTCGGGGCCGGCATCATGCGCCGGTAGCGCGAGGTCCAGGCGATACTCATCGTTTGCGTCATCGTCGACCTCGGACAGATCGGTCAGCGGCTGCTCCTTCTTCTTGCGAAAACGGTCAACGATGCGATTGCGTGCGGCACGAAAAAGCCACGCGCTTGCCTGCTCGATTGGCGCAGGAAGTCGATACGCCTGTACGAATTCGTGAAACACATCCTGCAGGATGTCCTCGGCATCGTCCGGGTCGCGAATCCGACGCCGGATGAAATTCACTAGCCTCGATCGTTCACGCATCACTGTCGCTGTGATGTCGCGGTCTGGGTCGGTCATCATGTGCGAAGTGGGTGGCGATTCCATGCGCTTGAAGACGTTTCAGGCGCGCGAATATTGTGGCGAGAGCAAAGAAATCTGCTGCTGAACGCGTCGGCCTTGCTGTAATACCCTTTATCGCCGGCTAAGCCGGGAGTGCACATATCGTCGGCGGCTCGTCAAACACGCGTGCCGGAGGGGAATTGATACCTGATCCCGTCTCTCGGCTTCAACACGCTGAACGAGATGCCTTCCCGCCGCAGCCCATGCGGAAGTCGACCGGATCGCGATGCAGATGGACAATCGTTCGACGAACCGGAACATGGCAACCTTCCGAGCATCCGGACGAGCGTTGCCAGTTCATCGAGGCTCCCCCTCTATGCGCCCCAGTCGGTCCCGCGGTATCCGATCTTGCCGGATCGGCATGTCCGTCTTCGACTCCACGGTTCTGCCGATCCGTTGCTCACACTGGTCTGGCCAGTCAGGCCTTAAGTTCCCGCAACCGCGGTCGTTAAACAGGACGTTGCCTGTTTTTGGCGACCCCATTCATATAACGCGGTAACGGAGATCGAAGTCATCATGTTGTCCTCGATTCGTGCACGGATACTCGCGACCTGCGTCGCCATCGTGGTAACGGCGCTGGCCGTCACAGGCGGCCTGGTCTATTACGTCGTCAAGCAACACAACGACGAGGCAATCGACCAGAATCACAAGTCGATCCTCGCCGGGCACGCGCTGGCGATCAATGAATGGGTGGCCAGCAGAGGCCGGGAAACCCAGGCCCTTGCAGACACGATCGCGATCGGCGAGGGCGACCCGCTGCCGGCGCTGAAGCTGCTTGGGAAGTCGGGCGGCTTCGAGGTGCTGACGCTCGGCCTGCCGGACAAGACCGCGTTCTCGAACGTGCCGCTCGCGCCTGGCTACGACCCGACGGCACGTCCGTGGTACAAGCAGGCCGTCAGCGCCGGTAGCCTGGTCGTGACGGCGCTCTACCGTGATGCAACGACCGGCAAGCCGGCGGTTGCGTTCGCGGTACCCGTGGTGCGCGACGGCACGGTGAAGGGTGTACTGGCCGCCAGCCTGTTCATGGAGAGCGTGAGCTCGATCGTGACCTCGGTACACCCGACACCCGCGAGCTTCGCATTTCTGGTGGACAAGAGCGGACGCGTGATCGCGTCGGCCAAGACCGACCTGATCATGAAGCCGGCAACCGGTCTTTCGCCGGCACTCGACGCCGACCACCTCGGCGCGCTGCAAACCGCGTCCGAGCCCGTCGCGGTCGACATCGACGGCGCCACCAAGCTGGTGCGGGCCCAGCCGATCGCCGGCACCGATTGGTCCCTCGTGCTCGCGCTCGACAAGGCGGACGTGACGGCCGGCATGCGCGCGGTCGCGACGACGACGCTGGCGGCGATCCTGATCGTTGCCGTGATCGCGGCGGCGCTCGTCGGTGCGATGACGAACGCGGCTTTCAAGCGCATCCTGCTGGTGCGCGACGCGCTGACGGATGTGTCGACCGGCAGCGGCGACCTGACGAAACGCCTGCCTGCCGACGGCGCGGACGAAGCAGCGCAGATCGCGCATGCGTTCAACCTGTTCGCCGAAAAGATCAGTACGATCCTGCTGCAGATTCGCGAGTTCAGCGAGTCCGTCAACCTCGCGAGCGCCGAGATCGCGCAGGGCAACCAGGACCTGTCCGGCCGGACCGAACATGCAGCATCGAGCTTGCAGGAAACCGCCGCCGCGCTCGAGGAAATCGCCGGCACGGCCCGCAACTCCGCCGATGCCGCGAGCCAGGTGAGCCGCCTGGCGGAATCGGCGTCGGACGTCGCGGTGCGCGGCGGCACGGTCGTCAGCGAGGTCGTCTCGACGATGAACGAGATCACGCAGGCGTCGAGCGAGATCGCCAACATCGTCGGCGTGATCGACGGCATCGCGTTCCAGACCAACATTCTCGCGTTGAACGCTGCCGTCGAGGCCGCACGTGCGAACGAGCACGGCCGGGGCTTCGCGGTCGTCGCGGGCGAGGTGCGTGCGCTCGCGCAGCGCAGCGCGCAGGCCGCCAAGGAAATCAAGCAGTTGATTCACTCGTCGGTCGAGAAGATCGAGGGGGGCTCGGGACTCGTCCAGACGGCCGGTACGACGATGAACGAAATCGTCGAGGGCGTGCGCAGCATCACGAGCGTGATTGCGGAAATTACCGTCGCTGCCAAGGAGCAGAGCACGGGGCTCGAGCAGGTGAATCAGGCGGTGTCGCATCTCGACAATGCGACGCAGCAGAACGCGGCGCTCGTCGAGCAGTCGGCGGCGGCCGCGACGTTGCTGCGCGAGCAGGCCGCGAGGCTCGCGCAGACGGTCGGCGAGTTCAAGCTCGAGGACCGCCGCGCGATGACGTTGCAGTCAGCCTGAGAAGGGGCGATACCGGGTGCGTCCGGCGGCGGTGCCGACGGACGTTGCAATCAGATCGTGATCCTCAAGATCGGGAAGAACCTGCCCGGGACGACGCTCGATTCCTTTTCGCCGATTTTTTCAGCGCCGAGCGCCAGATAGAACGGAAGCGCATTGGGGTCCGCTTCGATCACGAAGCTTCTGATCCCTCTCGCGGCGCTTTCCCTGCGGACCGCTTGCCACAGTGCCCGGGCGACACCGCGGCCCATGTGGTCGGGGTGGACGAACAGCCATCCGGGCGTCGGGCGATCCGATTCCGATGACGCCCTGACCCAGAACCCGATGATTGCTTCGCCGGATTCCGCAACGTATCCGATCGACCCGTCGATCGTCTCCGGCGCAATCGTGAGATCGCTCTGCCACAAGTCGAGCCAGTCCTGCGGATAGCCCCAGTGTGCCTTCGAAATGCGAGCCAGTCGCGTGAGTGCGTCCGCGTCCGCGGTACGGGCAGCGCGTACGGTGAATGCTGGGTGCATCTCGTCTCCTGTGATGGTCGACACCTTCGTCGGGGTGTCGCCCGGCTCGCCCCGACTCAACGCCGGATTCGCGGGGCTTGCCGACTCGAAGGAACGTCGCGCACGACGCGGCTACGCGACCTGCGATGCATGCCCGGCGACGACGCGCCAGCCGGAGGATGATCGGCGCCAGAGCCGAGTATAGGCAAACGTGCCGTCGAACGCCGTGCCGTCGAAATGGCCGGTGAGTATCGCCTTCGTCGTGGTCAGGATCATCTCGTCGATCGCGCATGCGCGCGTTTCCTGCACATCGAGTCTGTCGAGGCGCAACAGCTTCGCGCGATGGGTCGCCAGGTCGTCCTCCTTCGAGATGACCTGTCCGGTCGGAACGGTGAACACCAGGTCGTCGTCCAGCAACGCATCGAGCGCTGCGACATCGTTGGCCAGCATCGCGGCACGAAGCGCGGCTTCGCTGGGTTCGATGGCTGTACGGATTGCATCCATTTCAGGGCCTCGCATCGTCTCTGAAGGTTTGTGGTTCAGCGCATGCCGGCGAGCAACAGCAGCAACGAAGATACCGCACCGAAGGATACCGTCTACCGCGCGTTCGACAGCGATTGACGCCGGACGAGCATCACCACGCAGATGCCGATCGACGCGATGATGTTGACGGCCGGATAGAACGCGACCGCGACGCTCCACGTGCTCAACGCCAGCAATGCCAGCGCGTACTTGAACACGCACAGCGCGAAATACGCGAGGCTCTCGCTCCACGGATCGCGGATCGTCTTGCGGACGGTCGGGCCGAGGCCGGCCAGCTCGATCAGCGTGACCAGGCAGATCGCAATCGTCGGGTCGTCGGTCAGCATCCACAGCGGAATGGCCGACAGGGCCGTGACCAGGAAAAACCAGTCGACGCGTGTCCAGCCGCGTTCGCCGCGAAAGATGCTCGCCACCAGCGTCAGAAAGCAGGTAACGGCGATGGCTGCCGTGCACCACGCGGACGGCCCGGCACCCGCGACGAACTGGCCGGCAGCCGCGATCGCCGTGACGACCGACCACACGAGCCATGTGAACAGATGCGGGCGAACCGTGCGCCGGTAGATTGCGAGCGCATACGGAATCGCCGCCAGCAAAGACACGGCCGTTCCGATCACGCCAAAGATCGAAGCGGCGCCCTGATCGACACTCATCATCGATGCACCCTCGTTCGCGCAGGCCGACCAGTATGTGGTCGGAAGGGCCGGGGCGCAATGTCGTACCGGCCAGGTGTCGTCGCGGATGACACGTCGAATCTCATCGGAAAGCCGACGCGATCACACGCAAACAAACGGCACCGGGATTGCGACGTGGCAGGAAAACCCACTGCACGACCGCGGAATGAATAGAAATAACCTCTTCAATGAGAAGAAAAACTGTTCTTTCGAATCTCATTTTGATGACCGACAGTTTGCCAACCGGACGACTGCGGCGATGCGCGGCGGTCATGGGCATCGGTCGTGCCCGCTGGCGTCTTTCGTCGGGTCGAGTTCAGGCGGAGAACAACGCATAAACGCCTGGTCGTCAAAACGGAGCCTTGAATGAACCCAACTTCAGCAGAAAATCATCAGCACGCGGACTGGAGACGTCTCGCGGCGCAAGTGGTCCCGAGAACGCTCGCGCATATCGGCGGCCGCGGCGTGCCGGCCCGAAGCGGCCGGACGTTCGCCGCGATCAATCCGGCCACGGAGGCCGTCATCGCGGAAGTCACGTCGTGCGATGCACCGGACGTCGACGACGCAGTGCGTGCCGCGCGTCACGCGTTCGAATCCGGCGTCTGGTCACGTTGCGCACCGGCAGAGCGCAAGCGCGTGCTTTGCCGGCTTGGCGAACTCATCGCATCGCACGGTGCGGAGCTCGCGTTGCTCGACTCGCTCAACATGGGCAAGTGCGTGGCGGACGCGTTCAGCATCGACGTGCCGGCCGCGGGCGGCCTGTTCAGCTGGTACGGCGAAGCCGTCGACAAACTGCATGGCGAAGTCGCGTCGACGGACCCCGGCAACCTCGCGGTCGTCACGCGCGAACCGTTGGGCGTGGTGGGCGCCGTGGTGCCGTGGAATTTTCCGCTCGACATGGTCGCGTGGAAGGTCGCGCCGGCGCTGGCGGCCGGCAACAGCGTCGTGCTGAAGCCGGCGGAACAATCGCCGCTGTCGGCATTGCGTCTCGCGGAACTGGCGCTCGAGGCAGGCCTGCCCCCGGGCGTGCTGAACGTCGTGCCGGGCTACGGCGAGACGGCGGGGCGTGCGCTCGGGCTGCATCCCGACGTGGACGTGCTCGCCTTCACGGGATCAACGGCCGTCGGCAAGAAGTTCCTCGAATACGCCGCGCAGTCGAACATGAAGCAGGTGTGGCTCGAGTGCGGCGGCAAGAGCCCGAACCTGGTCTTCGACGATACGGACGATCTCGACCTGGCCGCACGCAAGGCGTGCTTCGGCATTTTCTTCAACCAGGGCGAGGTGTGTTCCGCCAACTCGCGGCTGCTGGTCCAGCGTTCGATTCACGATGCGTTCGTTGACCGGCTGATTGCGCATGCCGCCGCGTTCATGCCGGGTGATCCGCTCGATCCGGCGAGCGGGATGGGCGCCATCGTCGACGAGCAGCAGCATCGGCGCGTGCGCGAGTGGATTGCTCGCGGCCGCGATAGTGCGACGCTCGCGATCGGTGGAGGCGCGCCGCGCGTCGACGGCAAGGGCTACTTCATCGAGCCGACGATCTTCATCGACGTGAAGCACGACGACGCCATCGCACGCGAGGAGATCTTCGGGCCGGTGCTGTCGGTGATGGCGTTCGACACCGAGGACGAGGCCGTCCGGCTCGCGAACGACTCGATCTATGGGCTGGCCGCGTCGCTCTGGACCGGCAGCCTGTCGCGTGCGCACCGTGTATCGGGGCGGCTGCGTGCCGGCACGGTGTCCGTCAATACGGTCGATGCGCTGAGCGCGCAGACGCCGTTCGGCGGGTTCCGCCAGTCGGGCTTCGGCCGCGATCTTTCGCTGCATGCGATCGACAAGTACACGGGCCTCAAGACGACCTGGATCAGTTACTGATTCGACTCGGCAGGCCGCGCGCGGTTGCGCCGCGCAACACGACAACGCTTTTTATCCACAAAACGAACCGGAGACTCGCCCATGAATGCGCCCAACTTTCCGCATCGTACGACGCAAGACTATCAACGCAGCGACGCCGCGCATCACCTGCACGCATTTGTCGATCAGAAGGCGCTGAACGAGGAAGGCGCGCGCGTGATGGTGCGCGGCGAAGGTGTCCATCTATGGGACAACGACGGCAACCGCTACCTGGACGGCATGTCCGGGCTGTGGTGCACCAACGTCGGCTATGGCCGGCCGGAGCTGGTCGACGCCGCCGCGCGGCAGATGAAGGAACTGTCCTACTACAACATGTTCTTTCATACGACGCACCCGTCGGTGATCGAACTGTCGGAGCGGCTGTTCGCGCTGCTCGACGATCGCTTCAGTCACGTGGTGTATACCAATTCGGGATCCGAATCGAATGAAGTGCTGATTCGCACCGTGCGGCGGTTCTGGGACGTGATGGGCAAGCCGCAGAAGAAGGTGCTGATCGGCCGCGTGAACGGCTATCACGGGTCGACGGTGGGGAGCGCATCGCTGGGCGGCATGGCGTTCATGCATGAAATGGGCGACCTGCCGATTCCGAACATCACGCACGTGGACGAACCGTACTGGTACGCGAACGGCGGTGACCTGAGCCCCGAGGCATTCGGCAAGCAGGCGGCGCTGTCGCTCGAGCGCAAGATCCTGGAGATCGGTGCGGACCGCGTGGCCGCGTTCGTCGCGGAGCCGTTCCAGGGCGCGGGCGGGATGATCTTTCCGCCGGACGGCTACTGGCAGGAGATCGAGCGCATCTGCCGTCAGTACGACGTGCTGCTGTGCGCGGACGAGGTGATCGGCGGCTTCGGCCGCACCGGCGAGTGGTTCGCGCACCGTCACTTCGGCTTCGAACCGGACCTGATCTGCATGGCCAAGGGGCTGACCTCGGGCTACGTGCCGATGGGCGGGCTGATCATGAGCCGGCGCGTCGGCGATGCGCTGGTCGACAAGGGGGGCGTCTACGCGCACGGGCTGACCTATTCGGGACACCCGGTCGCGGCCGCCGTCGCACTGGCCAACCTCGACGTGCTCGAGCGCGAAGGCCTCGTCGAGCGGACGAAGACGGATACCGGGCCGTACCTGCAGAAGGCGCTGCGCGATGCGTTCGGCAACCATCCGCTCGTCGGCGAAATCCAGGGCGTGGGCGCGGTCGGCGCGATCCAGTTCGCGAAGAACAAGGCGACGCGCGAGCGCTTTGCGAACGAGGCCGACTTGACCTGGCACAGCCGGACGGTCGGGTTCGAACTTGGCGCGATCGTGCGTTCGACGAACGGCCGACTGATCGTTGCACCGCCGCTGGTGATCGATCACGCGCAAATCGATGAACTGGTCGACACGATGCGCAAGGCCGTGGATGCCACCGCGCGCGAAGTGCTCGGGATCGACTGCTGACGAGGTGAGCGGCGCGCTTTCGTCCGATGAGCGTTGGGCGGAAGCGCGCCAAACCACAGGATCCGGTTCGGAGACGAGTCGACTGCGCGCGGCCACCGGAGCGGCAATCCGACAGGGTGAAGACCGGGCGTCGTGGGCGATGGTCGCAATAAGGCGATGTGCCGCCGGCTGCTTATTGATGAGGAATGCAAATGGTATAGCCGGCGGATCGAAGCGCGCACGCTTCGAGCCGGCCACGTATTCCCGGTCACCCTTCAATCCCCGAATCCAAGAACATCACAACAGAAACAAGGAGACGAAATGAGTCAGGGCGAGTCCATTGCTCATCTCGAGGAAAGCACCATCCAGCCGATTCCGCTGACCGAGCGGCACGGCAGCGCGAAGGACCTGTTCACGATCTGGTTCGGGTCGAACATCATGATGCTGACGATCGTCACCGGATCGCTCGCGACCACGGTGTTCAAGCAGCCGTTCTGGTGGGCGGCGCTCGCCACGCTCGTCGGCAGCCTGATCGGCGCGGTGTTCATGGCGCTGCATTCCGCGCAGGGGCCGCAGCTCGGCGTGCCGCAGATGATCCAGACCCGCGGGCAGTTCGGGTCGTTCGGCGCGTTGCTCGTGGTCGGGCTGGTCGTCGTGATGTATGTGGGCTTCTTCGCATCGAACTGCGTGTTCGGCGGGCAGGCGCTGCACAGCCTGAGCGCCGGCATTCCGCTCGATGCGGGCGTCGTGGTGATCGGCCTGATCAGCCTGCTCGGATCGATCTACGGCTACAAGCTGATCCACGCGTATGCGCGGCTTTTGAGCTGGTGCTCGGGCAGCGTGCTCGTGCTGGCGTTCGTGTGGATCATCTTCGTGCACGGATTGCCCGCCGATACGTTCTCGAAGCATTCGCTGAACCTGTCGGGCTTCCTGGGTGCGATGTCGGTCGCCGCGCTGTGGCAGATCGCCTATGCGCCTTACGTATCGGACTATTCGCGCTACCTGCCGCCCGATACCGGGCCGCGCACCGCGTTCTGGTCGAGTTACTGGGGCTGCGTGCTCGGCTCGTTCTTCCCGATGCTGCTCGGTTGCCTGGTGGGGCTCGCGACGCCCGACGGCAATGTCGTGAGCGGCCTCACGGGCCTCACGCAAGGGATCAGCGTGCTCGTGATCGTCGTGCTGTCGTTCGGCATCGCGGCCAGCAATGCGATGGAACTGTATTGCGGTGCGCTGTCGGCGATTACCGTGCTGCAGACGCTCTTCCCGTCGTGGTCGGGCAAGGCGCGTGCGCGGGCGATTACCGCGATCGTCCTGTGCGGCATCGCGCTCGCGATCGCGCTGTTCGGGCAGGACAATTTCCTCGCCGGCTACACGAACTTCATCCTGCTGCTGCTGTACGTGCTCGTGCCGTGGACCGCGATCAACCTCGTCGACTACTACCTCGTCTGTCACGGCGAGTACGACGTCGATT
Organism: Burkholderia sp. HI2714; assembly: GCF_002223085.1. Lineage (NCBI taxonomy): Bacteria > Pseudomonadati > Pseudomonadota > Betaproteobacteria > Burkholderiales > Burkholderiaceae > Burkholderia > Burkholderia sp. HI2714. The sequence continues at coordinate 462,416 of NZ_NKFM01000067.1, read as the reverse complement.
CGTTCTTCCGGCAGGACGGCGGCATCTACGGACGCTTCAATACGATCGCCGTTGGCTCGTATTTCATCGGTATCGTCGCGCAGGCGCCGTTCATGGCGACCGATCTCTATACGGGAGAACTGGCGAGCCGGCTCGGCGGCGCGGACGTGTCGTGGATCGTCGGTTTGTCGCTGACGTCGCTCGTCTACTACGCGGGGTGCAAGCTGTTCTCGCGGCCGTTGCAGGGCGTAGCGTGAGCGTTTCCGTGCCGGCCGGGCATGCAGTGTTGACGACTGCCCGCCGCATCATCCGCTCGCCACCCCCGGCCCCTCCGCCGCATGCACGTCCCGCCGGAACGCACCCGGGCTCGTGCCCGTCCATTTCCGGAATGCGCGATGAAACGCGCTCGGCTCGGTGAAGCCGAGCTCGGCCGCGATTTCCGCGACGCTGAGCGCATTGCCGCGCAGCAGCGACTGGGCCAGCGCACCGCGCAGCTCGTCCTTGATTGCCGCGAAGCTTTGCCCTTCGCTGCGCAGACGCCGTCGCAGCGTCGCGGGCGTCGTGCCGAGGCACACGGCCAGCGTATCGAAGTCGGGCCACTCCGCGGCCGGCAGCGTCTTCAGCTGCGCGCGTGTCTTCGCTACCCAGCCCGTATCGTGCCGGTAGCGGACGAGCAGGTTGCCGGGCGCGCCGCGCAGGAAGGTCTTCAGCGCCTGCTCGGAGCGGATCGTCGGCAGCGCGAGGTATGCGGCATTGAATGCGAGCCGGCTGTCGGGCCGGTCGAAATGCACGGGCACGCCGAAGAACTGGTGATAGTCGCTGCGCTGGTCGGGGCTCGGGCACGCGAAGTCGATGCGCTGCAGCGGGATGCGCCGGCCGATCAGCCAGCACGCGACACCGAGCAGGATCAGCCAGAACGTCCGGTACGCGAACGCCGGACAGGGCGCGCCCGTCTGTGTCAGCACGATCTGCGCCTGCCCATCGGCCACGACGAGCTCGCCATGCGGCTCGTCCAGCACCACGCGCAGGAACTGCAGCGCGCGCCGCAGCGCCTTGTCGAGCGTGCCGGCGTGCAGCACCGCATGGCACAGCAGCGTGAAGCTGCCGCGCCGCATCGGGCGCGCGGCGAGCCCGAAGAATTCGTCGTCGAGCGCACCGGCGATCGCCAGCCACAGCCGGCCGTACTGCTGCGGCGTGACGGGCTCGCGTACGACGGCCGGCAGGCCGGCGGCACGCAGCACGGCCTCCGTCGGAAGGCCTTGCCGGCGCAGGCACGCGAGCGCGTCGTCGACGAAATCCGGCGAAATCATCTGCGGCCCCATTTTCCTGCGTCCTCCCCGACATGGCAAAAGCGATCACGATTCTAGATTTGGTTTGTCATTGATTGCAATGTACGGGCTGTCTACTATCGAACTATCCCCGTCGCGCCCCTGGCTCGCCGGCGGCCATAACGCACAGGAGACACGCATGTCTGATGGAGCTACCGCCCGCGCGGTGCCGGCCTACGCCGACGCCGTGGCCCGGTTCAGTATCGAGACCGCCGCGCAGCAACTGCACGGCGACCTGGAGCGCGGCCTGAACGCATGCGTGGAATGCTGCGACCGGTACGCATCGGCGGATGCGATCGCGCTCGACTGGATCGACGCCGGCGGGCAGCACCACCGCTACACGTTTGCGCAGATGAAGGCGCTGTCGGCGCGCGTCGCGAACCTGCTGGTCGCGCAGGGCGTGAAGCCGGGCGACGTGGTGGCGGGCCTGTTGCCGCGCACGCCGGAACTCGTCGCGACGATCCTCGGCACGTGGCGCGCGGGCGCCGTCTACCAGCCGCTGTTCACCGCATTCGGCCCGAAAGCGATCGAGCACCGGTTGCGCATGAGCGACGCACGCCTGGTCGTGACCAATGTCGCGAATCGCGCGAAGCTCGACGAGATCGCCGGTTGCCCGCCCGTTGCGACGGTGCGCGAGCCGGGCGAGACATTGCCCGAAAACGACATCGATTTCCGCGCGTCGCTCGATGCGCAGTCGGACTCGTTCGAGCCGGTGCTGCGCAAGGGCACGGACCTGTTCATGATGATGTCGACGTCGGGCACGACGGGTTTGCCGAAGGGCGTGCCGGTGCCGCTGCGCGCGCTGCTCGCGTTCGGTGCGTACATGCGCGAAGCGGTGGACCTGCGTGCCGGCGACCGGTTCTGGAACATCGCCGATCCGGGCTGGGCATACGGCCTCTACTACGCGATCACGGGCCCGCTGCTGCTCGGCCACGCGACGACGCTCTACGAAGGCGGTTTCACGGTCGACAGCACGTACGACGTGATCGAACGGCTCGGGATCACGAGCCTCGCCGGCTCGCCGACGGCCTACCGGATGCTGATGGCGGCCGGGACGGAAGCGGCGGCGCGGCTGAAGGGCAAGCTGCGCGTGGTCAGCAGCGCGGGCGAACCGCTGAATCCGGAAGTCGTGCGCTGGTTCGACGCGGCGCTCGGCGCGCCGATCTACGATCACTACGGCCAGACCGAACTCGGGATGGTCGTGAACAACCACCATGGCCTCGCGCATGTGGTCCACGCCGGTTCGGCCGGCTTTGCGATGCCGGGCTACCGCGTCGCGGTGCTCGACGACGCGAGCCGCGAGCTCGGCCCCGGCGAGCCGGGCAACCTCGCGATCGACATCGCGCGCTCGCCGCTGCTGTGGTTCCACGGCTACTGGCAGCAGGACACGCCGGCGATCGCGGGCGGCTATTACCGGACCGGCGACAACGTCGAGCTGGAGCCGGACGGCACCGTGAGCTTCATCGGCCGCGCGGACGACGTGATCACGTCGTCCGGCTACCGGATCGGCCCGTTCGATGTGGAAAGCGCGCTGATCGAGCATCCGGCCGTGAGCGAAGCCGCCGTCATCGGCGTACCCGACGCGGAGCGCACGGAGATCGTCAAGGCGTTCGTCGTGCTGTCGAAAGACTATGACGGCACGCCGGCGCTGGCCGAGGAATTGAGCCTGCACGTGAAGCGGCGGCTGTCCGCTCACGCCTATCCACGCGCGATCGACTTCGTCGACGCGCTGCCGAAAACCCCGAGCGGCAAGATCCAGCGCTTCGTGTTGCGCAAGATGGAAGCCGAGAAGGCCGCTCAACCCTGAACACAACCTGTACGGACTGCGAATGGATATCAAGGATCGCGTTTTTCTGATTACGGGCGCCGGTTCCGGCCTCGGCGCCGCGGTGGCGCGCATGGTGGGCGCGGAAGGCGGCAAGGCCGTGCTGCTGGACGTCAACGAAGAAGCCGGCGCGGGCCTCGCGCACGAGCTTGGCGCGGCGGCGCGCTTCGTGAAGACCGACGTGACGAGCGAAGCCGACGGCCAGGCGGCCGTTGCCGCCGCGCGTGACGCGTTCGGCCGCATCGACGCGCTCGTCAACTGCGCGGGCGTCGCGCCGGGCGAGAAGGTGGTCGGCCGCGACGGCCCGCACTCGCTCGACCGCTTCGCACGCGCGGTGTCGATCAATCTGGTCGGCACGTTCAACATGATCCGGCTGGCCGCCGACGCGATGTCGAAGCAGGACGCCAATGCGGAAGGCGAGCGCGGCGTGATCGTCAACACCGCGTCGGTCGCGGCGTTCGACGGGCAGATCGGGCAGGCCGCGTATGCGGCGTCGAAGAGCGGCGTGGTCGGCATGACGCTGCCGATCGCGCGCGAGCTCGCGCGGTTCGGCATTCGCGTGGTGACGGTCGCGCCGGGCATCTTCGCGACGCCGATGATGGCCGGCATGCCGCAGGACGTGCAGGATGCGCTCGGCAAGAGCGTGCCGTTCCCGCCGCGGCTCGGCCGCCCGGAAGAATTTGCGGCGCTGGTGCGCCACATCGCCGAGAACACGATGCTGAACGGCGAAGTCATCCGTCTCGATGGCGCGTTGCGCATGGCACCGCGCTGACACTGGAGGAAGCGAATCATGACGACTCAGGATCCGATCGTAATCGTTGGTATGGCGCGTACGCCGATGGGTGGTTTTCAGGGCGACCTGGCGGCCGCCAGCGCGAGCGACCTCGGCGCGGTAGCGATTCGCGCGGCGCTCGAGCGCGCGAACGTGCCGGCCGAGCGCATCGATGAAATCGTGTTCGGCTGCGTGCTGCCGGCGGGCCAGGGCCAGGCGCCGGCGCGGCAGGCCGCGCTGAAGGCCGGGCTGCCGCTCGCGGCGGGCGCAACCACGGTCAACAAGATGTGCGGCTCGGGGATGAAGGCCGCGATGTTCGCGCACGACCTGCTGCTGGCGGGCTCGGCAGGCGTGGCCGTCGCGGGCGGGATGGAGAGCATGACGAATGCGCCGTACCTGCTGCCGAAGGCCCGCGCGGGGATGCGCATGGGTCACGGGCAGGTGCTCGATCACATGTTCCTCGACGGGCTCGAGGACGCGTACGAGAAGGGCCGCCTGATGGGCACGTTCGCCGAGGATTGCGCGCAGGCGTACCAGTTCACGCGCGAGGCACAGGATGCGTTCGCGATCGCATCGCTGACGCGCGCGCAACGGGCGATCGCCGACGGGCGTTTCGTGTCGGAGATCGCACCGGTGACCGTGAAGGCCGGCAAGACCGAAACGGTCGTGTCGATCGACGAACAGCCGGGCAAGGCGAAGCTCGACAAGATCCCGACGCTGAAGCCTGCGTTCCGCGACGGCGGCACGGTGACGGCCGCGAATGCGTCGTCGATCTCGGACGGCGCCGCCGCGCTGGTGATGATGCGCCGCTCGGAAGCCGAGCGCCTCGGCCTCACGCCGAAGGCCGTGATCGTCGGGCATTCGACCTACGCGGACAAGCCGGGCCTGTTCGCGACCGCGCCGATCGGCGCGCTGCGCAAGCTGTCGGAGAAGACCGGCTGGAACCTGCGCGACGTCGACCTGTTCGAGATCAACGAAGCGTTCGCGGTCGTGCCGATGGCCGCGATGCGCGATCTCGACCTGCCGCACGAGAAGGTCAACGTGCATGGCGGCGCGTGCGCGCTTGGGCATCCGATCGGTGCATCGGGTGCGCGCGTGATGGTGACGCTGCTGGCCGCGCTCGAAACGTATGGGATGAAGCGCGGCGTCGCGTCGCTATGCATCGGCGGCGGCGAGGCAACGGCGATCGCGATCGAGCGCGTCGCATAACGCATCACGTAGCGCATCACGCGTAGTCCGCATGCGGCGGCGCGTACGACGGGAATCGCACGGGAATTACCTGTGCGATACCCGTTTTGCTTTTGGCGGATCGCGTTGCCGCGCTACGCCTTCGCGCGCGGCGACACCGCCCCGCATGCACGAATCACGAGCTGCACGACCTGTTCGGTCTGCTCGTCATACGCCTTCTGCGTGAACGTACGCTTGCCGCTCAGCGCGCGGATCTGCGCATCGAAATCCGCGTAGTGCTGCGTGGTTGCCCAGATCAGGTACATCAGCGCATGCGCGTCGATCGGCGCGAGCAGCCCGCGCGCGATCCAGCCGTCGATGACCTTCACGCGCGTATCGAACCACGGCTTCACGCGTTCCGACAGGATGTCCTGCATGTGCTCCGCACCGTGGATGATCTCGTTGGCCCAGACCTTCGAGCCGAGCGGGCGCCGCCGCGACAGCGCCATCTTCGCGCGCACGTAGGCACCGATCGCTTCGACGGGATCGTCGTCGGCCTCGAACGAACCGGCCGCGCGATGCCAGTCCTCGAACAGGTCGTCGAGCACGCGGCGGTACAACGCAAGCTTCGTCGGGAAGTAGTAATGCAGGTTGGCTTTCGGCAGGCCGGCGCGCTCCGCGATCATCGCGGTGCTTGCACCGTCGAGCCCGCGTTCCGCGAACACGGCCTCCGCGCAGGCGAGCAGATGCGCTTCGTTGGACTCGCGGATGTGCGCCTTGCGTCGCCGCAAAGGCGCGGGCGTTTCGTCGCTGTCGGTGGCTTCGGTTGCCGCCTCGTCATGTCTCATCGTTGCCCTCGCGCGGCGGGCGTGCCGCGTTGGGCTTCATTCTAGCCGCTGATTCGCATCGAACGCACGCGTGCTGATCTCGCGCATCCGTCGCCATGCTGCGTTGCGATGGCACGTTTCTCGCTCCATTCATTCACGCAAGAAAGAGATTGATTTGGTGATTTTGATCGTCTAAAACCTGTCCAATCGGACAGGATTCGACGAGCGGCGGAAACCTGTCAACCCGATTCGTCGGACGATCTTCGCGAACGACCGGGGCATGCACCGCGCTTGGGCGGCATTGCCCCGAAACAGGCATGACACGCACCGGCACAGACCGGGCTGACGACATCACCGACCCCACAGGAGCGATACGAATGAACGCGGTATCGGAAACAGTGAAGCGGGCAGCTTTCGACACGTCGATCAAGGTCGACGGCAAGCGGTTGTGGGACAGCCTGATGGAAGTCGCGAAAATCGGCGCGACACCGAAGGGCGGCGTGTGCCGCCTCGCGCTGACCGATCTCGACAAGGCCGGCCGCGACCTGATCGTCGGCTGGGCGAAGGCCGCCGGCTGCACGGTGACGGTCGATACGATGGGCAACGTGTTCATGCGCCGCGCGGGCCGCGTGGCCGATGCGGCGCCGGTCGTCACGGGCTCGCACGCGGATTCGCAGCCGACGGGCGGCCGCTTCGACGGCATCTACGGCGTGCTCGGCGGCCTCGAGGTGATTCGCAGTCTCAACGATCACGGCATCGAGACCGAGCATCCGGTCGAGGTCGTGATCTGGACCAACGAGGAAGGCTCGCGCTTCGCACCGGCGATGGTTGCGTCGGGCGTGTTCGCGGGGGTGTTTTCGCTCGAATACGGACTGTCGCGCAAGGACGTGGACGGCAAGACGATCGGCGAGGAGCTGGCGCGGATCGGCTACGCGGGTGACGTGCCGTGCGGCGGACGCAAGGTGCACGCGGCGTTCGAACTGCATATCGAGCAGGGACCGATTCTCGAAGCGGAATGCAAGACGATCGGCGTCGTGACCGATGCGCAGGGGCAGCGCTGGTACGAGATCACGTTCACCGGCCAGGAAGCGCACGCGGGGCCGACGCCGATGCCGCGGCGGCGCGACGCGCTGCTAGGCGCGTCGCGCGTGGTCGATCTCGTCAACCGGATCGGTCTCGATCATGCGCCGTTCGGCTGCGCGACGGTCGGCATGATGCAGGTCTACCCGAACTCGCGCAACGTGATTCCGGGCCGCGTGTTCTTCACCGTCGATTTCCGTCATCCGGACGACGCAGTGCTCGCGAAGATGGATGCCGCATTGCGCGACGGCGTGGCGCGCATCGCGGGCGAGATCGGGCTCGAGACCGAACTCGAGCAGATTTTCTATTACAAGCCGGTCGCGTTCGACGCGGCCTGTGTGGAAGCGGTGCGCAGCGCGGCCGACCGCTTCGGCTTCTCGCATCGCGACATCGTGTCCGGTGCCGGCCACGACGCGTGCTACCTCGCGCAGGTCGCACCGACGTCGATGGTGTTCGTGCCGTGTGTCGACGGCATCAGCCACAACGAGATCGAGGACGCGACGCCCGCCTGGATCGAGGCCGGCGCGAACGTGCTGCTGCACGCGATGCTGTCGCGCGCATGCGAGCCGGCCTCATGACGCCGCGACCGTAGCCACCGGCAGGCTGCTCGACGCCTGACAGCCTGACCGTAGCATGCCTAACAACGACCGCCCCGACTGTGCATTCGCAGCCGGCGGGGACGGCTTTGTCTCCACCCAGTCGAAGGAACGCGTATGACCACCAAGCCAACCGGCGATATCGCCGCGCATCGCCTGTCGTCCACGCAACTCTCGTGCGAATTCGCCGACATCGCGCCGCTGCTCGATCCGACGGCCGCGGCGGCGGCCGCCAGCCGCTGCCACTACTGCTACGACGCGCCGTGCGTGCAGGCCTGCCCGACGCAGATCGACATCCCGAGCTTCATCCGCAAGATCGGCAACGGCAACCTGAAGGGCGCCGCGACCGACATCCTGTCGGCGAATCCCCTCGGCGGGATGTGCGCCCGCGTGTGTCCGACCGAGATCCTGTGCGAAGGCGCGTGCGTGCGCAACCACCAGGATGCGCAGCCCGTCGCGATCGGCGCGCTGCAGCGGCATGCAACGGATTGGGCGATGGAGACCGGCGCGGTGCGCTTCACGCGCGCGCCGGACACGGGCCGCCAGGTCGCGGTGGTCGGCGCGGGGCCGGCCGGGCTTGCGTGCGCGCACCGGCTCGCGCTCGCCGGGCACCGCGTCACGCTGTTCGACGCGCGCCCGAAGGGCGGCGGCCTCAACGAATACGGGATCGCCGCATACAAGACCGTCGACGATTTCGCGCAGCGTGAAGTCGAGTGGCTGCTGTCGGTGGGCGGCATCACGTTGAATACCGGCGTCGCGCTGGGCCGCGACATCACGCTCGACGCGCTGCGCGAGCAGCACGACGCGGTGTTTCTCGCGATGGGGCTCGGCGGCGTGCGGGCGCTTGCGATCGATGGCGAGCAACTGAACGGCGTGATGAATGCGGTCGATTTCATCGTGCAGGTGCGGCAGGCCGATGCGCTGGAGAACGTGCCGGTCGGGCGGCGCGTGGTCGTGATCGGCGGCGGCAATACGGCCATCGATGCGGCGGTGCAGAGCCGCAAGCTCGGCGCCGAGCGCGTGACGATGGTGTACCGGCGCGGCGTGGATGCGATGAGCGCGACGTGGGCCGAGCGCGAGTTCGCGCAGAAGAGCGGCGTCACACTCGTCACGCATGCGAAGCCGGTGCGCATGGCAGGGCAGAACGGGCAGGTGACGGGTGTCGAGTTCGAGGCGGCATCGGGCGAGCGTTTCACCGTCGACGGGGACATGGTGCTGAAGGCGATCGGTCAGACGCTGGTGCCGGACGCCATCGACGCCGCGCTGCTGACGGCGGACGGCGCGCGCATCGCGGTGGACGCCGACGGGCGCACCGCATGGCCCGACGTGTGGGCTGGCGGCGATTGCGCGGCGACGGGCGGCGTCGACCTCACGGTGCAGGCCGTGCAGGACGGCAAGCGCGCGGCCGCGTCGATCGACGCAACGCTCGCGCAGCGCGACGCGAAGGCCGCGTGACCGCACCACGCGCGTCACGCACCACGAGCACAACCAACACGACCCCACTCTCACGGAGCCGACCATGGCCGACCTTCGCTGCACCATCGCGGGCATTACTTCGCCGAACCCCTTCTGGCTGGCGTCCGCGCCGCCGACCGACAAGGCCTACAACGTGAACCGCGCGTTCGAGGCGGGCTGGGGCGGTGTCGTCTGGAAGACGCTCGGGCTCGATCCGCACGTCGTCAACGTCAGTTCGCGCTATGGCGCGGTGCAGTGGAACGGCCAGCGCATCGCGGGGCTGAACAACATCGAGCTGATCACCGACCGTCCGCTCGACGTGAACCTGAGAGAGATCGCGCAGGTGAAGCGCGACTGGCCGGACCGCGCGCTGATCGTGTCGCTGATGGTGCCGTGCAACGAACGGGACTGGAAATGGATCCTGCCGCTCGTCGAGGATACGGGCGCCGACGCGGTCGAGCTGAACTTCGGCTGTCCGCACGGGATGAGCGAGCGCGGGATGGGGGCGGCGGTCGGACAGGTCCCCGAATATGTGGAGATGGTCACGCGCTGGGTGAAGGAGGGCACGAAGCTGCCGTGTCTCGTGAAGCTCACGCCGAACATCAGCGACATCCGGATGGGGTCGCGCGCCGCGTACAAGGGCGGTGCGGACGGCGTGTCGCTGATCAACACGATCAACTCGATCGTCGCGGTCGATCTCGACCACATGGCGCCGATGCCGATGGTCGACGGCAAGGGCACGCACGGCGGCTATTGCGGCCCGGCGGTCAAGCCGATCGCATTGAACATGGTCGCGGAGATCGCGCGCGACCCGGAAACGCCGAACCTGCCGATCTCGGGTATCGGCGGCATCTCGTCATGGCGCGACGCGGCGGAGTTCATGGTGCTCGGCGCCGGCAGCGTGCAGGTGTGCACCGCCGCGATGCACTACGGCTTCCGGATCGTGTCGGACCTCGCCGACGGGTTGTCGAACTGGATGGACGAGAAGGGCTACGCGACGCTCGACGACATCCGCGGCCGCGCGGTGCCGAACGTGACCGACTGGAAATACCTGAACCTGAAGTACGACATCAAGGCGCGCATCGACCAGGACCGCTGCATCCAGTGCGGGCTGTGCCATATCGCGTGCGAGGACACGTCGCACCAGGCGATCACCGCGACGAAGGACGGCGTGCGCCACTTCGAAGTGGTGGACTCGGAATGCGTCGGGTGCAATCTTTGCATGCATGTGTGTCCGGTCGAGCAATGCATCACGATGGAGCGTGTCGATTCGGGCGACTACGCGAACTGGACCACGCATCCGAACAATCCGGCGAGCGCGGAGGCGGGGGCGAGTGCAGGCGCGGCGGCACCCGAGAAGCACGCGAAGAAGGCTGCTTGACGGCGTCCGGCGAGGCAGGTCATCCTGCATCGCCGCCTTTCGTTCCACCCGGGCCGGCATCGCATGATGCCGGCGCTGACGTTTTCGTGGAGTGCGTTCGATGAATCACGCAGCGAATTCCGCCGATCCCGATAGCGCCGCGGCGCAGGGCGGCAGCCTGTACAACGACGACCTCGCGCCGACGACGCCGGCGCAGCGCACGTGGAAGTGGTATCACTTCGCGGCGCTATGGGTCGGGATGGTGATGAACATCGCGTCGTACATGCTCGCGGCCGGGCTGATCCAGGAAGGCATGTCGCCGTGGCAGGCGGTGATGACCGTGCTGCTCGGCAACCTGATCGTGCTCGTGCCGATGCTGCTGATCGGCCATGCGGGCGCGAAGCACGGGATTCCTTACGCGGTGCTCGTGCGCGCGTCGTTCGGCACGCAGGGCGCGAAGCTGCCGGCGCTGTTGCGGGCGATCGTCGCGTGCGGCTGGTACGGGATCCAGACCTGGCTCGGCGGCAGCGCGATCTATACGCTGCTGAACATCCTGACCGGCAATGCGCTGCATGGCGCGGCGCTGCCGGTCATCGGCATCGGGTTCGGGCAGCTCGCGTGCTTCCTCGTGTTCTGGGCGCTGCAGATCTACTTCATCTGGCACGGCACCGATTCGATTCGCTGGCTCGAGAGCTGGTCCGCGCCGATCAAGGTCGTGATGTGCGTGGCGCTCGTGTGGTGGGCGACGTCGAAGGCGGGCGGCTTCGGCACGATGCTGTCGGCGCCGTCGCAGTTCGCCGCGGGCGGCAAGAAGGCCGGGCTGTTCTGGGCGACCTTCTGGCCGGGACTGACCGCGATGGTCGGCTTCTGGGCGACGCTCGCGCTGAATATTCCCGACTTCACGCGCTTCGCGCATTCGCAGCGCGACCAGATGATCGGGCAGTCGATCGGGCTGCCGTTGCCGATGGCGCTGCTGTCGGTGGTATCGGTCGTCGTGACGTCGGCGACCGTCGTGATCTACGGCAACGCGATCTGGGATCCGATCGACCTGACGAGCCGGATGACGGGCATCGGCGTGGGTATCGCGCTCGTGATCCTCACGCTCGACACGATGTGCTGCAACCTCGCCGCGAATCTCGTCGGCCCGGCCTACGACTTCTCGAGCCTGTGGCCGAAGGCGATCTCGTACCGCACGGGCGGGATGATCACCGCGACGATCGCGATCGTGATGATGCCGTGGAAGATCCTCGCGACGACGGACGGCTACATCTTCACCTGGCTCGTCGGCTATTCGGCGCTGCTCGGGCCGGTGGCGGGGATCCTGATGGTCGACTACTTCCTGATCCGCGGCACGCGCCTCGACACGCGCGCGCTGTTCGACGAGCGCGGCGGCTTCAGCTACGCGCGCGGCTGGAACCCGGCCGCGCTGGCCGCGCTCGCCGTCGGCGTGCTGCCGAACCTGCCCGGCTTCCTGCATACGGCCTTTCCGGCGTCGTTTCCGAACGTGCCGGCGTTCTTCAACACGCTTTATACGTACGCGTGGTTCGTCGGCCTCGTGCTGGCGTCATGCGTGTACGGCACCTGGATGAAGTGGCGCGCCGGACAGCACGCGCAGATCGCGAGCGCTTGATGCGGCACCCGACAGTCAACGAGGAGGCAACCCCATGGCAATCCTGATTCGTGGCGGCACCGTGGTCGATGCGGACCGCTCCTATCGCGCGGACGTGCTCTGCGCAGCCCCGGAGGACGGCGGCACGATCCTGCAGATCGCCGAGCAGATCGACGCACCGGCCGGTGCGACCGTCGTCGATGCGCACGACCAGTACGTGATGCCGGGCGGCATCGACCCGCATACGCACATGGAACTGCCGTTCATGGGCACGACCGCGAGCGACGATTTCTACTCGGGTACGGCCGCCGGGCTCGCGGGCGGCACGACGAGCATCATCGACTTCGTGATCCCGAGCCCGAAGCAGCCGCTGATGGACGCATTTCACGCATGGCGAGGCTGGGCCGAGAAGGCCGCGGCCGACTACGGCTTCCACGTGGCCGTGACGTGGTGGGACGAGAGCGTGCATCGCGACATGGGCACGCTCGTGCGCGAACACGGCGTGTCGAGCTTCAAGCACTTCATGGCGTACAAGAACGCGATCATGGCCGACGACGAGGTGCTCGTGAACAGCTTCTCGCGTTCGCTCGAACTCGGCGCGTTGCCAACCGTGCACGCGGAGAACGGCGAGCTCGTGTTCCAGTTGCAGAAGGCGTTGCTCGCGCGCGGGATGACGGGGCCGGAGGCGCATCCGCTGTCGCGGCCGCCGGAGGTCGAGGGTGAGGCCGCGAACCGCGCGATCCGCATTGCGCAGGTGCTCGGCGTGCCGGTGTATATCGTGCATGTGTCCGCGAAGGACGCGGTCGATGCGATCACCAAAGCGCGCAGCGAAGGGCTGCGCGTGTTCGGCGAGGTGCTGCCGGGCCACCTGGTGATCGACGAGGCCGTCTATCGCGATCCGGACTGGACGCGTGCGGCCGCGCACGTGATGAGCCCGCCGTTCCGCTCGGCCGAGCATCGCGAGGCACTGTGGCGCGGGCTGCAGGCGGGGCAACTGCATACGACGGCGACCGACCACTGCGTGTTCTGCGCATCGCAGAAGGCGATGGGCCGCGACGACTTCACGAAGATCCCGAACGGCTGCGGCGGTGTCGAGGATCGCATGTCGGTGCTGTGGCATCACGGCGTGAATCATGGCCGCATCACGCCGAACGAGTTCGTGCGGATCACGTCGACGAACGCCGCGCAGATCTTCAACCTGTATCCGCGCAAGGGCGCGGTGCAGGTGGGCGCCGATGCCGATCTCGTCGTGTGGGACCCGTCCGCGACCAGGACGATTTCGGTGAAGACCCATCACCAGCAGGTCGACTTCAACGTGTTCGAGGGCATGACGGTGCAGGGTGTCGCAACCCACACGCTCACGCGCGGCGCACTCGCGTGGGCCGACGGCGATCTGCGTGCCGTGCGCGGCGTGGGCCGCTATCTGAAGCGCCCGCCGGCGGCCAATTACTACGAGGCCGCGCGGATCGCGAACCGGTTGCGTGAACCGCATCCGGTCGAACGCGCCGGTTGAGCGTTGCGTATCGTGCGGGGCGTGTCGGTTGGAACGGCACGCCCCGCGCATGTTTGAGCGTGCGTTTCCATTCGTGCCGGCACCGCTCCTGCCTCCTCCCCGCATCACACCAATTCTCTCAGTATTTGGGACGAATGGAGCGTGATCCCGCCTCTCCGATCGCCCGGTACATAGAAGAACTTAGCAAGTCGACACAACCCGCGACGTCGCGCAAATGCGACCATTTTGTTTGCGTTGTCGGCGTGCATGCCCGCGAGTAATATCCACCGACGGCGTTGCGCAGGCGTGCCGGGCCGCCCGCCGAACAATCCAACAACATTGAGAGCAAGGAGTACGAGGTGGATATTCTGCGCAGTCTCCTGGGTATGCTGTTCCTGCTGCTGGTTGCCTATCTGCTGTCGAACAACCGGCGCGCGGTAAGCGGCCGGACCATGATCGCCGCGCTGTGCACGCAGCTGGCGATCGGCGCGCTGGTGCTGTTCGTGCCGGCAGGCCGCGCGGCGCTGGCGGGCGCCGCGAACGGCGTCAATCGCGTGCTCGACATGGGCAATCACGGCATCGCATTCGTATTCGGCGGGCTCGTCGACAGCCGGATGTTCCAGCTGTTCGGCGACGGCGGGTTCGTGTTCGGCCTGCGCGTGCTGCCGATGATCATCTTCGTGACCGCGCTGATCGCGGTGCTGTACTACATCGGCGTGATGAAGTGGATCGTCGCGATCCTCGGCGCGGCGCTGGCGAAAGTGCTCGGCGTGAGCCGCATCGAGGCGTGCTCGGCGGTCGCGACGATCTTTCTCGGGCAAAGCGAGATGCCCGCGCTCGTGAAGCCGTTCGTGCGGAACATGACGAGCGCCGAGATCTTCACGGTGATGGCGAGCGGCATGGCGTCGGTCGCGGGCTCGGTGCTGGTCGGCTACGCCGGCCTCGGCGTGCGGATGGAATACCTGCTCGCCGCGTCGTTCATGGCGGTGCCGGGCGGGCTGCTGTTCGGCAAGCTGCTGTATCCGACGGTCGAGCCGAGCCGCGTCGTGGTCGACGGGCTCGACTTCGACGACAAGCGGGCCGCCAACGTGATCGAGGCCGCGGCGTCGGGTGCTTCGGTCGGGCTGCGGATCGCGATCAACGTCGGCGCGATGCTGATCGCGTTCGTGGGGCTCATCGCGCTGATGAACCTCATCGTCGGCGGCGTGGCCGCGTTCGCGGGCTTTCCGCAGATCACGCTGGTGGGTATCATCGGCCACCTGTTCGCGCCGCTCGCATGGATCATCGGCGTGCCGTGGCACGACGCGGCGCTGGCCGGCAACTTCATCGGCGAGAAACTGATCTTCAACGAGTTCGTCGCGTATGGCGACCTGTCGCCGTACCTGAAGGGCGGCGAGCACGTCGCCGCCGCCGGCCTGCAGGTGCTCGACCCGAAGACGCTCGCGATCGTGTCGTTCGCGCTGTGCGGTTTCGCGAACTTCTCGTCGATCGCGATTCTCGCCGGCGGCTTCAGCGCGGTCGCGCCCGAGCGCCGCTCGGAAGTCGCGCGGCACGGCCTGCGCGCATTGACCGCCGCGACGCTGTCGAACCTGATGAGCGCCGCGATCGCCGGCCTGTTCTTTTCCCTGCATTGAACCCGCAGCGGCCATCGACCGATCGAGGAGAGGCAACGATGTTCTTACCGCAGGAATTCATTCGCCAGAAGCGCAACCGGCAGCCGCTCGATCGCGACGAGATCGCCGCGTTCGTGCGCGGCGTGACCGACGGCAGCGTGACCGAGGGCCAGGTGGCCGCGTTCGCGATGGCCGTGTATTTCAACGACCTGAGCACCGACGAGCGCGTCGCGCTGACGCTCGCGCAGCGCGATTCGGGCGACGTGCTCGACTGGCGCGCGCTCGAGCTCGACGGGCCGGTGATCGACAAGCATTCGACCGGCGGCGTCGGCGATGTCGTGTCGCTGATGCTCGGGCCGATGGTGGCCGCGTGCGGCGGCTACGTACCGATGATCTCGGGGCGCGGGCTCGGCCATACCGGCGGCACGCTCGACAAGCTCAGCGCGATTCCAGGCTACGACGTCACGCCCGATACGGGTGCGTTTCGCCGCACGGTGCGCGACGTCGGCGTCGCGATCATCGGGCAGACCGCGCGGCTGGCGCCGGCCGACATGCGCATCTATGCGATTCGCGACGTGACGGCGACCGTCGAGTCGGTCGCGATGATCACCGCATCGATCCTGTCGAAGAAGCTCGCGGCGGGGCTCGACGGGCTCGTGATGGACGTCAAGGTCGGCTCCGGCGCGTTCATGCCGACCGCCGAGCAATCGGCGGAACTGGCGCGCAGCATCGTCGACGTCGGCAACGGCGCCGGCATGAAGACGACCGCGATCCTCACCGACATGAACCAGTCGCTCGCGCCGTGCGCGGGCAATGCGCTCGAAGTGGTGTGCGCGATCGACTACCTGACGGGCAAGTCGCGTCCGGCGCGCCTGCATGAGGTCACGATGGCGCTGTCGGCGGAGCTGCTCGTCACCGGCGGGCTGGCGCGCGACGTCGCAGCGGCGCGCGCGAAGTTGCAGCAGGCGCTCGATACGGGTGCGGCAGCAGAACGCTTCGCGAGGATGGTCACGGCGCTCGGCGGCCCCGCGGACCTGATCGACGCACCTGCGCGTCATCTGGCGCGGGCGGAGGTGATCGTGCCGGTACCGTCGCGCGAGAGCGGCGTGGTGCAGCGGGTCGATTGCCGCGCGCTCGGGCTGGCGGTCGTCGCGCTCGGCGGCGGCCGCACGCGCGCGGCGGATGCGATCGACTACAGTGTCGGCCTGACGGCGCTCGCGGAGATCGGGCAGCGTGTCGAGGCCGGCCAGCCGCTCGGTTACGTGCATGCCCGCGACGCCGCAGCAGCCGCGCACGCGGTGGACACGATCCAGCGCAGCTACGTGCTGGGCGAGACGGGCGACGCGCCGCCGACCATTTATCAGCAGATCGGCTGACTGATCGCCGGTACGGGCATAGGCGATCACTTCACGTCACGGGGGTATCGCGACGGTCGGGGTTTGGCCGCGCCGATACCTTCCCGCACACAATCGAGGGTATGACGAGATGGAACGAAACGAACTGATCGAAGCGGCGAAGGCGGCGCGCGAACACGCGTATGCGCCGTATTCGCGCTTCAAGGTCGGCGCGGCGCTGCAGGCGCGCGACGGGACGGTTTTTCACGGCTGCAACGTCGAGAACGCGTCTTACGGACTCTGCAATTGTGCGGAACGCACGGCGATGTTTTCGGCCATTGCCGCCGGTTATCGTCCGGGGGATTTCACGCGGCTCGCGGTGGTGGGCGACACGGACGGTCCGATCGCGCCGTGCGGCGCGTGCCGCCAGGTGATCATCGAGATCGGCACGCCCGACATCGAAGTGATCCTGGCCAACCTGAAAGGGGCCGTCGAGGTCACGACGGCCCATGCATTGCTGCCGGGCGCGTTCCGGTTGTAACGGCGCGCGCGACTCAGGTCGCGCGCCACACGCATCACGCGCCGTCGCGTGCGTCGCGGATCGGGATCACCGTGCGCGCGCCGCATTGGCGCAGCAGGTCGCGCAGCTCGTTGATGACCGGAAACACCTCGTGGTTCCAGTCGGCGCCTTGGGCGTCGTGCGCTTCCTGCTCGCGCTCGACGATCCAGCGATCCTCACGGAAGATGCGCTCGGTGAACCAGACGAGCAGCGGCCACGCGAGATCGAGCGCGAACGGGATGCCGGGCTTGTGGATCGACAGCAGTCCGAACGTGCGGTTGGTACGCTGCTCGGCGTCGAGCGGCACGTAGACGATCCACAGGTCCATCACGAGCGTGCCTTCGCTCGAGCGGATCTGCAGCGTCTGGTACGGGTAGCCGGTGCGCACCGTCATCACGCTCTTGTCGGACTGGTCGGCCGGCTTCTTGCTGGCGCCGAACACCAGCGCTTCGCCCACCGGCTGCTTGCCTTCCATCCGCGCGAACGTGTAGTCGACCTCGACCCAGTCGTCGCCGCGGCGCCGGCCCACCGAGCGCGCGCGCATCTGCCCCATCTGCTTGCGATGCAGGAACTGATGGTTCATGTCCATCAGGTTCTCGTGCATGAACGAGTAGTGGCACTTGACCTCGCGGCCGAAGCGGCGCGTCTTGTACGCACGATTGTCCGCCGATTCGAGCGCGGGGAACGGCCGGGTGTCGGCGAGCGTCGCATCGCCCGGGAACACGAAAATCAGCCCGTGCGCTTCGCGGCACGGATACGCGCGCACGCCGTTGGGCAGGCGCTCGCGGCCGAGGTACGGCACGTCGACGCAGCGGCCGCTGTCGCACGCGTAGGTCCAGCCGTGATAGCAGCAGCGCAGCGTCTCGCCGCTCACGACGCCCGCGTGCAGCGGCACCTGGCGGTGCGCGCAACGATCCTCGAGCGCATACACGGCGCCGGATTCGGTGCGCACGAGCACGATCGGATCGCCGGCGAAGCGCACGCCGAGCGTCTTGCCGCGTTTCAGCTCGCGCGACCACGCGAGCGGGTACCAGTGATCGGGATGAATCGGCACACGGCGCAGGTCGCGCACGGCCGCGCCGGCAGAGGGTTCTACAAGGGTGCCGCTGTCAGGAATGGGCACTGCGCGCATGCGTGACGTCTCCTGGCTGAACTGGGGTTCCGGGCGCCGCATGATGCGGCGGGGATCTGGAGAAGTCTACGCGAAGTTGCCTGCCGCGGCGGACGCGATGCGGGTTTGCCCCGGCACGGCGGCCGCCGTTTCGTTGATGCAGCGCAAACCGGGTCGAAGGCGGTGTGCGCCTGGTCTTGGGTGGCTGCACGGGCCCAGACGGCGCGGCAGGCACCACGCCGTCACCCCCTCACCCCGTCACGCGGCCGCTTGCCGGTCACGAGCGCGTATCGCGCCACAGTACGGCGTCGGTGCGGTACAGCGCCGGGAAGTGCTGCTTCAGCCCGGCGATCTTCGGCATGTCGTTGTACGCGATGTACGGCGCGTCGGGGTGCAGTTCGAGGTAGTTCTGGTGATACGCCTCGGCCGGGTAGAACCCCTTGTAGTCCTCGACGCGCGTGACGACGGGCGCCGGAAACACGTGCGCGGTGCCGAGCTGCGCGATGTACGCGGTCGCGACCGCGCGTTGCTGCGCGGTGGTCGGGAAGATCGCCGACCGGTACTGCGGCCCTTCGTCGGGGCCCTGCCGGTTGAGCTCGGTCGGATCGTGCGCGACCGAGAAGAACACTTGCAGCAGCCGGCCGTACGTGATCTGGGTCGGGTCGTAGACGATGCGAACCGATTCCGCGTGCCCGGTCAGCCCCGAGCCGACGAGCGCGTAGTGCGCGGTTTCGGACGCGCCGCCCGCATAGCCGGCCGTGACCTGCTTCACGCCCTTCACGTGCTCGAACACGCCCTGCACGCCCCAGAAGCAGCCGCCGGCGAGCACGGCCGTCTCGTCGTGCGATGCGCCGGGCGTTTCGTCGAGCGTCGGGGCGGGCACGGTGCGCATCGGCTCGGCGGAATTGACGATGCGCTGGTAGCCGAACACGGCGGCAGCCGCGACGGCGATGGCGCCGATGCGGCGCAGCATCGCCGTGCGCCGTTGCGGTGCGGGACCGCGGGGGGAGGGGGTGTTCACGGTGTGCTCCTTCGAAAGGCGGAATGGGAAGCGGGTGGCTCGGACGCGGCGCCGGTGCGCCACGTCCTGCCGGGATCAGCCGAACGTGAACGCATACGCATTCACGCCGGGATCGAGAAACTCGATCGAGAACGTGCGGTCGGCGATCGCGCCGGGCTGCCGGACCAGCTGGTACAGGCGCTGCCCGGTCACGGTGCCGTAGCCTTGCGCATCGACGTCGCTGCCGTGCGCGGCACCGGGCGCCGCGCCGTCGAGCGTCACGCGAAAGCGCACCGGCTTGCCGTCCTCGCCGGGGCCGAGCACCAGGTGCAGGTCGCGTGCGTGGAAGCGGTAGACGATGCGGCCGGCCGGGGCCGCGAGCGTCGCGCGTTCGGCGCCGACCTGCCACGTGCCGGCGAGGCCCCAGTCGTTGAGACCGGGACGGGCCGGCTCGGCGTAGTGGGACGCCGCGTCGCGCACCACACCGCCCGGCGACATGAAGTCCTCGGCGCGTGCGTAGCCGACGTAGGTCTCGGGCGAGCGGACGTCCGCGCTGTCGGCCGCGGCGAGCGCACCCTTCGCGGGCGCACCGGCGAGCCCGATCGGCACGTTCAGCGCTTCCGGATGGCCGGCCTCGGCGAGCAGCGACTGGATCGCGCGCTCCGATTCCGCGTATTCGCCTTCGCCGAAGTGGTGGCGGCGCACGCGCCCCTGCGCGTCGACGAAGTAGTGCGCGGGCCAGTATTCGTTGTTGAACGCGCGCCAGATCGTGAAGCGGTTGTCGATCGCGACCGGGAAGTCGATGCCGAGGTCGTGCACGGCCTTCTTCACGTTGCCGATGTCGCGCTCGAACGCGAATTCCGGCGCGTGCACGCCGATCACGACGAGCCCGTACGGCGCGTACTTGCGTGCCCATGCGGTCGTGTACGGCAGCGTGCGCAGGCAGTTGATGCACGAATACGTCCAGAAATCGACCAGCACGACCTTGCCGCGCAGGCCGGCCGCCGTCAGCGGCGGCGAGTTCAGCCACTGCACCGCGCCGTCGAGCGACGGCAGCGTGCCTTCGACGGGCAGCGCGGCAGGCGCATGCGTCGTATCCACCGCGCGCATCATTGCGCCCCTGGCGATCGCCCCGCCACCGGCCTGCGTGCCATCGGCAGCCGCGGCCATCATCGCGCCGCCGTTCGTGTTGTCCACGGCGTTGCCTGTCGCGGCCATCGCCGCCGGTGCGCCGTTCGAACGCCCGCCGAGCCGGTCGACGAGCTTCGTCTCGAGCCCGCCCGTCGTGACGGTCGACAGCTGCGCGAGTGCCCCTGTATCGAGGCCGAGCGCGATCGCGCCGACGCCGGCCAGCAGCGCCACGCCGATTCCGCGCTTGATCCATTCGCCGGCGCCGAGCGAGCGCTTCATCGCGGCGAACACCTTGCCGCCGATCACGAGCGCGACGCCGAGCGACGTCGCCGCGCCGGCCGCATACGCGACCAGCAGCAGCGTCGTGCCGACGCTGGCGCCGCGCAGCGCGGCGCCGGTCAGCACGAGCCCGAGGATCGGGCCCGCGCACGGCGCCCACAGCAGGCCGGTCGCCACGCCGAGCAGCAGCGACGACGCGGGGCCGGCCGGACGGCCGTCGCGCTGCGCGAAGCCGGTGAGCCGGTTGCCGGCGGCGACGAGCGGGCGCGTCAGGTGCTCCGCGAGGCGCGGCATCAGCAGGGTCAGACCGAATATCGCGAGCAGCACGATCGCGACCCAGCGGCCGGCCTGGTTGGCCTGCGCGACCCAGCCGCCGCCGACGGCCGCGAGCGTCGCGACGACGGCGAACGTGAGCGCCATGCCGACGAGCAGCGGCAGGCCGCTGCGGACGAACGGCTGGTCGGCGCGCGCGAACACGAACGGCAGCACGGGCAGGATGCATGGGCTCAGGATCGTGAGCACGCCGCCGAGGTAGGCAAGGACGATGAGCAGCATGGTGCGTTCTCCAGTCGGTCGGGAGTTCGGGGCCGGATCAGGCGGCGGCGGGGTGGAAGGTGAGCGCGAGGCCGTTCATGCAGTAGCGCAGGCCGGTCGGTTGCGGACCGTCGTCGAACACGTGGCCGAGATGGCCGCCGCAGCGGCGGCAGTGCACTTCGGTGCGGATCATCCCGAACGACGCGTCGGTGTTCGTGGCGACCGCGTGGTCGAGCGGCTTCCAGAAGCTCGGCCAGCCCGTATGGCTGTCGAACTTGGTGGCCGACGAGAACAGCGCGAGGTTGCAGCCGGCGCACGCGAACGTGCCTTGCCGGTGCTCGTCGTTCAGCGGGCTGGTGTACGGCCGCTCGGTGCCGGCTTCGCGCAGGATCGAATACTGGGCGGGCGTGAGCCGGCGATGCCATTCGGCGTCGCTGAGGGTGACTTCAAAAGGGGCGGCCGTCTGCGGAGTGGCCGGCGATGCGGCGAACGCACGGCCGACCAGCGCGCGGCGGCTGACGGACGACAGGGTCGCGAGCACGGCGAGGCCGGTGGCGCCGGCGAACAGCAGATGTCTGCGGGTGGGCATGATGGGCTCCTGGCAGCAGGTCCTGAAAACATGCGCCCATCGTAGTCAGCGGCCGGTGTCGAAGTCCTCACGGAAAGTTAAATGAATTGTGATGGTTGGGGGGGCGCGGGGGGCGGTGGAATTCGTCGAAGTGCTGGCTGGTAAGGGTTGTCGAGCTGATGTTTCCGAATATCTGTTCGCGCCGCGATTTTTAGTGTTCTTTGTGTTCATCGAGCGACGGGGGGAATCCGGACCTTGGCTTGCCGATCGCATCGGATTGGGGCACGAGCGTTGTTCGATTGCGGTCGCGAATTACACCGGGCGTCTGATGCGCATTGATAGACGGATGAGTTTGCAAGCTGGCGCGACCGATGCGTGCTGCACGTGTCACGTCGCCCTAGCTCCACCAACCCATGCGACTCGCTGATACCGGCTCAGGTCCGGGGCAAGAATCTGATTGGTTCTGCTTCGAGTACCGTCTATGCTTGTCTCACGTACGAGATGGCAGGCGTGCGGAGCAGAAACAATCACGACCACAATAGATCGGTTCGGCGGGGGATAACAATGATTCGCTTGACGACAACGGCCGTTTTAGCGGCCGCATGTGGGGGAGGCTATGTCGCTGCCGCGCCCGCGCAGGACGACGTCACGCTTTACGCGGCGCACGATCGAGTGATTTTCGATGGGAAGTATGGAAAAGTCGCTCGGGCGCAAGCAGCCCTCGATGGCATGGCGCTCGGTTGTGGATCCCCCGGCCTGAAAGCAGACGGCGTGTTCGGTGCTGACTCCACGCGAGTTGTGAAGGTCGTCGCGAATTGCCCGTCAGTGAAGGAGAAGCTGCCCAAAGAGTCTGCAGCGTTTAAGGGGGCGCTGACACTGGAACTGTGGAAGCAGTTGCTTCCGGACGTGCCTCCACCTTCGGCCGATGAACGGGCGCAGTCGTTGGTCCTCACCTACGAGGCGACCGATTATGACCATCTCGAATGGAACTTCTGCCAGAACAAGCCACTTTGGTCGCCTGCTCACCCAGAGAAAACATGCTTCAGCAACGATCGTTCAAGCTTCGTGACCTGGGGGCCGCGTGGTGCCACGGCCGGCGGCGGCCAAGAAGTGCAGTGGATCGTCGCGCGGGTCGATGCTAGCACCCCCGCCCTTGTCGATCAGGCATTCGGCAGTGAGGCGGGCGCATTGCGCAAGCTCATCCACTTGAACGGTGAGTCGGCACGCAGGTTTTTGTGCTCCGTTTTTGTAGATGACCAGCGACGGGCATTATGGACGAACGGATTTGCGCGTTTCGGTTCATTCGCTGCTGTGCGCACGGCCTATCAGCAGCACTATGCGTCGCCCGCTAGCGATGCATCGAAAATGCGATCGTTTTTCCAGCTGTACCGGAGGCTGGGTGTCACGCCGACAGAGGTTGACTACGGATTTTTCCTTGACCGGTCGACGCAGTCGTCACCACCTGGCGACTCCGATGTCACGGCTACGAAGATTCGCAAGCTTCTTTCCTCTAAAGGGCTGCCGTTTACGCCACCCAACGTGCGGCGAGGTTTCTCGCAGTTGTTCCCAACCTCCAATGTGGATGACGATCGCCTGGGGCGTGATGTCGCGTTCTTTGTCGATGCGATATCTGAAGCGGGATTGACTGAGAAGGAGGCGCGTGCCTGGAATAGGAAGTGGCGCCTCCGCGCGAGTGACGTCGGATTGTCGGACGCGCGGCCGGCGCCATCGTTGTCTACGGTGCCGAGCATTGACTCGCCTGGATTCGCCGAGGTCTTGTCTCCGCTGCCCTCGTGCCCCGAATCGGTTATGCACCCAGTGCGTCCCCCGAAACCTGCCGCTTGACGCGTGTTTGCTGCGCAAGCAGTGGCGCCGCTCGATTACAACGACTCGAAAAGATGGGGATGCCATGAAACCCACTTACTTGGCAGTCTTATCGCTGCCCATTGTTCTGACTGCGGGTTGCTCAACCGTGCCACGTAGTTTTCAACTGACAGCGAAGCCTTTGATGGCGGCCAGCGAGGCGCTGGCAGGGGGGCCAGCGAGAGCGGCCGCCGCCGATGGGGCTTCGGGGGCGCAGGCGGGAGACGGAAGCGGGGCGCCGACTCAGCCGCTGTCAAATTTCCAGGCTGTTAATGTACTCGTTCAAGATTCCCAATCGAATTGTGCTGATTTCGTCAATTCCCTTTACTCGCAGATGGCGGGATCGGGATTTGCATTCGATGTACTGGGGACTATCTCGTCCGCGCTGGCTACCGTGTTCACTCCGCTCACAGTCGTCCATTCCCTTACAGCTGGTAGCACCGTGTTCGGGGCGGCAAAGACCGGTGTCAGCGCCAACTATTTGAACACCCTGTCTATCGCGCACGTCGCTCAATCTATACAGTCGACTTATCAGGCGGATATCCAGAAATACATCGCGTATCTGAACGGGCTTGACCAGAATGGGCGGGACAATCTCGATGTCTATGCCGAGCGAAGCATGATTCTTTCGTACCACAATGAATGTTCGCTTGCGTGGGCGGAGGGCACCATATCGGTTGCGTTGCAACCCTCGCAGTCAGGGCAGTCCGCTACTTCAGGCAGTCAGTCGATCAGTGTGAAATATACCGTACCGCAGGGTGGACAAACCGTCGCGGCGGTCGCGGACAGCGTGGCATCCGCGGTCGCCGCGAGTAGCGATTTTAAGAAGGCCGACGTTACAGCATCGTCCAAAAATGGCATCGTCTCCTTTGCAATGAAGAAGACATTTCCGCTGGTTGCGACCGCGAGCCCCGGTAAGCCAAATACACAAGTCACCATGAGCAACAATAGTTCTCCGGTCACGTTGACGATCGGCGGAACGCCCGCAGGCGGTGACGTTATCACCATCACGGGAAACCCGACGTCGTCCGGTACCTCGACGTCGGGGGGGGCAAGCCGCAACGGTCCTGCGGGAGAAGTCGGGGGGAGTGGTGGAGGGAAGCCAAATAATATCGGAATCAACGTCAAACCCAGTGCTGCGGTGCTACGTGTACCGGCGCTTCGTTGAGTGGCGGGATTGTCTAGATGGCCGGATAAGGCCGGACAACTCTCGGCGAGACCACAGGGTTATGTCTGGTCGTCACCCATCCTCATCTTCGCATGGCACGCCCTGACGCGCCTCAATACCTCAAGACCATCGCGGGGGCGTTCATGTGACGCGGCACGCGTCAACCGCCAACGCCAGACGGCGGCGCCTGCCATTGCCGCACATGATCGATCAACGCCCGGAGTTTCGGCACCCTGTTGCGCCGCTGCGGAAAGTAGAGAAAAAACCCCGCAAACGGCGACAGAAAATCCTCCAGCAGCGGCACGAGCGACCCATCGTCGAAATGCGCGCGCAGGCAGTCCTCGGGCGCGAACGGGATGCCGGCGCCGGCCAGCGCGAGACACAGCATCAGGCGCAAATCGTTCGTCGTCAGCTGCGGCTCCACCGCGACGTCGAAAGGGCGGCCGTTTTCCAAGAACTCCCAGCGGTAAGGTGCCAGCTCCGACGACAGCCTCCAGCCGATACAGTGGTGCCAGACGAGCTCGTCACGGTGCCCGGGCGCGCCGTACTTTTCGACGTAACCGGGCGCGGTCGCAGCCGGCGCGTCGAGATCGGCACGGCATCAACGCAGGCCGGGCTGAAGCTCGAGCGCATACACCCCACACCCTCAACGACATCCTTGGCGCCGTGACAGATGAATTCCCTCCGCACCGCGGAGAGAATTCAGGTGATGCCCGCCGGGGCCCACTCCTTGCTCAACTTCTTTCTCGGTATTTCCGAAAACGTTCGAACAAGGAGGGCCTGACATGAAAGCAGTCGTATTTCACGGAATCGGCGATATTCGCCTCGACACGGTGCCCGATCCCGAAGTCACCGACGCGACCGACGCGATCGTGCGCCTGACGGCCAGCGCGATCTGCGGCACCGACCTGCACATGGTGCGCGGAACCCTCGGCGGGATGAAGCCGGGCACGATCCTCGGCCACGAGGGTGTCGGCATCGTCGAGACGGTCGGGCGCGACGTGCGCAACCTGCGGCGCGGCGATCGTGTGCTGATTCCGTCGACGATCGCATGCGGCAGTTGCGCGTACTGTCGCGCGGGCTACACCGCGCAATGCGATGTCGCGAACCCGGGCGGCCCGCGTGCGGGTACCGCGTTCTTCGGCGGTCCGGCCGACAGCGGCGCGTTCGACGGGCTGCAGGCCGAATACGCGCGCACGCCGCTTGCGCACGCAAGCCTGATTCGGCTGCCCGATGCCATCGACGACGATCGCGCGATCCTGATGTCGGACATTTTTCCGACCGGCTATTTCGGTGCGCAGCTCGCGGAAGTGAGTCCGGGCGACACGGTCGCCGTGTTCGGTGCCGGGCCGGTCGGCCAATTCGCGATCGCGAGCGCGAAGCTGATGGGCGCCGGACGCGTGATCGCGATCGATCGCGTTGCGTCGCGTCTCGAGATGGCGTGCGCGCAAGGCGCGGAGATCGTCGATTTTTCGGAGGACGATCCGGTCGAGACGGTGCTGCGGCTGACGGGCGGGATCGGCGTCGATCGCGTGATCGACGCGGTGGGTGTCGACGCGATGCGCGCGACGCACGGGCCGGCCGCGGCCGATCGCGATGCGGCGCATGCATTCGATGCGGAAGTCGAGGCGATCGCGCCGCACCGCAAGCCGGACGGCCGCAACTGGGTGCCGGGCGACGGGCCGTCGCAGGTGCTGCAATGGGCGGTGCGCGCGGTCGCGAAAGCCGGCACGGTGGCGGTGATCGGCGTGTATCCGCCGGCGTCGCGCGTGTTTCCGGTCGGCGATGCCATGAACCGCAACCTGACGATCAAGATGGGCAACTGCAATCACCGAACGGTGGCGCCGCCGCTCGTCGAGCTCGTGCGCAGCGGCGCATTCGACCCGCTGTCGGTGCTCACGCGTTGCGAACCGCTGACGAATGCGATCGATGCCTATCGCGCGTTCGACACGCGCGAGCCGGGCTGGATGA
This sequence comes from Burkholderia sp. HI2714, assembly GCF_002223085.1. Lineage (NCBI taxonomy): Bacteria > Pseudomonadati > Pseudomonadota > Betaproteobacteria > Burkholderiales > Burkholderiaceae > Burkholderia > Burkholderia sp. HI2714. The sequence goes on along the minus strand of NZ_NKFM01000067.1, from coordinate 435,795 downwards.
AGGTGAAGCTGACGCCATGACGATGCCAACCGAAACCGGGAGGACTGCGATGAACAATCCATACGACAACTGCATGGCCGCTTGCGACGCATGCGCACACGCATGCGATGCGTGTACGGCCGCGTGCCTCGCCGAGCGCGACGCGCAAGCGCTGGCCGACTGCATCGCGCTCGACATCGAATGCGCGCAGCTGTGCCGCTTCGCGTCGGGCGCGATGGCGCGCCGCAGTGTGCTTACGCCAAGCATCTGCGCGCTGTGCGCGCAAGCATGCGACCTGTGTGCGGCCGAATGCCTGCGGCATGCACACGATCATTGCCGCCGCGGCGCGCTCGCGTGTGAAGCATGCGCGGCGATGTGTCGCGCGGTGGCTTGAGCATGGCGATCACGGCGTGTCGCGAACCCGGCGCGCGACGCGCTGCAGCAGCGCGTCGAGCACGGCTATTTCGACGGGCTTCACGAGGTGCTCGTCGAAACCCGCGCGTTCGGTGCGTTCAAGGTCCGCGGCGCTGGCATGTCCCGACAGCGCAACGCAGGTCGCGTCGCGCAGTGCATCGATCGCGCGCAGTTCGTGCAGGAGCGTGAAGCCGTCGACGTCGGGCATCGTGAGGTCGAGGATCATCAGCTGCGGGGCGTAGTCGCGGGCGAGCGCCAGTGCGTCGCGCGCGTTGTAGGCGACGCGGGGCGCGTGCCCTTTCACCTGCAGCAGCACGGCGAGCGTGTCGGCCGAATCGCGATTGTCGTCGACGATGACGATACGGAGCGGCGTGGTGTCCGTCTGCGCGGACTTGACCGACCCGCGCACCTCGCCGCTTGTCGCGCGCGCCATGCGGTCGATCGGCAACCGCACCGTAAACGTCGCACCGCGACCGGGGCCGTCGCTTTCGGCCGAGATGCGCCCGCCGTGCAGTTCGACGAACGTCCGGCAGATCGCGAGACCCAGCCCGAAGCCTTCGGCCGGCCGCCGGTCCGACCCGCTTTCCTGCTCGAACAGGTCGAAGATGGTTTCGAGCGCGTCGCGCGCGATGCCGACGCCACGATCGGTCACGCGGATCGCGACGACCGGCCCCTCGATCCGGGCGCCGACGTCGATGCGTCCGTCGAGCGGCGAGAACTTCGACGCGTTGTCGAGCAGGTTGTGCAGCACCTGGACGAGCCGCGCATCGTCACCGTGCAGCGGCACGGCATCGGATGGCAGATCGACGTGGATCTGCTGCCCGCGCGCGGCCAGCTTCGGCTGGATGCTTTCGACGCCGCGGCACACGATGTCGCGCACGGTAATGGGGCGGTCGTCCAGCTCGAGCTTGCCGGCGGTGATGCGCCCGACGTCGAGCAGGTCGTCGACGAGCCGCGTCAGTTGCGTGACCTGACGATTCACGGCGTCGCGGCACTGCGCGAGCGAGGGGGCCGGGTTGGCCAGGCTCTGCAGCACGCCGACCGAATGGCGCAAGGGCGCGAGATGGTTGCGCAGCTCGTGCGCGAGCATCGCGATGAACACGCTGAGCCGGTGCGTCGACGCTTCGAGTTCCTCGAGCCGCTTGCGCTCGGTCATGTCGCGCGTGATCTTGATGAAGCCGCAGAGCTGGTGCGAGTGATCGTGCACGGGCGTGATCGTCACGCTTGCCCAGAACTGCGAGCCGTCCTTGCGCACGCGCCAGCCTTCGTCCTCGAAGTGGCCGTGGGCGGCCGCTTCGGCGAGCCCGAGCGACGGCCGGCCGGCCGCGATCGCGTCGGGCGGATAGAAGCGCGAGAAGTGGTGGCCGACGATCTCCGCGGCGCGATAGCCCTTGATGCGCGCGGCCCCCGCGTTCCAGGTCGCGACGTTGCCGTGCGGATCGAGCATGAACACGGCGTAGTCGGTAATCGACTCGACCACCGTCTGGAACCGGAACTCGGCGAAGCGGTGCAACAGGTCGCACGCCTCGGATTGCCCGAGCGGCGGGGGATGCGAGCGAGGATCGATGTCGTCTTTCATCATCGGAGCGGCTTGTCGAAGACGGGCGGGCAAGCGCCGCCCGGCCACCGTCGGGCGGGCGGCGGCGGTACGAACCGGATTGGCACCCCGAAAGCATAAGGGAACTCAACGCGGGTGATCAATGGGCGCGCATCGGTTGTGCCGATCGTCGTGCCGGCCGCGCGAAATCGGTTCCAGCGGTTCCGGGGCGCGATGCGGCATGCCGATTGCGCGCGCTTGCGGTCCGCCAGCCATGCCGCGGTTGCCCGGATGCACACGGCCGCCAAGCCTCGCAAGGAGAGCGACATGAACAGCACGCTGAACCCCGACAACGAACCGTCCGACCCGGACGACGACAATGCCAGTCGCGGCCGCGACGGCCGCGCACTGGGGCCGAGCGACTCCTCCGACAGCGGCAGCGACACGGCCGGCGCGCGGCGTTATCCGTTCGACGTCGATTCGCCGCTCGACGAAAGCATGGACATCAAGCCGGACCGCGCCGAGCGACTGAGCGAGCCCGGTCGCACGACGGAACCGGATGACCAGGACGAAGCGGGCGATGACGACACGCCGTGACGCCCGGCACGCAAAAACTGCAATCGCATTGCAGATTCTCGCGCCCGGCAGCGGATCGGCGTCGCAATGCGCGTCCGTCTTCCATCGGCCACGACATCGGCACGCGACTTGCATTCGAGCTGACCGACGCGCGCCGTGACACGGCATGGGGCCGTGCGCGGCGCAGACGCGACCAAGGAGGGACACGATGCAACGACGATATCCCGGACGGCACGGCGAACGCGGTGGCCCGCCCGACTGGCAGGAGCGCAACGAACGCGCATACCGGGGCGCCGGCGAGCGCGGCATCCCGGACGATCCGGCGCGATGGCCCGAAGAGGGCGACGAGGCGGCGTACCGCCGCTTCGCGAGCGAGGACGTCGGTCCGGAAGACTGGGGCAGCGAATGGAGCGAACGCGCGGCGCGGCCGGTCGGCCAGCGGCGCGGCGGGGCCGAGGCGGGCTGGCAGGGCGACTTCCGGCGCCAGCCGGCGCGCGAACCCGATCCCGGCTACGGCGAACGCGAACGTCGCGCGCAGGGCCGCGACTGGCGGGAAAGCCAGTACGGGGAAAACCAGTACCGCGGCGTTCCCCCGGAGTTTCGCGGGCATTACCGGATGGGCGCGTACGACAGCGACCGCGCCTATGGTGACCCGTACGGCAATCGGCGCTATGGCGGCGGCGCCCCCGACTTGTCGCGGTTCTGCAGCGAGGCCGAACGCGACGCGTTGCGCAATCGTCGCGGGCCGAAAGGCTATACGCGATCGGACGAGCGGATCCGCGAAGATGTGTGCGAGCGTCTCACGCGTGCACTCGACATCGACGTGAGCGACGTCACGGTGCAGGTACAGGATGGACGCGTCGAACTGGACGGCACGGTGCCGGCGCGATGGATGAAGCATGGCATCGAGGATCTGGCCGACGGCTGCATGTGCGTGCGCGACGTCGAGAATCGCGTGCGGGTTCGTCGTGAGGGCGAGCACGATTCGGGGATGGTGCTGCATCCCGACCAGCGGACCGTGACGCCGACGCAGCCTGCCGCGCTCGATCCCGAGCCGGGCACCGTCGGTCGCGACCGCGACCGCGACCGCGAGCGCAAGCCGCACCACTGAGCGCGCGTGCACGAAACGGCGCGCCCCGAACCGCCTCCGGCACGCATGACGACGGGAACCGACGATACGCCGCCCGGGCGGTGCTCGTGCTCGCCGTCGGCAAGTACGGCGGCGGCTTCACCGCGATCATCTTCGTCACGTTCGCGATCCATGCGGCATGCACGGCCGTGTTCACGCGCCGGGCTATGCGCTACCAGCGGCCGTGATGCTGCCGGACGACCTGTGGCGCGCGCGCCGGGCCGACTGGCCGGCGCTGCTCGTGTGCGACATCGACCTGGGCGACGACGAGGAAGACGGCGCTGCGGTGATGTCGCGCATTCGCCAGATCGACGCCGCGCGTGATCGGGAAGGCCGCGCGCCGCTCGAGGGCGTGGCGCTGTCCGGCCACGCGCGCGAGCGCGACCGCACGCCCGCGGTCGAGGCCGGTTTCCATGCTTACCTGACCAAGCCCGCGGCAACGGCCGACCTGATCGCGACGTTGCGCGCACGCACATTTTCCTCTGGAGAAACCCATGTCCAACCCGCCACCCGAAGCGCTGACCGGCCGCCGCGCCGGTAGCGCGTTTGTCGACCGCCCGACCGCGGTCGCCGCGGTCGAACTGCTCCTGCCGAGCCTGTCGGCCGCGCTGCAGAGCGACTTCGTCGGCGACAGCGGTTGCCTGCACATCGTGATCATGGATCCCGCGCTCGGGCCTCACGACGCGGCGTTCGAGGACGCGATCCTGTATGAGTTCTCGTTGCCCGACCCGAAGGACTGGGACGCCGACTACCGCGCGTATGCGCGCGCGAAGGCGCGGCTGTCGTGGGAAACGGGCCGCGACGGCCACGTCGTGCAGGCGCTGGAGCCGTACCGGCTGCGCGCGGGCGATACGAACCTGTGGGGCGGTGTCGCGCTCGGCGGGATCGTGGTCGGCGTGTCGGGCGCGCAGCCGTGGTTCGACGAGGCATTCGCGGGCTGCATCGCGCACTGCCTGCGTGCGCTCGCGAAGCGCCGCGCGCAGGCCACGCCGGACGCGCTGGCGATCTGAGCGCGGCCGGCCGGGGCGGTTTTTACAGCAGCTTATAAAAAAGCCAGCGATCGCGTACCGGCGCGCGAGGCGGCACGGGCGCACGCAAGTCGGCACGGTTCTCGCTGTATCTCCGGCACCGACGCTTGTCGCGACACGCGTCACAGCCCGTCCGGATGCGTCCGGACGTCCACGGGAGGTGCAGGTGAACGACGTCAAACACGATCCGGCCCAAGCGCCGCTCGCCGGCCGCGTCGCGCTGGTGACCGGCGGCGGCCGCGGGCTCGGCGAGGCCATTTGCGAAGACCTGGCGCGGCACGGTGCGCACGTGATCGTCGCCGATCTCGACGGCGACCGCGCGGCCGCCGTCGCGCAGCGGCTCGAACGGCACGGTGGGCCGGCGGTCGGCCGGCCGCTCGACGTGCGCGACGAAGCGTCCGTGCTGCAGGTCGTGCACGACGCGCGGGAAGCGCTCGGCGACCTCGACGTGATCGTCAACAACGCGGCGATCGACGTGACCGCGCCGATCGACGACGTGAGCGTCGATGCGTGGCGGCAGGTGCTGATGACGAACCTGCTCGGCCCCTACCTGATGTGCCATGCCGCCGTGCCGATGATGAAGGCGCGCGGCACCGGACATATCGTCAACATCGCGTCGACCGCGTCGAAACGCGCGTGGCCGAATGCATCCGCCTATCACGCGACGAAGTGGGGGCTGCTCGGGCTGTCGCACGCGCTGCATGCCGAACTGCGGCCGGCCGGCGTGAGCGTGTCGGCGATCGTCGCGGGCGGGATGCGCACGCCGTTCGTGCTCGACCGCTTCCCGGACATCGACGCGGACACGCTGCAGCCGGCCGAGAACGTCGCGGCCGCCGTGCGCTTCGTGCTGATGCAGCCACCCGGCACCGTGGTGCCGGAACTGATGGTGCTGCCGATGAAGGAGACGTCATGGCCCTGACGCGCGAAAGGGGGCTGCCCGGGGCCGTGCTGATCGACAAGGACGGCACGTTGCTCGACGACGTGCCCTACAACGTCGATCCGGCGCGGATGCGCCTCGCACCGGGCGCGGCACGCGCGCTGCGCACGCTCGGCACGACCGGCATACCGATCGTGGTCGTCTCGAACCAGCCGGGCGTCGCGCTCGGCCGCTTTACCGAAAACGAACTGGGCGCGGTCCGTCGGCGTCTCGCCGAACTGTTCGAAGCGAACGACGCGACGCTGGCGGATTTTTTCTACTGCCCGCATCATCCGCGTGGCAGCGTGCCGGCTTATACGGTCGACTGCGTCTGCCGCAAGCCGCGCCCCGGCATGTTGCGTCGCGCGCTGGCCGCGCTGGGCGTCGTCCCCGAATGGAGCTGGATGATCGGCGACATCCTCGACGACGTCGCGGCCGGGCGCGCCGCGCGTTGCCGCACGATCCTCGTCGACTGCGGGCACGAGACCGAATGGCGCACCGGCGCCGCGCGTACGCCGCACCATGTCGTCGATCGCGTCGACCTCGCGGCCGACATCGTCGCGCGCGAAGCCGTGCGGCGGCACGGCACGTGGGTGCGGCGATGAACGCCGCGTGGCGTCGCGCGCGACGCATCCTGTGCGTGCGGCTCGACAGCGTCGGCGACGTGCTGATGACGACGCCCGCGTTGCGCGCGCTGAAGGAAAGCGGCGAGGGTCGCCGGCTCACGCTGCTGACGTCGCGCACGGGCGCCGCGCTGGCGGCGCACCTGCCGATGGTCGACGACGTGTGGACCTACGACGCGCCGTGGGTCAAGCACCCCGACGTGCGCGGCGATCCGGTGGCCGATCTCGACATGATCGCTCGGCTGCTGGCCGGCCGTTTCGATGCGGCCGCGGTCTTTACCGTCTACAGCCAGAATCCGCTGCCCGCCGCGATGATGTGCTGGCTGGCGGGCATTCCGCTGCGGCTCGCGCATTGCCGCGAGAACCCGTATGAACTGCTGACCGACCGCGTGCCGGAAAGCGAACCGGAGTCGCACGTGCGGCACGAGGTGGCGCGGCAGCTTGCGCTCGTGCGCGCGATCGGCGCCACGACGTCGAACTGGCGGATGGCGTTCGAGCCGGGCGACGCGGCGCGGCGCGCGGTCAGTGCGCGATTGCGGGCCGCGTTGCAGTGCATCGGCGGCCCGCGCCGGCCGGACGCGCCATCCGCGCGCTGGCTCGTCGTTCATCCGGGCGCGAGCGCGGCGTCGCGTCGCTGGCCGGCCGAGCGCTTCGGCGAGGTGGCCGCGTGCGTCGCGCCGCTGTTCGACGGCATCGCGGTGACGGGTAGCGAGAGCGAGCGCGCGCTGGTCGACACGGTGTGCGCCCGCGCGGGCCCGCGCGCGGTGCCGTTGGCGGGCGCGCTGTCGCTCGGCGAACTCGGTGCGCTGATCGAGACGGCCGACCTGCTGCTGTCGAATAATTCCGGCCCGGTGCATCTCGCGGCCGCGCTCGGCACGCCGGTGGTCGATCTCTATGCGCTGACCAATCCGCAGCACACGCCCTGGCGGGTGCCGCATCGGGTGCTGAACGTCGACGTGCCATGCCGCAACTGCTACCACAGCGTGTGCGATCAACCCGGCCATCCGTGCCTGCGCGCGGTGAGCGTCGACGATGCGGTCGCAGCCGTGCACGCGCTGCTGCGCGGCCGCATACGCCATGCGCGGCGGGCGGCCGTGCGGGCCGCCATGCATGGCGACGGACCGGTCGAGGCGAGGACATCGAACGTGATTCCGTTCGCGCCCGCCATCACGAGGAGCTGACCCATGCCCGCACCGATCCATACGCTCGGCATCAACGCCGCCTTTCACGACAGTGCGGCGTGCCTCGTGCGCGACGGCGTCGTGATCGCGGCCGCCGAGGACGAACGCTTCACGCACGTGAAGCACGCGAAGCGCCCGGTACCGTTCTCGACCTGGGAGCTGCCCTACCATGCGATCGACTACTGTCTCGCGGAGGCCGGCATCGTGCTCGCGGACGTCGACCATGTCGCGTATTCATACGATCCGTGGTTCGAGCTCGACCGCGACACTGCCGAGTCGTCGCTGACCTTGCCGCTTTCGCCGTCGGCCCATGCGCCGCGCAACGGCGGCGCGTCGCCATGGCATCCGCTGTTCCTGTCGTCGATCGTGAACGCGCCGCGCCAGCTCGCGGGCGGTGCGCCGCACCACCTGCAGCGGCGTTTTCGCGGCGTCACGCACGACGGGCCGTTCCGCTGGCATTTCGTCGAGCACCATCTCGCGCACGAAGCGAGCGCGTTTCTCGCGGCGCCTTTCGAGCGCTGCGCGGTGATGACGATGGACGGGCGCGGCGAGCGTGCGACGACGAGCTACGGCGCGTTCGACGGCCGGTCGTACCGGCGGCTCGGCCAGGTCAACCTGCCGCATTCGCTTGGGTTGCTGTACGAACGCGTGACGCGCTACCTCGGCTTCCTGCATTCGTCCGACGAGTACAAGGTGATGGCGCTCGCGTCATACGGCAAGCCGGTGTTCGCCGACGCGATGCGCAAGCTGGTGCGCTATGACGGCGACGGACGCTACGCGATCCTCGACGGCGATCTCGTCGCGCTGTTCGGCCCGCCGCGCGAACGCGGCGGCCCGATCGAGCCGCATCACTGCGACATCGCGCATGCGTTGCAGCGCGTGCTGGAAGAAACGGCCTTGCAGGCGGTCGACTGGCTGGCCGCCGGCACCCGCGAGCGGGAGCTCGCGATGGCGGGCGGCGTCGCGCTGAACTGCGTGATGAACGCGAAGATCCGCGATCGCGGCCCGTTCGACGACGTGTGGGTGCAACCCGCCTCCGGCGACGCCGGCACCGCGCTCGGCGCGGCGCTGTGGACCGACTTCCGGATGCGCGGCGAGCGCGGCGCATGGCGGATGGACCATGCGTATCTCGGGCCGTCATACGATGACGACGCGATCGAGGCGTTCCTGAAGGATGCCCAGCTGCCGTACCGGCGGCTGGCCGACGTCGCCGCGCAAACGGCCGCGCTGCTCGCGGCGAACCGCGTGATCGGCTGGTTCCAGGGGCGCATGGAGTTCGGCCCGCGCGCGCTCGGCGCACGCTCGATCCTCGCGTCGCCGACCGACCCGGACATGCAGCGCAAGCTCAACCGGATCAAGGACCGCGAGGACTTTCGCCCGGTCGCGCCGGTCGTGCTCGAAAGCAAGGCGCATCACTGGTTCCGCGGCGGGCGGCGCACGCCGCTGCGCGCGCCGTTCACGCTGTTCGTGTACGACGTCGCGCCCGGCGCCGAAGCGACGATTCCGGCCGTGCGCCATATCGACGGCACCGCGCGCGTGCAGACCGTCGACGACATCCAGCATCCGCTGCTGCACGCGTTGCTGACCGAGTTCGACGCGCTCACCGGCGTACCGGTGCTCGTCAACACGTCGTTCAATACACGCGGCGAACCGATCGTCTGCACGCCGCGCGACGCGCTCGAATGCTACTGGACGTCGCCGCTCGACGCGCTCGTGATCGGTTCGTTCCTGCTGGAGAAACCGAGATGAACGCGCGCGACACGCAACGACCGCCGGTCGTGTCGGTCGTCGTGCCGACCTACCGGCGGCCCGACTTGCTCGAACGCTGCCTCGACGCACTGTGCGTGCAGGTGTTCGACCCGACGGCCTACGAGATCATCGTGGTCGATGACGATTCCGCCGGCAGCGCGCGGCCCGTCGTCGAGCGGTGCCGGGCGCGCGTGACCGACGTGCCGGCGATTCGCTACATGACCGCGCCCGCCACGCAGGGGCCGGCCGGTGCGCGCAACGTCGGCTGGCGCAGCGCGTGCGGCGCGTTGATCGCGTTCACCGACGACGACACGATTCCCGATCCGGCGTGGCTGCGCCACGGCACGGCCGCGTTGCTGGCCGAACCGTCCGCGGCGGCGGCCGCGGGCCGCATCGACGTGCCGTTGCGGCCGCACCCGACCGACTACGAACGCGACGCGGCCGGCCTCGCACATGCGGAATTCGCGACCGCGAACTGCTTCGTGCGGCGCGTGGCGCTCGAACGTGTCGGCGGCTTCGACGAACGCTTCACGCGCGCATGGCGCGAGGACGCCGACCTGATGTTCGCGTTGCGCGAACACGCCGGGCCGATCGTCGACGCCGATGCGGCGTGCATCGTGCATCCGGTCCGCCCCGCGCGCTGGGGCGCGAGCATCGGCCAGCAGTCGAAGGTCTATTTCGACGCGCTGCTGTACAAGAAGCATCGTGCGACCTACCGCCGCCATATCCGGTCGGCGCCACCGTGGCACTACTACGCGGCGGTGCTCGCCGGGCTCGGCGCGATCGTGTGCTTCGCGGCCGGGTGGCCGGCGCCGGGCGTGGCATGCGCGACGGTCTGGGCCGTGATGACCGCGGCGTTCTGCGTGAAGCGCTTGCGCGGCACCGAGCTCACGCCGTCACACGTTGCCGAGATGATCGTCACGTCCATCGCGATTCCGCCCGTGTCGCTGTACTGGCGCATGCGCGGCGCGCTTCATTTCCGGGTCTTGTTCCTATGACAACCGAACCTCCTGATTTCGAGCGCGTGCAACGCCCGACGCGCATCGCGGTGTTCCGTGCGCTGCAGCTCGGCGACATGCTGTGCGCGGTGCCCGCGTTGCGCGCGCTGCGGCGCGGCGAACCCGACGCGCGGATCACGCTGATCGGGTTGCCGTGGGCGCGCGAGTTTGCTTCGCGTTTCTCGGACTACATCGACGGTTTCATCGCGTTTCCCGGCGCGCCGGGGCTCGACGAACAACCCGTGCCCGACGCAGCCGCCCGTGAAGCGTTCATCGCCGAGTGCCGCGCCCGGGATTTCGACCTCGCGATCCAGCTGCACGGCAGCGGCACGACCACCAACGCGATCGTCGCGTCGCTCGGGGCAACGCGCACGGCCGGCTTCATGCCGGCCGACGGTGGCGCGACCCGGCTCGACCACACGCTCGCCTGGCGGGACGACGAGCCGGAAGTCACGCGTTACCTGGCGCTGATGCGCGCGCTCGGCTATGCGGCATGGGGTGACTACCTCGAATTCCCGCTCGGCGGCCTGGATTATGCGTTGTGGCACGTGCTGTGCGACGAGCATGCGCTCGATCCGGGGCGCTACGTGATCGTGCATCCCGGCGCGCGGATGGCGTCGCGGCGCTGGCCGGTCGAGCGCTTCGCGCTCGCCGCACGGCAGCTCGCCGACGACGGCTGGCAGATCGTGTTGACCGGCACGCGCGCGGAACTGGCGCTGGCCGGTGCGTTCGCCGAGCATCTCGCGCGGCCCTGCGTGAACCTGTGCGGCCGCACGCCGCTCGGCGCGCTTGCCGCGCTGATCGGACGTGCACGGCTGCTGCTGTGCAACGACACGGGCGTGTCGCACGTCGCTGCGGCGCTCGGCACGCCGAGCGTGGTTGTCGCGTGCGGCAGCGACACGGCCCGCTGGGCGCCGCTCGACGGCGCGCGTCATCGCGTCCTCGCGAACCATCCGGCGTGCCGGCCGTGCATGTTCGACACGTGCCCGTATGGGCACGAATGCGCGATGGCGATCGGCGTCGGCGACGTGATCGAGCGGGCGGGCGAAATGCTTGCGGAGGAGAGGCGTCATGTCACGTAAGCGGCTGCGCGTGCTGACCTGGCACGTGCATGGCAACTACCTGTATTACCTGTCGCAGGCGCCGCACGAGTTCTTCATCGTGACGAAGCCGCACGATCCGCCCGGCTATGCAGGCCGCGTCGGGCATCTGCCATGGGGCGACAACGTGCACGAGGTGCCGGTGGAGTGCGTACGCGACACCGCATTCGACTGCGTGCTGTACCAGCATCAGAGCCACTACGAGCACGACCGCCTGCGGCTGCTGAGCGACGACCAGCGTGCGTTGCCGACCCTGTTCGTCGAGCACGATCCGCCGCGCGGGCATCCGACCGATACGCTGCATCCGGTGCAGGATCCGAACGTGCTGCTGGTGCACGTGACGCCGTTCAATGCGCTGATGTGGGACAACGGCGTGACGCCGACGCGTGTGATCGAGCATGGCGTGCTGATGCCCGACAACGTCGCGTACCACGGGACGTTGCCGAAAGGCGTGACGGTCGTGAACAACCTGGCGCGCCGGGGCCGTCGCCTGGGCGCCGACCTGTTCGAGGCCGCGCGTCACAGCGTGCCGCTCGAACTGGTCGGGATGGGCTCGGCCGAGCTGGGCGGGATCGGCGAGGTGCCGAACCCGGCACTGCCGCACTTCCTGTCGCACTACCGGTTCTTTTTCAATCCGATCCGCTATACGAGCCTCGGGCTCGCGGTGATCGAGGCGATGATGATCGGGATGCCGATCGTCGCGTTCGCGACGACCGAGATGGCGTTGCTCGTCCGGAGCGGCCGCAACGGCGTGGCCGATACGCGGCCGGCCGTGCTGATCGATGCGATGCGCATGCTGATCCGCGATCCCGATCTCGCACGCGAGTGGGGCGCCGCCGCGCGACGCGACGCATGCGAGCGCTTCGGCATCGAGCGGTTCGTGCGCGACTGGGACGCGGCGTTGCACGACGTCGCGACGTGAGTCGCACGCGTGCCGCGCGGGCTCAGGGCGTCGGTGCGTCGGGTGGGTTCGGCACGTTCGGCACGTTCGACGCGCCGGTTCCGCGAAACGCATCCCGTTCATGTTCGGGCAGGAGCGCGAGCCGGTTGTACAGCGTCTTCAGGCTGATGCCGAGCGCTTTCGCGGTGCGCGGCTTGTCGCCGTTGAAATGCCGCAGCGACGCGACGATGAAGCGCTGCTGCGTGTGCGCGAGCGTCGTGCCGATATGCAGCGTGATCGCGTTGTGACGACATTCGTCGCGCGGTGGCGCACGGCGCGGCAACTGCAGCTCGATCTGCTCGTCGGCGAGGATGAACGCGCGCTCCAGCGTATTGCGCAGCTCGCGCACGTTACCGGGCCACGTGTAGGCGCGCAACGCCTTCATCGCCTGGATGGACAGCCGTTTTCTCGTGCGGTGCCGCGCATTCAGCCGCTCGACGATCTGCAGCGCGATATCGTCGACGTCGTCCTCGCGCTGCCTGAGCGGAGGCACGTGCAGCGCGACCGTCGCGATTCGGTAGAACAGGTCCTCGCGCAGCCGCCCGCTGCGCACGGCCTCGACCGGGTCGTGATGGGTGGCGGCGACGATCCGCACGTCGAGCGGGATCGATTCGTGGCCGCCGACCCGCACGATCGAGTTCGACTCGAGCGTGCGCAGCAGCTTGACCTGCAGCTCGGCCGGCATTTCGGCGATCTCGTCGAGAAACAGCGTGCCGCCGCGCGCGGCCTCGAACATGCCGACATGCTGGGCAACGGCGCCGGTGAAACTGCCTTTCTCGTGACCGAACAGATGCGATTCCGCAATGTCGTGCGGGATCGCGCCGCAATTGACGGGAACGAACGGCCCGCGGCGGCGTGGGCTCAGGTCGTGCAAGAGCCGCGCGACGATGTCCTTGCCCGCGCCGCTTTCGCCGACGATCAGCACGCCGACGCGTGTCGCGGCCACGCGCGACACCTTCAGCAACAGGGTCTGGATCGCACGCGAGCGGCCGAAGAGCCGCGCGCCGTCATCGACGGGTTTCGACATGGGGGTGGGATATCGAATGGGAAGATTTGACCGAATGCGCCGAGACCGGATGAAAAAATGACGTGGCATGCGTCACCGTTTTCCTGTATCGAGAATACCTTTTATACCGGTGGTGAGACATTGAATCTGCAATGCGCGCCGCGCGGCCGGATAGATTTATTCGATTGGCGGAGAATGCGCGACACCGTTCTTCTATACTGCTAAGCGTTGCGTCCCGGGCACGAACGCTCGCCCGTCCGATCATGCGCAGCGCGGCGCGTGCCGCCGCAAAACGAGGCGGAGACAATGCGCTGCGCGTCCGTCGCGGTGCCGGCCATGCAGGGGGCGGGCCGCTTCACGAGGAGCCTCGATGCCCTACGTCCTGATCGTCGAAGACGATGCCGATACACGCACCATGCTCGCGACGCTCGCACGCACACAGCAGCTGTCGTGCGATACGGCCGCGACGCTCGAGGAAGCGCGCACGCTCGTGTCGACGCATCCCCCCGATCTCGTGCTGTGCGATCTCGTACTGCCGGACGGCAACGGGATGGATCTGTTCGATGCGTTGCCGAAGCGTGCGCACTGTGAAATCGTGCTGACCACCGGCCACGCGAGTCTCGAAACCGCGATCGATGCGCTGCGTCGCGGCGCAACCGACTACCTGGTGAAGCCGCTCAACATGCAGCGGCTGAACAGCATCTTCGCGCGCGTGCCGCGCACCACCGCGCTGCATGAAGAGATTGCCGAACTGCGCTCGGAACTGCAGCGGCTCGGGCGCTTCGGCCGCATGCTCGGCAGCTCGCCCGCGATGCAGACCGTCTACGACGCGATCGGCCGCGTGGCGCGCACCGAGGCGTCGGTGCTGTTGACGGGCGAATCGGGCACCGGCAAGGAGCTGGCCGCGCAGACGGTGCACGACCTGAGCCTGCGCCGCCGCGGCCCGTTCCTCGCGGTGAATTGCGGCGCGATCGCCGCGAACCTCGTCGAGAGCGAGATGTTCGGCCACGACCGCGGCAGCTTCACGGGCGCGGAGCGCCAGCACAAGGGCTTCTTCGAACGCGCGGACGGCGGCACGCTGTTTCTCGACGAGATCACCGAGATGCCGCTCGAGTCACAGGTCAAGCTGCTGCGCGTGCTCGAGACGGGGCGCCTCACGCGGCTCGGCTCGACGCGCGAGATCGATGTCGACGTGCGCATCGTCGCGGCGACCAACCGCGACCCGGAGGCCGCGATGGCCGACGGCAAGCTGCGGCCCGACCTGTTCCACCGGATCAACGTGTTCCCGATCCCGCTGCCGTCGCTGCGCGAGCGCGGCGACGACATCCCGATGCTCGCCGATGCATTCCTGCAGCAGTTCAACGCCGAAAGCGGCCGGAACCTGCGCTTCTCGCCCGCCGCGCGCGACGCGCTGAAGACTTACGCGTGGCCCGGCAACGTACGCGAGCTGCGCAACTTCGTGCAGCGCGCGAGCATCTTCAGCGATACGGACCTGATTGATACGCTGCCGCCGCCGATCATGGACGAATTGTCGAGCATGGTCGATTCGCATGACGATCGCGTCACGGTGCCGTTCGGCACGCCGCTCGAGGAAGTCGACCGCAAGCTGATCCTCGGCACCATCGCGCAATGCGGGGGCGTGAAGGCGCAGGCGGCCGAGGTGCTCGACGTCAGCCTGAAAACGATCTACAACCGGCTCGCGCAACTGGATGACGATGCAGGAAAACCGGATTCCTGATGGTGCCGCCGCGCTCATGCTCCGTTGCACGCATCCCGACGCGCATCACGGTCGAGCTGGCGGCGCAGGCGTTCCACGTGCGGCGGGGTCGCACGGCGCTCCCGCAGGATCCACGCCAGGCCCGCGAACGTGCGCGCGAGCATGCGGTCGCGCCACAGGCGCGGCAGCAGCCGCACGGTCTGCCGCAGCGCGGCCGGGGCCGGCCACCTGAGCCAGGCGGTCCATACCGCGTTGCGGGCGGTGACGCGGGCGCGCGTCAGCGAGTCGCGCTGCGGCGACGGGTCATGGTGGACCGTGAGGCGCGGCGCATAGACGAGCCATTCGCCGGCGCGGTACAGGTCGAGCGCGAGCAGCGCTTCCTCGCCGCCGAGAAAGTAGCGCGGATGGTGGCCGCCTGCCTTCACGAACGCGTCGCGCCGGAACGCCGTCGCGCCGGCCAGCAAGCCGAGGATCGGGCGGCCGGGCAGCGTGACGGGCGCATCGAGCGGGCTGTCGGCCATCCGGCGGCAGGTTGGGTCTTCGCGCTGATCGGCGCCGACGAGCACGCGTGCGGTGACGGCCGCGACGTGCGGATACGCGTCGAGCAGGTCCGCCGCTTGCTCCATCGAACCGGGCGCCCACCAGGTGTCGTCGTCGCAGAACGCGACGTGGCGCGTGCGGGCGACGGCCACGCCGAGGTTGCGGCCGGCCGCGCCGAGATTGGCGGGCGCATGCACGAGTACGACGTGCGGAAAGCGGTGGCGGATCAGGGCGGCGGTGTCGGCTTCCGACGCATTGTCGACGACGACGATGGCGGGGCGGTCGGGCAGCGACGAGAGCCGGGCCAGCGTGTGCGCGAGCCCGGCCGGTCGTCTGTAGGTCAGCACGATGGCGGTCACGCGTGGTTCGGCCGGGGGCGCAACGTTGCGCGCGGATGTTACGCGAACGTGACGTCGCATTCGAGCCGCCAGTACGTTTCGGGTTCCTTGAGATCGGCGCGCATATGAGAATCGAACAACGCAATCTGGCTCGCATACGCGGCGACCGCGGCGCTTTTCGCGGCGATGGCTTCCGCGCGGTCGCAGGCCGGGGCGCCGGCCGGATGGGCGATCCAGCCGCGCTCGCGCCAGCCGGTCACGCGCGTGGCCATCAGCCCCGCGATCCGGCGATACGGTACGTCCTCGTAGAAGCGCCACGCGCGCGCCGCGTCGTGCGAGGCGCGTGCGCGATCCAGCAGCGACAGCGCGGCCTGCTGCACGTGCAGGTGATCCCGGTGGAACAGGCCGGCCGGCGCGAGGACGCCGAATCCGGCATGTGCGTCAATCTCCTGTGCCAGGCGCGCGGCAATCGCTGCCGATGCGGCGGGCATCCCGTATTGATCGTCGAGAAAGTCGAGCCAGACCGGCCGCGCGTCGAGCCGTGCGAGCGCGCGTCGGTCTTCGTCGCGGCGCGCGCGCACGGCTTCGTCGGCGCGATGGAAGCCTGCGCGGCGATCCCACGGCGGCACCGGCGCATCGCGCGGCGGAATGCCGGCGAACACGGTGACGACGATCGAACCGGGCGCCGCGGCAAGCAGGCGCCCGCAACTGAAGACGGCGTCGTCCGGATGGGGCGAGACAACGAGCCAGCATGTCGGGGCATGCGTCACGAGATGATCTCCCGGGTGGGTGGCCAGCCGGGCGAGCAGGCATCGTGCCCGGCCATCGTTTCCGCGAGGGCGCCCGGCCACTCGCGGCAGGAATGCGTCCGATGATTGAAATGACCCGTCCGCGAGCCGGCAGTTACGTGATGGCAGCGATGCTGGTCGCGATCGCGACCGTGTTGCAGTCGCTCGCGATCCGTTTCGGCGGCGTGAACCTGCCGTTCGTGCTGTACTACCCGTTGCTCGCGGGCGCCGCATGGGCGACGTCGTTCCTGTTCGGCATCGTGTCGACCGTGGCCAGCGGCATACTCGTGTGGACGCTGTTCCTCTCGGATCCCGCGGCCTATACGCAGCCGCTGCCCGATCGGCTCGTGCAGCTCGGCACGTTCATGCTGGTCGGCGTGCTGGTGTGTGCGCTCGCGGCGATGCTGCGCCATACGCGGCTCACGAACGATCGTGCGCGCCGGCGCGAGGCGGCCGCGCGGCAGCGGCTCGAAGCCGTGTTGCAGGCACTGCCGCACGGTGTGATCGCGGCCGATGCGAACGGGCGGCTCACCTACCTCAACGCAGCCGCGGCCGCGCTCGTCGGCTGCACGCCGGAAGACGCGACGGGGCGGCCCGCGCGCGACGTGCTGCGGATCGTCGACCATGAGGGCCGCCGCGTGCCGACGACCCCGCTCGAACGCGCGCTCGGCGGCGCCCATGCGACGTCCGACCGGCACTGGCTGCAGGCGACGGAGGGCGGCGATCCGGTACCGGTCGTCGAGGTGGCGTCGCCGCTCGGTGACGTGGACGGCAACATCGACGGCGCGGTGATGATCGTGCGCGACGCCAGTGCGGACCGCGCGCGGGTCGATGCGTCGCGTCTTCAGCAAGCGGTCGTCGACGCATCGCCCGACGCGATCGTCGGCGTCGACGGCGATGGCCGCATCGTCAGCTGGAACCCGGCCGCGCAGCGGATGTTCGGCTACGAGGAAGACGACGCACGCGGCCGTTCGCTCGAGACGTTCGTCGCGATGCGCTGGCTGTGGCGCAGGCCGTTCGCCGAATCGTTCGACGCCATGCGCGATGCGGTCGGGCCGGTCGAACTGCTGTGCGTCCGGCGCGATGGCCGGCGGTTTCGTGCGACCGTGTCGGCGCGCCGGTTGCGCGGCGACGCGGGCGCGACCCTCGCGCTGTCGCTGACGCTGCACGAAACCGGTGCGCGGCGCCGGCGTGATCTGCGCGCGCAGCGGTCGCTGCAGGGCGCGCGCGATGCGCGCGACCAGGCCGATACGTCGAACCGGTTGAAGGACGAGTTGCTGGCCACGGTGTCGCACGAATTGCGCACGCCGCTGAACGTGATCTACGGTTGGATCGAGGTACTGCGCCATTCGGTCGACCACGCGCTCCAGCGTCAGGCGATCGATGCGATCGACCGCAGCGCGCGCTCGCTCACGCGGATGGTCGGCGACATTCTCGATGCATCGTCGCTCGCGACCGGCAAGCTGCGGCTCGACACGGCGCCGGTCGACATCGCGCGGCTGTTCTCCGACTCGGTCGGCACGTTCCAGACGGCCGCGTCGTCGGCCGGCGTCATGCTCGAATTCGCTTGCGGGTCCAGCACGTTCATCGTGTCCGGCGACGCCGAACGGTTGCGGCAGATGCTGTCGAACCTCGTGTCGAACGCGCTCAAGTTCACGCCGGGCGGCGGCAGCGTGCATGTCGGGCTGGCGCGCAACGGCACGCACGCGGTGTTGACCGTGGCCGATACGGGGCAGGGGGTCGCGCCCGAGTTCGTGCCGTACGTCTTCGACATGTTCCGTCGCGCGGACGATTCGCCCGCGTCGTCGCGGCGCGGGCTCGGCCTGGGGCTGTCGATCGTGCGGCATATCGCGGAGCTGCACGGCGGCACCGTGACGGCCGAAAGCGCGGGCCGCAATCTCGGCTCGACGTTCACTGTGAGGCTGCCGGCCGACTGGCAGCCGGCCGGCGCGATGGCGTGGGGGTTCGCGCAGGCGGGCGACCGTCACGCACCGCTCGGGCTCGCCACGCAGCGGATCCTGATCGTCGACGATGATGCGACGACGCGCGCGAGCCTGACCGCCGCGCTGACGACGTTCGGCGCGGCCGTCACGGTCGCGTCGTCGGGCCGCGAAGCGCTCGCGATGGCCGCCGACCTGCAGCCCACCGTCGTGCTTTCCGATCTCGCGATGCCGGACGGTGACGGCTTCTGGTTGCTCGACGCGCTTCGGCACGGCGCCGGCAACGGCAACGGCGAGGGCGACACGCGGAACCTGCGCGTGCTCGCCGTCACCGCGCACGCGGGCCCGGCGGACGAGCGCCGTGCCCTCGAGGCCGGCTTCGACGGCTATCTGTGCAAGCCGGTCGACGTGCGCGAACTGGCGCACAAGATCATGCTCGTGACGAAGGGCGACGACTGACGGTCGGTGCGCGCCGGATGCACCGGCGTCGTCACTGCGCCGGTGCCGGGCGGCGCGGCATATCGACCTGCGCGAGCAGGTGCGACGCGATTTGCGTGCTGCGCACGAGATCGCCCGGTTGGTGAAGCGCGGCCTGCCGATGAATGAAGTACCGGACGGTACGCGCGAGCCCGGTGGCGAGCGGCGTGGTCGCGCGCCAGTCGAGGCGCCGCTGCGCGGCGTCGAGGTTCGGCCGCCGCTGGCGCGGATCGTCGGATGGCAGCGGCCGGAACTCGATCGCGACCGTCGCGCCGACGATCCGCACGACTTCGCGCGCGACGTCGAGCATCGCGATTTCGGCGTCGCTGCCGAGATTGACCGGCTCGCTCGCGTCGCCCGGCTCATTCATCAGCCGAATCAGCGCATCGATCATGTCGTCCACGTAACAGAACGAGCGCGTCTGCCTGCCGTCGCCGTAGACGGTCAGCGGCGCGTCGGCGAGCGCCTGCGTGATGAAGTTCGACACGACGCGGCCGTCGGCCGGATGCATGCGCGGGCCGTACGTGTTGAAGATGCGCGCGATCCGCACGTCGACGCCGTACTGGCGGTGATAGTCCATGAACAGCGTTTCCGCGCAGCGCTTGCCTTCGTCGTAGCAGGCGCGCAGGCCGACCGGGTTCACGCGGCCGCGGTATTGCTCGTACTTCGGATGGACGTCGGGGTCGCCGTGCACCTCGCTCGTGGACGCCTGCAGGATGCGCGCCTTCACGCGCTTCGCGAGGCCGAGCAGGTTGATCGCGCCATGCACGCTCGTCTTGGTCGTCTGGACGGGGTCGCGCTGGTAGTGGACGGGACGGGCGACGCGGGGCACGCGAGGTTGTAGATCTCGTCGACTTCGACATAGAGCGGAAACGTCACGTCGTGCCGCATCAATTCGAAGGTCGGCGCGTCGAGCAGATGCGCGATGTTGTCCTTCGTGCCGGTGTAGAAGTTGTCGACGCACAGCACGTCGTGGCCGTCCGACACGAGGCGTTCGCACGGATGCGAGCCGAGGAAGCCGGCGCCGCCGGCGACGAGCACGCGTTTGCGATCATGGCCCTTCATCATGCGTTCTCCTTGCGATGGGCGAGCGCGCCCGATGTGATCGAGACGGGGGTGCGGCGACCGGTGCCGGCCGACGCGCCGGCGCTGCGCGGTCGGGCGACGTCGCGATAGATGTCGACGAGCCGGTCGGCCACGCCTTTCCAGGTATAGAACCGATGCGCGCGCAGGTAGCCGGCGCGTCCCAGCGTCGCGCACAGATCGGGTTGCGCGCGCAACTGGACGAGCCGCGCGGCCAGCGCGGCGGGATCGCGCGGGGGGACGAGGTAGCCGGTCGTTCCGTCGTCCACCGTCGTGCGGATGCCGCCGACGTGGCTGCCGATCACCGGCGGCGCGCAGGCCATGGCCTCGAACGGTGTGATGCCGAACGGCTCGTACCACGGGGTCGTGACGAACACGTCGGCCGCGCTGTAGTACAGGTGCAGCGTGTCGCGGTCGCGCCGGCCGACGAAGGTCACGCGGTTGGCGATCCCCAGTTCGTGCGCCAGCCCGGCGAGGCGGGCGAGTTCCGGGTCGCGTGCCGGATCGGGCGTGGCCTGGCTGCCGCCGACGATGTAGAGGTGGGTCGGCCGTTGCGGATCGCGCGGCATGCGGGCCAGTGCGTCGATCACCGTGTCGATGCCTTTGCGCGGCACGAGGCGGCCGAGCTGCAGCACGACGAAGGCATCCTGCGGCCAGCCGAGCTGCGCACGCGCGTCGATGCGCGGCGTCGGCCTGAGTTCCCGCACGTCGAAACCGCACGGCACGATCTCGATGCGCGCGGCGTCGGCGCGATAGTGCGTCATCAGGTCGAGTGCATCCTGCGGGCATTCGGCGATCACGCGGTCCGAGCGGCGCGCGAGCGTGTCCTCGATCGCGAAGCGCGCATCGGGGAAGCCGTCGGCGTCGCCCTGATGGAGCCGGCGCACGCGACCGAGCGCATGGAAGGTCGTGACGAGCGGGATGCCGAGCCGCCGCTTCACGCGCAACGCCGCGTCGCCCGACATGAAGAAGTTCGCGTGCATCACGTCGACCGGGTCGGGCTCGCGTCGCATGCGCGCGACCATGCCGTCCGCGAACGCGGCCATGTACGGCAGCAGCCGCTCCTTGGGGATGTCGGTCGGTGGTCCGGCCGGTACGTGGATCACGCGCATGCGCGTGCCGATCGGCACGACTTCCGGCAGGTGCGGGTTGTCGCAGCGCGTATAGACATCGACGTCGAGGCCGCGCTCGGCCAGCTGCTTCGCGACGTTCGCGACGTAGATGTTCTGCCCGCCGGCATCGACGCCGCCGATCACCCCCAGCGGCGATGCGTGCTCACTGATCAACGCGATTCTTTGCATGGTGTTGCTCCCGGTAACGGGGCCGCGTGGATGGGCCACTGTTGCCAGTGGTTCGGCAAGCGGCATACCCGGGGCGTTGCCCGTGAAGCCGCCCGTCGCGATACCGAAAAAATTACAACGGGTTGGATGAAAGGGCGTCTGATCGGGAGAACCCGCGGCGGCGCCGCACGGGCACCGAGGCACGCGACTTGCGCTGCCCCGTTCACCCGCCGGCAACCCCGGTTCGACGAAAGGAGGTCACGATGAAGGCATTTCCGCTGCAAGCCCGTTCCTTGAGGTTCCGTCGTCGCAACGCCATGCGCACCGGCATGGCGATCGCGATCGCCGCCACCACGGCGTGCGCGGTGATCGCACCGGTCGCAGTCGCCGCCGGCGACGACAGTGCCGCGTCGACGTCAGCGTCGTCGTCGCATTCGTCGACCGGCGCGAAGATCCGCGACGCCACGATCACGACCAAGGCGAAGGCCGAGCTCGTCGGGACGAACGGCCTGTCGTCCGGCGACATCCACGTGAAGACGCGGCGCGGCATCGTGACGCTCACCGGCAGCGTGCCCGACGAGGCGCAGCGCACGCAGGCCGTCAGCGTCGTGAAGCAGGTCGACGGCGTACAGGACGTGCGCGATCAGTTGACGATCCGGGCCAAGTGACCGCGGCCGCGCCGCACAAGGAGTCCAGTCATGCAATGCATGCTCAAACCGGTCGGCGAGCAGACGATCGTGATCACCGGCGCGACGAGCGGCATCGGCCTCGTCACCGCGCGCAAGGCCGCCCGCCGCGGCGCGAAGCTGGTGCTGTTCGCGCGGAATGAAGCCGCGCTCAACACGTTGTGCGAGGAGCTTCGCCAGCATGGCGATCTCGCGGTGGCGGTCGCGGGCGACGTGGGCAATCTCGAGGATCTGCAACGCGCGGCCGCCAAGGCGGTCGAGACCTACGGCGGTTTCGACACGTGGGTCAACAACGCCGGCGTATCGATCTTCGGTCCGGCTTCGGCCGTGCCGCTCGACGACCAGCGCAAGCTGTTCGACACCAACTACTGGGGCGTCGTGCACGGGTCGCTCGTCGCGGCCGACCACTTCCGGCGCAAGAACGACTTTCATGGCGGCGCGATCATCAACATGGGCAGCGAGGCGTCCGACGCGCCGGTGCCGTTGCAGAGCGCGTATGCGGCGTCCAAGCATGCGGTGAAGGGCTTTACCGATTCGCTGCGGCTCGAGATGGAGGGTGACCACCTGCCGATATCCGTGACGTTGATCAAGCCGGCCGCGATCGACACGATGCTCGTGATGCACGCGAAAAACTACATGAACGTCGAGGCGAAGCTGCCGCCGCCGATCTACGACCCGGAACTGGTGGCCGACGCGATCCTGTTCGCGGCCGCGCATCCGCGCCGCACGCTGTTCGTGGGCGGCGCGGCGAAGTTCACGTCGGCGAGCGCGTATCACGCGCCGCGCCTGTTCGATCGCGTCGCGGCCCGGCTCTTCTGGCGCAGCCAGCGCACGGATCGCCCCGCCCGCCCGCGCGACGACAACGCGCTGTACGAGCCACGCCATGCGTTGCACGAGCGCGAAGGCATGAACGGGCCCGTGCTGCGCGGTTGCGCCTACAACACGGTGGTTCAGCGGCCGAAGGTGGCGGGGGCGGTCGCCCTCGGCGCGGTGGCGCTGGTGGTCGCCGCGCTGGCGCGTGCGCGCCGTGCGTCGACGTGATTTCGTTCATCCCCAAGGAGATTTTCATGACATCCCGACAACATACGGGCCACGAGTACAGCCACTCACGCGCGCACGAAGGCGAGCGCGTGCAGCAGGACCATGACAAGGGCGGCCATCAGGGCGGCCACGGCAAGGCGCCGAGCCCGATCGACGTGCAGAAGGCGTTGAAGGGCATGGACTATCCGGCCAGCAAGGCGGCGGTCGTCGAGTGCGCGGAACGCTCGCATGCGGACCCCGGCGTGATCGACATGCTCCGCCGCATTCCCGATCGCGAATACGGCACGCCGGCCTCGGTGTCGAAGGAACTCGGGCGGCTGATGTGAGCGCCGCCCCGTCGCGCCGCGTGCGGTGGCACGCGGCGCCACCACCGTCACGAGGAGCACGACCATGGCGATGATCGTCGCAGGCCGCTTCACGACGTTCGACGAAGCGGAAGGTGGGGCGCGTCACCTTTACGAGCGCGCGTTCGGCTCGGACGACGTATCGATCTTCTTCCTGAATCCCGCCGGACAGCATGCGCGCTTTCCGATCGGCGGCGACGTCTATGCCGATACGGCGGCGAAGCCGGGCGGGCGCGGCGCGATGATCGGCGCGATCCGCGGGGTGGTGATCGGTATCGTCGTGGGGCTCCTCGTCTACGCGATCGGCGTGCGCTACTGGTTCGTTCCGGCTGCGGCCGCGCTGGCCGGCGCGTATCTCGGCGCATTCGGCGGCGCGCTGGGCCGCATGCGCGGCGAGCAGGCCGAGGGCAAGGGCACGCTCGCGCAGAGCGAATCCGGCGTGATCCTCGCGGTGCGCGTGGCGCCCGATACCGTGAATACCGCGGAAGACGTGCTGCGCGCGACCGGTGCGTCGTCGATCGAGCGTGTCGAGGGCGACTGGCAGGACGGCGAGTGGCGTGACTTCGATCCGGTACGCCGGCCCGGCGAGCCCGCATCGGGCGGCCATCCACGCTGAATTTTTCACGCCCGTTCGCAGCGTCGCACGCGCAACGAGGTCGCTGCCGTGCGCGGCACGCCGCTTGCGAGCGTTTGACGACACCGTTCAGGGAGGAACGAACCCATGACTACCGCACAGACCCCGCCGCCCCAGCACCAGGACCACCAGCCGGGCACCGAGCGCGACATGCATCCGCAGCCGCGCGACGAGGCGGCCGACTACGTCGGCAGCGGCAAGCTCGCCGGCAAGGTCGCGCTCGTGACGGGCGGCGACAGCGGGATCGGCCGTGCGGTCGCGATCGGCTTCGCGAAGGAAGGGGCCGACGTCGCGATCGTCTACCTGAAGGAGTCCGCCGACGCCGCGCATACGAAGCAGCTGATCGAGCGGGCCGGCCGGCGTTGCGAGGCGATCATGTGCGACGTGGGCGACCGACGGCAGGCGCACGACGCGGTGGCGCGCACGGTCGAGCGGCTCGGGCGGCTCGACGTGCTCGTGAACAACGCGGGCGAACAGCATCCGCGCCCGGGCATCGAGGACGTGACCGAGGAACAGCTCGAACGCACGTTCCGTACGAACGTGTACGGGATGGTCTTCTGCACGCAGGCCGCGCTGCCGCACATGAAGCACGGCGGACGCATCGTCAACACCGCGTCGGTGACCGCGTATCACGGCAATCCGACGCTGCCCGACTACTCGGCGACCAAGGGCGCGATCGTCGCGTTCACGCGGTCGCTGTCGGCGGAGCTGGCCGAACGCGACATCCGCGTCAACGCGGTCGCGCCCGGACCGATCTGGACGCCGCTGATTCCGTCGACGTTCACGGCCGAGCAGGTCGCGAAGTTCGGCGAGAACGTGCCGCTCAAGCGGCCGGGGCAGCCGGACGAACTGATCGGCTGCTACGTGCTGCTCGCGTCGGAAGGCGCGAGCTACATGACCGGGCAGACGCTGCACCCGAACGGCGGCTCGATCGTCGGCGGCTGACGGCCGTCTGTCGCCCCATGCAAGGAGGAAGCACATGAAACGACCCAACTGGACGATCGCGGCGTTCGCCGCGGCCGTGCTCGCTGCCGCGGGCGTCGCCCGCGCGCAGATGCCGAGCGAGCCGCCCGCATCGAATTCACATGTGCCCGGCGGCGTGATCAATCCGTCGTCGGGTGCGGGCGACGCGATGATCGCGAAAGCGCCGCAAGGCGGCGACGCGGAATTCGTCGACAAGGCCGCCATCGCCGGCAAGGCCGAGGTGCAGGCGAGCCAGCTCGCGCTGCGGCAGGCGCAGTCGCCGGACGTGCGCGCATTCGCGCAGCGCATGGTGGCCGACCACGGCAAGGCGAATGCGCAATTGAACGAGATCGCCGCGCGCCAGGGCAGGAAGCCGCAGGTCGAACAGATCCAGGATCCCGACGTCGAGGCGCTGCGCGGCAAGCACGGTCGCGACTTCGACGTCGCGTACGTCGCGGCGGCCGGCCCGGATGCGCACCGCAAGGCCGTCGCGCTGTTCGAAGGCGAGGCGCGCGACGGGCGGGATCCGCAATTGCGCGAGTTCGCGAGCGCCACGCTGCCGACGCTGCGGCATCACCTGAGCATGGCGCAGGCGCTCGAAAGCAAGATGGGCGCGCACTGACGCGCGCCCGTTCAACCCCGGGCCGCGCGTGCGGCCCGTCTTTTTGGAGAGGCAGTCATGGCCCATCGGCAACCGAAGCATGAAGGCATCCGCGAATTGCTCTGCCAGGCATACGAAACCGAGCTTGGCGGCGCGAAGATCTACGAAGCCGCGCTGCAATGCGCGACCGACGAGGATCTGCACAAGGAATGGGAGAAGTACCACCGCGAGACGCTGCATCACCAGGAGGTGCTGCGCAAGGTGTTCGAGACGTTCGGCATGGACGCCGACGCGCAGACGCCGGGCCGCAGTGCGGTGGCGGCCATCGGCAAGGCGCTCGTGCATACGATCGAGCAGGCGCAGAAGCAGGCCGAGCCGGCCGTCGCGCAAATCATCGCGGCCGAGTGCGTGGTGCTCGCCGAGACCAAGGATCACCTGAACTGGGAGCTGATCGGCTATGCGGCCGATCAATTGTCGGGCGATGCCGCGAAGACGCTGAAGGACGCGCACGACGAGGTCGAGGCCGACGAGGATCATCACCTGTATCACACGCGGGGCTGGGCGCGCGAGATGTGGATCGGGTCGATGGGCTTCAAGGCGGTGCTCCCGCCGCCGGAAGAAGTGAAGAAGGTCGAATCGGCGGCCGACGCGGCGCGCGCCGAACGTTCGCGCGGCAAGATGATGTGAGCGCGGCGGGCCGGGCATGGCCGCGACGCGGTCGGCCCGGCTCGGCTCGGCGAAAGTCGTGCGCGCGCAATGAATGGACGATGCGCGGTTCAGGTCAGCAGGTCGACGACCATCGTCACGACCGATGCCGCCATCAGCGCGACCGCCAGCCAGCCGAACGTTTTCGACACGATGCCGCTGCCGGGTTGTCCGGCCGTCTCGCGCCGGTGCGACAGCAGCATCACGAGCACGAGCATCGGTACCGCCGCGATACCGTTGAGCACCGCGCTCCAGTACAGCGCCTTGATCGGATCGATGGGGCTCACGCAGATCGCGATGCCGACGATCACGCACAGCGCGAGCACCGCATAGAACGCGGGGGCACGCCGCACCGGCTCGTTCAGCCCTTCGCGGAACCGCCACGCTTCCGCGCAGCCATACGCGGCGCTGCCCGCAAACGCGGGAATCGCGAGCAGCCCGCAGCCGACGATGCCGAACGCGAACACGAGAAACGCGGCTTCGCCGGCGATCGGCCGCAGCGCTTCCGCAGCTTGCGCGGTGGTGCCGATGTCGTGCCGGCCGTGCGCGAAGAACACGGCGGCGCCGACCACCATGATGCAGAACGACACCGCGTTCGTGACGATCATGCCGACCCACGTGTCGAACGTGACGCGCCGCTCGGTGTCGCGGTGCGCGGCGCCCGCGGCCGGCTGCGTGTCGTCGCCCGGTGCGCTCATCGGGTGTCTCCCCGTGCGCCGTGCCGGTGGTCGCGATCGGGGTCGCGCTCGGGTTCGCCGGCCAGGCGCGACGCGGTGCGCAACGCGTCGACGAGCCTCCGGTACGCCTGCTCGCGCGAATCGGCGCCGCGCGTGCGCAGCACGTACGACGGGTGATAGGTCGCGACGACGAGCCGGCCTTCCGCCGTGCGAATCGGCGCGCGCGCGGCCTCGAGCGTCGCATCGTTGTCTTGCAGCAGCGCGCGCAACGCGGTGCCGCCGAGCGCGACGATGACGCGCGGCCGTACCGCGTCGAGTTCGCGTTCGAGCCAGTAGCGGCACGCGGCCACCTCGCGTTGCGCGGGCGTCTTGTGCAGCCGGCGCTTGCCGCGCGGCTCCCATTTGAAGTGCTTGACCGCGTTCGTCAGGTAGCAGTGCGCGCGCTCGATCCCGGCTTCATCGAGTGCGCGGTCCAGCATGCGTCCGGCCGCGCCGACGAACGGCAATCCCTGGCGATCCTCCTGGTCGCCCGGCTGCTCGCCGACCAGCATGATCGTCGCGTCGACGGGGCCGGCGCCGGGCACCGGCTGGGTCGCATGCTCCCACAACGCGCAGCGGCGGCACGCACCGAGTGTCGCCGGTGCGTCGTCGGCGGCGGGCGGCGTCTGGCGCGTCATATGACCACGCCCGTGCGGCCCGGGGCGCGGCATGTCGCGCACGCCAGCGGGGCTGGACGGAAACGAAAGCGCAGCGTGACGCGCATGAAGGGCTCCGGTACGACGATTCGTCCCTGTGCAGCAACCGCCGTTCCGCATCGGCCGGGACGGGCGCGTGGTTTGCGTGGAGGCGGTGTCAACGACAGGAGAAACGCGATGCTTCCCGAACCCGGCGACGATCCGGCCGCGGACGACGTGCTGCTGTGGCGCGCACCCGACAGCGTGCCGAGGCGTCCGCGTCGGGTGCTGATCGTCGACGACTATCGCGACGCGGCCGATGCGCTGCGCCTGCTGCTCGAGGCGCGCGGCTTCGAATGCCGCATTGCCGTCGATCCGTTCGCTGTCTGCGCGATCGCGCGCGACTGGCAGCCGTTCGCGGTCGTGCTCGATATCGCGATGCCGGGCCTCGACGGGCTGCAGCTGGCCGCGCGGCTGCGCGGGGATCCGCATACCGGCGACATGCTGCTCGTCGCGTGCAGCGGGTTGGCGTCGCCACGCGACTGCGAGGCGGCGCGGCAAGCCGGGTTCGACGCGCACTGCGCGAAGCCGCTGACGCCGCACCGGCTGCTCGGTTATCTGGACGCGGCGAGCGGCCGCGCGAAGCCGGACGGGGCGGTTACACGACGCTTGTAAAAACGCCGCCGGGGCGTCGTGGCGCAGGCATCAACCGCCGGTGCGCGTGGCCGCGCGTCGGGCGGACCGGCCCGCGACGACGGCCAGCCCGCCGGCGAGCGCGAGCAGTGCCGCGCTCATCGCGAAGGTCGCGCGGTAGCCGTGCAGGTCGAACAGCATGCCGCCGATCGTCGCGCCGAGCCCGATCGCGAGTTGCACGACCGCCACCATCAGCCCGCCGCCGGCTTCCGCATCGTGCGGCAGCGTACGGGCGAGCCACGTCCACCAGCCGACCGGCGCCGCGGTGCCGAGCAGGCCCCATGCGCCGAGCAGGCAGGCGGTTGCCGCCGTGGAGCCGCCGACGACCATCAGCGCCGCCGCGATCGCGGCCATCAGTACCGGCGTGGCCACGAGTGTCCGGTAGAGCCCGCGTGCCAGCACGCCGCCGATCAGGAACGTGCCCGCGAAACCCGCGATGCCGATCACGAGCAGGATCAGCGACAGCGTGACGGTGCCGGCGTGCGTGACGGTTTCGAGGAACGCACGCAGGTAGGTGAACAGCGTGAACTGGCCCATGAAGAACACGCTGACCGCCGCCATGCCGAGCGCGACCGGCGGCCGGGCCAGCAGCCTGAGCGCGTTGGCCGACGTGTCGCGCGGCGCGGACCGCATCGACGGCAGGCTGACGAGCTTCCAGCCGAATGCGATCGCGGCGACCGGCACGACGCAGAAGAACGCCCAGCGCCACCCGACGATCCCGCCCAGAAAGCTGCCGAGCGGGGCCGCGACGACGGTCGCCAGCGCATTGCCGCCGTTCACGATCGCCAGCGCGCGCGGCACGTGCGGCGCCGGCACGAGGCGCATCGCGGTGGCGGCCGACATCGACCAGAAGCCGCCGATCGCCACGCCGATCAGTGCCCGGCCGGCGATGAACGCGGCGTAGTTCGGCGCGAATGCGACGAGCGTGCCGGACACGATCGTCAGCAGTGTCAGCAACAGCAGCAACGGCTTGCGATCGCGCCGGCCGGCGAGCGACGCGATGAACAGGCTCGTGACCAGCGCGAAAGCGCCCGACACGGAGATGGCCTGGCCGGCCTGCCCTTCGCTGACGTGCAGGTCGCCTGCAATCGGCGTGAGCAGGCTGACGGGCATGAACTCGGAGGCGACCAGCGCGAACGCGCCGAGCGACATCGCGAGGACGGCGCCCCACGCGGCCGCGCCGTCAGGTGCCGTGCCGCGATCGGGAGTGGAGACGGATTGCATGTCGGGAACCGGATCGGAAGGGCGGGGCGGTCGCGCGCTCAGTCGCAATGCGTCGTGGCGCCGTGCACGGCGAGCTGCGTGCGCGCGTCGTCGGCGCGCCCGGCCTGCACCCGGGCCGCGGCGGCCTGGGCGTCGTCGACCCAGCTGCGCGGGTTCATGCGTGCGGGATTGAAGCCGGCGGCCTCGTAGCGCTGCATGTCCTCGCGGACCTGCTCGCGCGTCAGGCCCGGTGCGGATTGCGCGAACAGCGAGCCGGACGCGACAAGCGTGGCGATCGCGGTGACGGCAGTGAGAAAGCGGGTAGTCATGAGATTGGGCTCCGGAATGCGGGGAGTCCGAGCGTCCGGGCGCTGCCGCGACGCATCGGGTCGATGGCTTCGCAGTCTAGCGAGCCGTCCCGGATCGATTAAGTAGCGCGGCGCGCTTGGACTGATGAGCCAAACTGATGAATCGCCGCCGGCGGTGCTACGATTGGCGTCCGTCCCGACCGGAGCTTTTCGACATGGCGCGCGAAAATCTGAACGACCTGCTCGTCTTTCTCGCGGTGGCCCGCGACCGCAGCTTCACGCGCGCGGCCACGCGGCTCGGCGTGTCGCAGTCGGCGCTGAGCCACACCATTCGCGATCTCGAAGCGCGGGTCGGCGTGCGGCTGCTGACGCGCACGACGCGCAGCGTGTCGACGACCGACGCGGGCGAAGCGCTGTTCCAGGCGGTGGCCCCGCGCATCGACGAGATCACCGCGCAACTGGCCGCGCTGTCGGATTTCCGGGACAAGCCGGCCGGTGTGGTGCGCATTACGGCGACCGAGCATCCGATCGATACGATCATCTGGCCGAAACTCAGGCAGATCCTGCCCGACTACCCGGATATCCGCATCGAGCTGTCGGTCGATTACGGGCTGTCGAACATCGTCGAGGAGCGCTACGACATCGGCGTGCGCTACGGCGACCAGGTGGCGAAGGACATGATCGCCGTGCGGATCAGCCCGGATGTCCGGATGGCGATGGTCGCGGCGCCGGCCTATCTCGACGGCCGCAAGCCGCCGAAGAAGCCGCAGGACCTGCTCGATCACGATTGCGTCACGTTGCGGCTCGCCACGGCGAAGGGCATCTATGCGTGGGAGCTGAAGAAGGGCAGGAACGACGTGCTGGCGCGCGTGAACGGCCGGATCACCTGCAACACGCAGCCGCACATGGTCCAGGCGGCGCTCGACGGCTTCGGCATCGCGTTCGTCACCGAGGACATCGTGCTGGAGCATGTCCGCAACGGCAGCCTGCGGATCGTGATGCCGGACTGGTGCCCGGTCTTTCCCGGCTACCACGCGTACTATCCGAGCCGCCGCCCGGCGTCGCGCGCGTTCACCATCGTGATCGACGCGTTGCGGCATCGCGCGTAGCGCGTGTCGCGTCGGGGCCGCCGTCGCGACGGCCGGCAAGAAAAACGCCCCGCGCGGGCGGGGCGTTCGAAGCGGCTGCGCCGGTGAACCGGCGCAGCGCGATGGCGCGATCAGAGACGGTCGCGTGAGCGCGGATCGTTCAGTTCCTCGGTCGGGTCGGTCAGCCCGAGTTCGTCGCCGGCGCTCCAGTACGGCGCGCTGCCGTAGAACTCGTGCAGCGGCCCGGCCCATTGCGGATCGGCCATCGCCGGCCAGTGGTCCTTGTCGAACCCCGGTGCGTTGCGGATCCGCTCGGACGACACCGACAGCAGGAAGCATTTGCGCTCGGTGTCGAGCGTGAGCGCGCTCCACGGGATCGCGTGCAGCTTGTCGCCGATGCCGAGGATGCCGCCGCTCGACAGCACCGCGTAGGCGACGCGGCCGGAGCGCACGTCGAGCATGATGTCCTTGATCTTGCCGACATCGTCGCCGTCGGTCGTATAGACCTTGTCGCCTTCCAGCGTATCGGCCGCCATCACGTCGGGGCCAGGGCCGGCCGCCGTTGCTGCGCCCTTGCCGATGATGCGGGTCTGACCTTGATCGGAAGTCTGCATGGTTTCCTCCAGACTGTATGAGGCGCGACGGTGCCCGGGGCGGGCCCTGCGGGTCGCGCGGGGTGGTCGGGACGGGGCAGGGATCGCTCCGTCACGTCTGCTTCGGTTGCGACACGCCTTCGAGCGTGTTCGCGAGATCGTCCCGCTCGGGGCCGGCCATGCGTGTCGCGATATCCGCGAGCGACAGCATGCCGACCAGCCGCTTGTCGTGATCGACGACCGGCAGGCGGCGCAGTTGCGCGTCCGCCATGTAGTGCTGGATCTCGTCCAGCGAATCGTCGTCGAAACACCATTCGATCGGTCCCGACGCGACTTCGTGAATGCGCGTCTCCGGCGGCTTGCCGGCCGAAATCGCGCGCACCGCGAGATCCCGGTCCGTCACCATCCCGATCAGCCGGTTGTTGTCGCACACGGGCAGGGCGCCGACGTCGTAGCGCTCCATCAGTTGCGCGGCATGACGGATCGAGTCGGTCGGTGCGATGTGCACGACGTCCTGCGACATGATTTCGTTGACGCGATGCATGAAATTCTCCTCACGAGTTCGGTAGTGCAATGGATGGAAATGGGCGGGACGGAATCAGCAAGCCACGTGCCGTGGGCGCTCACGTGTCGCCGCGTTCGCGCTTGTCCTGCCACGGCCCCTCGTCGTGCGTGCCGGGCGGCGTGTCCGGCTCGATGCGCGTGACACCGCCGGTCGCGGGCGGGTCGCTCGCGGGAAACGTATCCTCGAGCTGCTTGTCGATATGGCGTTCCGAGTGGCGCGTCCGCGCGCGGTCGCGGTGCTTGAGCGGCGGCGACGGATCGGGTTGCCGTTCGTGTGCCGGCGCGTCGTGGCCGGTCCGGGTCGAATCCTTCATCGCGAGCCTCCGTGTCGATGCCGATGGCGTGTCCCATTCGCAACGGCCATGCCCGGTATGCGCCGAGATGCGCCGGACGCGAGCGGCACGCGACTTGCCGTGATGACGACGAAAGCGCGTGGCGCAACCGGTGCCGGCCGCGCACCCATCGAGCGGGAGGCACGATGACGATTCCGAAACGACGACCGGGCGTGCGCTACGAGGTCAACGTCTGCGGCGGCGGATTCGATTCGTTGAAGAGCCATTTCAACGAATGGAAGCATGAACCGCTGATCTACCGGCCCGAGCGCCGGATGTTCGAAGGCAAGGCCGACGTGAGGCCGCTCGGCGGCGAGACGTTCGGCTTGACCGAGCCGGCGCGGTTCGCGCTGCAGCGTGCGTGCGAGCCGTCCGATTCGTATGCGCTCGCCGCGCAGGTGCGCGATGACGGCCGCGAGCGATGGCTCGTGATGGCCGCTTACGACGCGTAGCCGCGCCGTTGCAAGATTTGCAGCGGACGGTGTAGCGAAGGCACGGCAGGCCGTTCGCGGCGCCCGCGTGCGCAGCGCGGCGGCTAGGCGGACGACGTGGACGACGGCATGCGGCTTGCGCACCCTGGGCAGGCGCAGGTCGCGCCCGCAGTCGACCCGCCGACCCCGCAATGAAGGAGTGCCGATGACACATGACGCAGCGCAGTGGTTGCAGCGGCCCGAACCGCCGCTATCCGACATCGGGCCGGATCCGGACCCGCCCGATCCCGACGATTTGCCGCCCGACCTGCCCGAGCCGTACCGGGAGCCCGAGGGCGACCCACCGGGGCATGCACCGCCCGAGCGCGAGCCGCCCGTGCATACGCCGCCGATGGGTGCGGTAACGCGAACGCGCAACGAGGTATTGCCATGAGCATCCGTGTGAAACCCGGCGTGTTGCGCGACATCGCCGAAACGCTTGGCCGCCATTTCGAGGCGCGCGCGATGCCGTTCCATATCGAGGAAGCGACGCTCGATGCGTTGCATATCGGCTTTCGCGTCGACGGCCATCCGGCGTCGCTGACCGTGGCGTTCGACGCCGACGCGTTCGCCGCGCTCGAGCAGGCCGGCATCGAATCGCAGCGCCGCGCGCTGACGCGCGTCGCGGTGGAGTTCGACGAGATGATGGCGCGTCGCGCCCCGACCGCCTACGCAGGCGATTTCCGTTTCAACCGGCTATGAGACGTCGATCACAGGGAGGATTTCGATGAACCCGATCCAGACGATACGCATGGGCATCCTTGCGTTCGCCGCCGCGTGCGCGCTGGGTGCATGCACGCAACCGGCGAACGGCCCCTACGGTACCCGCGGTGCGCCACCCGACAGCCGTGGGACACAGTCGACCACGACGACGCCCGACGCGAATGCGCGTGGCGATACGCACCCGGCGCCGGCCACCATGATGCCGCAGGGCGCGGCCGGCGGCGAATCGGCCGACGGGCCGTCCACCGGCGCGAACGGCGCGCAGGGCGACCGGCCGCTGCCGGGCACGCCGCCGCTGATGCAGTACTGACCCGGCACCGGGACATCACCCACCGGACGTGCGCGGGATCGCGTGCGCCGAGCAACGCGCCGTCCAGTGCGGCGCACGGCATGCCGCCGCGCGACGCGGCCGGAGGAAACCGATGGCGAATCCGCGCGAACACCTGGAAGACTGGCTGCGCGATGCCTATGCGATGGAGCGGCAGGCGGAGATGCTGCTCGCCGCGCAACTGAAACGGCTCGATCACTATCCGCAGTTGCAGGACCGGCTGCGCCTGCATCTCGACGACACGCTCGGCCACCAGGCGCTCGTCGAAGCGTGCCTGATGCGGCTCGGTACGACGCCGTCCGCGATCAAGGACCTCGCCGCGCGGATCACCGCGTACGGCCGGATCGCGAGCGGCATGCTGGCCGTCGACGAAGTGGTGAAGGGGGCGTTGGCCGGTTATGCGTTCGCGCAGGTCGAGATCGCCGCGTATACCGCGCTCGTCGCCGCGGCGCAGGCAGCCGGCGAAGCGGAGATTGGCGCGTGCTGCGAACGGATCCTGCAACAGGAGCGCAGCGTGGCCGCTTGGCTGCTGAGTCACCTGCCGGCACTGACGACCGCCTTTCTCGATCGTTCGGCCGTCGATCGCATCGATGCGAAGCGATGACGGCCGACGATCCGGCATGCTTCCCGGCTCCCGGAACGCGTGTCCAAAACTTGCCGCCGGCTTGTAAATAAGCGGCTCCCGCCTGCGGCGACACGCGGGGCGAACCCGCAACGAACGCGCTTCGACGAGCTGGCATGCTCAATGCATGAGGCATGCAGACGGTCAATCGTGAATCGAATCGCCTGACGGCTTTCGAAGCCGTGTTCGGCGGTGCCGCGCGCGGCCTAGGCATCGTTTTTGCGCATTGCCCGGTGACGCAGGATCGCCAGGCGATGACGATTTCGCCGGCCGGCCCGTGGCGTCGCGACGCGGCGTGAGAGCCGGGCGATTCGACCGCGCTCAACCGCGTTCAACCGCGTGCGTGCCACCGCTTGCCGCGATGCACGCACCCACGAGAGGAGCACGACCATGCCAGCAAAATCGCAGGCCCAGCAACGCGCCGCCGGGGCCGCCCTGTCGGCCAAGCGCGGCGAGACGAAAATGAAGGATCTCAAACCGCCTTCGAAGTCGATGGCCAAATCGATGAGCGAAAAAGAGCTCGAGAAAATGGCCTCCACGCCGGTCCACGGCAAACCGAAACACAAGCACGACGCCTGATCGATGCCGACGCATGTCGACGACCGCTGTCATCCAGGAGGGTTCCATGCTTCGATACGCCATCATCTTCTTCATCATCGCGATCATCGCGGCCGTGTTCGGTTTCGGCGGCATCGCAGCCGGCGCGGCGGAGATCGCGAAGATCCTGTTCTACATCTTCGTGGTGATCTTCCTGGTCACGCTGCTGCTGGGCGTGGTCCGACGATGAGCGTCACGCCCGACCGGTCGCAGCGCATCTCGGAACTCGAGCATGCGCTCGCGAACGGTTTCCCGTCGGAATCGACCGTCGTCGTGCATGCGGACGACGCGTCCGGGCGGCTGACCATCCAGGTGTCGTGGGTGCGCGTGCCGGCCGACGCAAGCGCGCGCGACTGGCGTTGCGCGGTCGACCTGCGGTTCGATCCGGACGTGATCGCCCGCTATGCGTCGCTTGACGCGGCCGACCGGCTGCGCGTGCGCACGCATCTGTGCGACGGCGCGCGACGCGCGGTGGACGCACGCAAGCCGCGCGTCGACGATGCGGCGATCGAGTGCAACGTGGCGCTCGACGTGACGCGCGCCGAACTCGACGCGGCGTTGCGCGCGCCCTGAGGCCACCGCCGGCCGGCGGGTGCGGTCGCGCCCGGCCGCGCCGGTTTTCCAGCTGTCCCCGCCACGTGCGCGCCGCAGCAACGCGGCGCGTGCATGGCGGATACCCATCCAAACGCCACGAGGACCCGATCGATGACCCTTTCCCCCTCTTCCGGCAAGACGCCGCCCGCCCAGCCGCAGGACAGCGCGAAATCGCGCCAGCTCGACGAGCACCGCTCGCGGCCCGACCACGAGGCACTGCGCACCAACCAGGGCGTGCGGATCGCCGACAACCAGAACACGTTGCGTGGCGGCCCGCGCGGCCCGTCGTTGCTCGAAGACTTCATCATGCGCGAGAAGATCACGCATTTCGATCACGAGCGCATTCCGGAGCGCGTGGTGCACGCGCGCGGCTCGGCCGCGCACGGCGTGTTTCGCGTGTACGAGCCGATGGCCGACTACACGAAGGCCGCCTTCCTGCAGGACCCGGCCGCCGAAACGCCGGTGTACGTGCGGTTCTCGACGGTACAGGGGCCGCGCGGCTCGGCCGATACCGTGCGCGACGTGCGTGGCTTCGCGGTGAAGTTCTATACCGAAGAGGGGAACTACGATCTCGTCGGCAACAACATGCCGGTGTTCTTCATCCAGGATGCGATCAAGTTTCCCGATTTCGTGCATGCGGTGAAGCCCGAGGCGCCGAACGAGATGCCGACCGGTGCGTCCGCGCACGACACGTTCTGGGATTTCGTGTCGCTGGTGCCGGAGACCACCCACACGGTGCTGTGGCTGATGTCCGACCGTGCGCTGCCCGCGAGCTTCCGCGCGATGGACGGCTTCGGCGTGCACACGTTCCGCTTCGTGAACGTGGCCGGCGCCGAGCGTTTCGTGAAGTTCCACTGGCGGCCCGTGAGCGGCGCGTATTCGCTGCTGTGGGACGAGGCGCAGCGGATTGCCGGCCACGACCCGGACTTCAACCGGCGCGACTTGTGGATGGCGATCGAGCGCGGCGACTATCCGGAGTTCGAACTCTGCGTGCAGATGATCGATCCGGCCGATGCCGGGAAGTTCGACTTCGACCTGCTCGACCCGACCAAGCTGGTGCCGGAAGAGTTGGTGCCGGTGCGGCCCATCGGCCGGATGACGTTGAACCGCAATCCCGACAACTTCTTCGCGGAAACCGAGCAGGTCGCGTTTCACCCGGGGCACGTGGTGCCGGGCATCGACTTCACGAACGATCCGCTGCTGCAGGGGCGGCTGTTCTCGTACACCGATACGCAGTTGAGCCGGCTCGGCGGCCCGAACTTTCACGAGATCCCGATCAACCGCCCGGTGTGCCCGTTCGCGAACAACCAGCGCGATGCGATGCACCGGCAGACGATCAACGTCGGGCAGGCGTCGTACGAACCGAATTCGACGAGCGGCGGCTGGCCGCGCGAGACGCCGCCCGCGCCGGCCGGCGGCGGCTTCGAGACCGTGCACGAGCCGCTCGAAGGCGACAAGGTGCGCGTGCGCAGCGAGACGTTCGCCGATCATTTTTCGCAGCCCGCGCTGTTCTACCAGAGCATGACCGAGATCGAGCAGCGGCATATCCGCGACGCATACTGCTTCGAGCTCGGCAAGGTGACGCAGCCGCACATTCGCGAGCGGGTGGTCAACGACATCATCGCCCGCTTCGACGCGGGGCTGGCCGCGCAGGTGGCCGAACGGCTCGGGCTGCCCGCGCCGCACGGAGGTGCGACGCCGGCGGTCGCGCAGCGTTCGCCCGCGCTGAGCCTGATCGGCCGCGCGAAGCCCGGCATCCGGTCGCGCAAGATCGCGCTGATCGCGACCGCCGGGACGAGCCAGGCGCTCGTCCAGCAGGTGCGCGATGCGCTGCAGGCCGCGCACGCGGTGCCGACGATCGTCGCGCCGACGCTGGCGCCGATCGGCAGCATCGTGCCGCAGGCGACGCTGGCCGGCATGCCGTCGGTGATGTTCGATGCGGTGTTCGTGTGCGGCGGCGACGGCGACGGCCGCGACCTCGCGCACAGCGCCGACGCGCGGCATTTCGTGCGCGAAGCGTTCAAGCACCTGAAGCCGATCGCGGCCGTCGGGTCGGGGCGGCAATTGCTGAGCGCCGCCCACTTGCCGGACCCGGCCGAAGGCGTGTGCGTCGGGCAGGCCGTCGATCTCGACGCAGTCCTGAACGACCTGTCCGACCACCTCGGCCGTCATCGCGTCTGGGCGCGCGAGCAGCAGGCCGCCGAGTTGCCGGCCTAGCGCCACGCGATCATGGACGTCGTCGTCGCACTGTTCGGACAGGGCCGGATGCTCGGCCCCGGGCAGATGGTACTGCGGGCGATCGTCGTGTTCGTGATCGCGCTGGTGCTGATTCGCATCGCCGGGCGGCGCGCGTTCGGCCAGCGTTCGCCGGTCGACTACGTGGTCGGCATCCTGCTCGGCGCGATCCTGAGCCGCGCGGTGGTCGGTGCGTCGCCGTTCGTGGCGACGGTGGCCGCGTCGCTCGCGATCGCGCTGCTGCATCGCGTGATCGGCTGGGCCTGCGTGCGCTCGAGCCGGCTCGAGCGGCTGCTGGTCGGCGCGGAGCGCGAGGTGTATCGCAACGGCCGCTTCGACGACGCGCAGATGCGCGCGGCGCTGATCACGCCGACGGACGTACGCGAAAGCGTGCGTCAGGCGCTCGGCGCGGACGACCTGTCGGACGTCGACGCGGCGATCCTGGAGCGCAACGGCCACGTCAGCATCGTGCGGCGCAGCCGTTGCCGAAGGCCCTGACGGCCGTGCACGGCGACGGACGCCGCAAGGAGGACATCGATGACACGCATGATCTGGAAAGGTGCGATCAGCTTCGGGCTCGTTCACGTGCCCGTGCAGCTGTTCCCGGCCACGCGCACCGTGAAGCCGTCGTTCCGGCTGCTCGACAAGCGCTCGATGGACCCGGTCGGCTATCGGCAGGTCAACAAGCGCACCGGCAAGGAAGTCACGCGCGAGGACATCGTGCGCGGCTACGAGTACGAGAAGGAGCGCTATGTCGTGCTGACCGACGACGAGATCCGCGCGGCGAACCCCGAGTCGACGCAGACCGTCGACATCGTCACGTTCGTCGACGAGGACGCCGTGTCGTTCCTGTATCTCGACACGCCGTACTACCTCGTGCCGGACCGCAAGGGCGAGAAGGTCTATGCGCTGCTGCGCGACGCGCTCAAAGACAGCGGCAAGATCGGCATCGCGCACGTCGTGATGCGCGACCGCCAGCATCTCGGCGCGCTGATTCCGGTCGGGCCGCTGCTCGCGCTCGATACGCTGCGCTGGCAGGAGGAACTGCGGCCGCTGGACGAACTGTCGGTGCCGGCCGACGACGCGAAGCGCGCCGGCGTCAGTGCGCGCGAATTCGCGATGGCGAAGAAGCTGATCGAGGACATGTCGGGCTCCTGGACGCCCGATGAGTATCACGACACGTTCCGCGACGACATCCTCGAGCTGGTCGAGCGCAAGGTGCGCGCGGGCCGCATCGAGGAAATCGAGGACCGGCCCGCGCAGACGGCGCGCACGGCGACCAACGTGGTCGATCTCACCGAGCTGCTCAAGCGCAGCCTGAAGGGCGGCGGTGCGCGTGCCGCACGCACGGACGACGACGAGGAGGCCCAGGAGCCTTCGCATGCGACGGGCACGCGGCGCAAGCCGGCGGCGAAAACGTCTGCGAAAGGCACGGCGAAGACGCCGGCGAAGCGCGCGGCCGCGAAGCGCGGCGCGACCGGCACGCACGCGGCGAAGAAGGCCACCGCGCGCCGCAAGCACGCCGCGTGACGGCGCGGGAAGGAGGGTGACGCGATGGCCGGCAAGCTCGAACCCTATCGCCGCAAGCGCCGCTTCGATGCGACGCCGGAACCCGAGGGAGCGCACGGACGGCGGCGCGCGCATGCGGATGCGGACGCGAGCGTGCAGAAGGCGCATAAAGCGCGACCCTCCGCGCGCACCGCCCGGCCGCTGCGCTTCGTGATCCAGGAGCATCACGCACGGCGGCTGCACTACGACTTCCGTCTCGAGCTCGACGGCACGCTGAAGTCATGGGCGGTGCCGAAAGGGCCGAGCGTCGATCCGTCGGTGAAACGGCTGGCCGTGCACGTCGAGGATCATCCGCTCGAATATGCGTCGTTCGAAGGCGAGATCCCGGCCGGCCATTACGGCGCGGGCTCCGTCACCGTGTGGGACGAAGGCACCTGGACACCCGATGGCGGCATTGCCCGGGCACGCGACGGTTATCGTGCGGGCAAGCTGACGTTCCGGCTCGACGGCACGAAGCTGCACGGCGGCTGGGCGCTGGTGCGCAGCGGGCGGCAGCAGGGACGCCAGGAGCAATGGCTGCTGATCAAGGAACGCGACGACGAGGCGCGCGATGCGGCGAGCTTCGATGTCGTCGCGCAGCAGCCGGGCAGCGTGCATGACGGCCGGACACGGGCGTCGCGCACGGCGCCTGCCCGTCCGCCGCCTGACGGCGGGGCGCGCACGACGGCGATCGATCCGTCGCAGGTGGAAGGCGCGGTGCGTGCTGCGTTGCCCGAGCGCGTGACGCCGCAACTCGCGACGCTCGTCGATGCACCGCCCATTCACGACGACTGGCGCTACGAAGTGAAATTCGACGGTTACCGGATCCTTGCCCGGATCGCGGGTCGCGGTGCGCGTCGGCACGTCACGCTGATGACGCGCGAAGGCCGCGACTGGACCGCGAAATTGCGCGTGCAGCGCGACGCGCTCGCGGCGCTCGATGTCGACAACGCGTGGCTCGACGGCGAGGCCGTCGTC
This sequence comes from Burkholderia sp. HI2714, assembly GCF_002223085.1. Classification (NCBI taxonomy): domain Bacteria; kingdom Pseudomonadati; phylum Pseudomonadota; class Betaproteobacteria; order Burkholderiales; family Burkholderiaceae; genus Burkholderia; species Burkholderia sp. HI2714. Next base: position 395,255 of record NZ_NKFM01000067.1, on the reverse strand, counting down.
CTGGGCGGGCACGGGCTGCCCGATTTCCAGGCCCTGCAGAACGCGCTCGGCGCGGGCCGTTCGGACGCGGTGACGCTGTTCGTGTTCGACCTGCCGTTTCTCGACGGATACGACCTGCGCGATGCGCCGCTCACCGCGCGGCGCGCGCTGCTTGAACCGCTGCTCGCCGGCAGCGATCCCGCGCGGCTGCGCTACTCGCCCGATCTCGGCGACGACGTCGCGTCGCTAATCGCGAGCGCCTGCGACACGGGGCTCGAAGGGTTGATCGGCAAGCGCGCGGATTCACGCTATCGCGGCGGCCGCTCGTCCGCGTGGATCAAGCTGAAATGCCGGCGGCGCCAGGAGTTCGTGATCGGCGGCTATACCGAGCCGTCGGGCAGCCGGCACGGCTTCGGCGCGCTGCTGCTCGGCGTGTACGAACCGGCCGCGGGCGGCAAGCGGCCCAGGCGGCCGCACGCGGCCCCGCCGTTGCGCTATGTCGGCCGGGTCGGCACCGGGTTCGATACGCGTTTGCTCGACCGGCTCGCGGCGACGCTGCGCAAGCACGAACGCGGCACGACGCCGTTCGATCCGCCGCCGCGCGAACGGTCCCGCACGCGCGTCCACTGGGTCGAGCCGACGCTCGTCGCCGAGTGCGAATTCGCGGAATGGACCAGCGACGGAATCGTGCGGCAGGCGGCGTTCATCGCGCTGCGCGAAGACAAGCCGGCGCGGCAGATCGTCCGCGAAGTGCCACGGCCAACCGAAACGGAGGCGACGATGAACGAATCCCGCGCGGCGCACGACGCATCCCCGCATGCCTCGCATACCGACACGGCGCACGGCCGCAAGCACGGCGCGCGATCGTCCGCGTCTTCCGGCGACACGCGGGGTGCGGCCGCCGCCGATCAGGTCGGCCGCGTGCGCATCACGCATCCCGATCGGGTGCTCGATCCGCAAAGCGGCACGCGCAAGATCGACCTCGCGCACTACTGGCAATGGGTCGCGCCGTGGCTGCTGCCGGACCTGAAGGGCCGGCCCGTGTCGCTCGTGCGCGCACCGGGCGACATCGCCGGCGAACTGTTCTTCCAGAAGCATGCCGAGCGCCGCGAGATTCCGTTCGTCACGCAGCACGAAGGGCTCGATCCCGGCCACGGGCCGCTGCTGTCGATCGACAGCGTCGATGCGCTGCTCGGTGCCGCGCAGATGGGCACGGTCGAGCTGCACACGTGGAACGCGCACGCGTCGAACATCGAGCGGCCGGACCGCATCGTGTTCGACCTCGATCCCGATCCGGCGCTGCCGTGGCGCGCGATGATCGACGCCGCGCAACTCGTGCGCGGGCTGCTCGACGAGCTGGGGCTCGTCTCGTTCTGCAAGACGAGCGGCGGCAAGGGGCTGCACGTCGTCGTGCCGCTCACGCGACATGCGGGCTGGGACGACGTGAAGGATTTCTCGCGCGCGGTGGCGCAGCACGTCGCGGGCGCGCTGCCCGACCGTTTCACCGCGACGATGGGGCCGCGCCACCGGCGCGGCAAGATCTTCGTCGACTACCTGCGCAACGGCCGCGGCGCGAGCACGATCGCCGCGTATTCGGTACGCGCGCGGCCCGGCATGGGCGTATCGGTGCCGCTCGACTGGGACGAGGTGCCCGACACGACGGGCGGGGCGCAATGGACGATCGACACGCTGCGCGAACGCCTCGATGCGTTGAAACGCGATCCGTGGGAAGGCTATGCGCGCGCGCGGCAGCGCATCACCGCGTCGATGCGCGCTCGGCTCGGCGCTGAAACGTGAATGCGTCATGGCCGATGCTGCGGCCCGTGATGCCCGTCGATCGGCGGCGTCGCGGACATCCCGCGTGCGATCACGGATGGCGACACGACCGCCGGCATGCGTGCCGACGGCGGCATGGGCCTTGCTGAAAGGAAGGGGCAGGAATTTCCTTCACGTGATCTCTATCAGGGAGAAAACTCATGAAATCCGCATCCGAATCGAAATATGTCGCGCCGCGCGTGCTTGCGTGCGCGGCTGTCGCGATCATCGCGGCCGCGCCTGCCGCATGGGCGCAGAACTCGCAGCGCCCGGACGAGGGCACCGGCGCGCCGAATCCGTCGATGGACATGTCGACGCCGGGCACCAACGGCAATACGGCCGCGCCGCCTCCGCCTGCACCCATCCAGCGGCAGGGTGCGACACAAGGCTCGCGTTCGCACAGCGGATCGGCCGGCCACGTGAAGCCGGGCGGTGGCCCCAACGGCGTGGGTGCGGGCGGCAGCGGCACTGGTACCGGCACCGGCGCCGGCGCCGGCGCCGGCGCCGGCAACGGCGGCTCGCCCGGGTCGACGGGCACGGGCGGCGGGGGTGCCGGCGGGGCGGGCAGCGCGGGCTCCAGCGGTTATTGACGGCGCCGTGCCGACGAGGGCGGCGAGGTTTCCCGGGACGGGCTCGCCGCCACGACACAGGAGGGCATCATGCGATCCAATTCCCGGAACGGGGTGGAGAACGACGAGATCGACGGCGACGCGATCGAGGCGGACGATCTCGATACGACGGTCCATGTCGACGTCGCGACGGGCAGGATCAAGTTCCATTCGACCTGGGCGCTGACGGCCGATGCGCCGCCCGAGTACGCGCGGCATGCGGTCGAACTTGCGCTCGACAGCGACACGATGGAGCGGTATGCGGCGCTCGACGACGGCGCGCGGATGCGCGTGCATGCGATTTTGCACGACACGGTGCAGGCGATGCTCGACCGTCTGCCCGACACGAATGAGAGCCTGACGCTCACGATCGAAGTGACCGACGCGATGCTGGACGCGGCGAGTCACCTGCAGTAGCGGGGTGAGCGACGCCGTCTCACGGTTCGTTCAGGCGCGCAACTGAGGCGAGCCCATTTGCGTTTGGTATGCGGTCAACGCGCCCCGACGTCATTGCAGGCGGCGGCCGCCGCCCGGATGGCATCGGCCCTTGCATGCAGGAAATCCGCGTGCCCGGCGCGCGAAATCGTTCCCGGATGGCGGGCACGTCCCGTGGGCGGAAACGGCACGCCGCTTGCTGCGACACCGGCGCGGCACGACGTGTGCCGCGTCACTGACGGAGGGCTTCATGAGCGGAAGGCTGGTTCATTGCAAGGTGGCGATCCTCGCGGTCGACGGCTTCGAGGAAGCCGAACTCGTCGAACCGCAGCGCGCGCTCGCGGCGGAAGGCGCGCAGGTCGACGTGATTTCGCAGAAGGGGGGCGAGATCCAGGGCTTCAGGCACGTCGAAAAGGGCAAGCGCGTGAAGGTCGACCGCACGTTCGACGATGCGCGCGAGGGCGATTACGACGCGGTCGTGCTGCCCGGCGGCGTCGTGAACGGCGACGCGATCCGGATGGTGCCGGCCGCGCGCGAGTTCGTGACGGCGGCCGTCGGCGCCGGCAAGCCGATCGCGGCGATCTGCCACGGTGGCTGGCTGCTCGTGTCCGCCGGCCTCGTGGAAGGCCGCACGATGACGAGCTGGCCAAGCCTTCAGGACGACATCCGTCATGCGGGCGGCAAGTGGGTCGACCAGGAGGTGGTCCGTGACGGCCCTTTCATCACCAGCCGCAAGCCCGACGATCTGCCCGCCTTCAACGGCGCGCTGATCGATTCTCTGGCGCCACGGGCGGCGTGAACCCGTGTCGGCCGCGCCATTCGTCGCGTCACGCTGACCGACGCTCCGCCGACGTTCGGCGGCATTACAAACCGTTGAAAACATTGCACCGATAGCCGGCGTGCGTCGAGCCTGCGAGCCCGACGCACGTGCGACTCACCGTGCGATCGCGACCGGTGAATTGACGTTCACGACGGAGGTGTCGTGGCCGAACGGCGGCGCAGGCACGAACCGGTCGATCACACCGGCTTCGAACAGCAGGCAGCAGGTCGAGCCGCCGAACTGGAAATAACCGATCTCGTCGCCCTTGTCGACGCGCTGTCCCGGCACGACGTCGATCACGCAGGACGATACGTCGCCCATCCCGACGAACACGGCGGCCACGGTGCCGATGCCGGGATCGTCGCAGGCGATCGCGACCACGGCGCGCGTCGCGACCGCCGTCATGTACCCCTGCGAGTCGTTCAGTCCGGCCGGGTCGGGGCCTTCCGCCTCGACGATGGAGTAGTAGGTGCCATGGACCCGGTACGCATGCGTGACGACCCCGCGCACCGGCGCGTGCCAGCGATGGTAGTTGTACGCGCTGAGATACGCCTGGTACAGGTCCCCGCCGACGAAGCGCTCGGCGAGCGACAGCCGGGCCGGCGTGAAGATGTCGCGCAGCGAATACGGCTGCGCCTTGATCCAGAACCGGTCGCGCAGCTTCACGTTCGATTCGACGTGGTACGGCGCGGCCTCGCACGCGCTGACGATCACGTGCGGATCGTCGGGCGCCGCGACGGGGCGCGCGCCGTCGCGAAAGCGCCGCGTGAAGAAGTCGTTCCATGAAGCGAAGCCCCCGTGCGGCTGGTCGTCGCGATACTGGAACTGCGACAGCCCGATGCGCGTGCGCGCCGCGTCGCAGAACCAGCCGTCGGGCGTCGACGTGTCGAGATGCGCGCGCGAATGCGGGCCGCCAAGGAAGCCGCACCACACGTTCAGCACGTTCTGCAGATGCGCGTTGACGGCGGCGTCGCGAAACAGCGCATGGCCCGACGGCATGCACATCGGCCAGTCGAGAAAGGCGTTGATCGGGCACACGATCAGGCTCGCGTCGCTGAACGGCGGCGTGTAGGTCATCAGGTGATCCAGGACGGTCATCAGCCCGTCGACCGACGTATAGCCGAGCTGGTGGCCCGATTCGACCGCTTCGTCGATCGCGCGGACCAGGCTCATGCGCAGCACGGCATGGTCGTCGAACAGCCGCGCGAGTTCCTGCACGGCCGGCGTGCGCAGCCGCTCGCCGGCATGCGTGCGCGCGTCTGCGGCGATTTTTTCGCGAAATGCGGCCATGTGCGCTTCTTCGCGGGCCATCCATTCGCCGAGCCGATGGCGCTCGGGCGGCGGGTTGAGGTCGGTCGGCATCGTGGTCTCCAGGGCGATGATCGGTAACCGACGCAAGGAGCAATCCGCCTGCCCGGAGGGGGCACCGATCTTGCGGATCGGCTGTTGTTTGATTCCTACCGGAGAAAACCATGAGCGCGGCTTCAACTGGACGGCCGAAGACGAAGGCCGAATCGACGGGCGACGGGCGCGGTGGCGCGCAGCACACCGTGGCGCCCACGCGGACGCGCCACGCAACGGCGAAGTCGCGCGGCACGCGGGCGGCCCGGGAGCAGGAAACGGGGCGCGGGACGGTGACCGCGGGCAGCGGCGGCGAGACGGGCCAGCCGTTGTGGGAGGACGACAGCGGGGCGTTGCCGCCGGAAGAGTGGTCGTGAGGCGCAAACGCGGCCCGTCTGCGCGATGTGACGGCGCGGACTGGTACGGCGGCACGTGAGGTGCATCGTGTTTTCGTCATCGGCACACGGCACACGGCACACGGCACACGGCGCACGTGCGCGTCATGACGCGTCATCGGTTCCCGCGAGTTTGCCGGTTCACATGGACGCGCGCTGCATTGCCGAAGCGGTTCATCGCGAATCGGGCGTGCGCATCGTGGCGACCCTTTCCGCATCGGACGGCAGCCGCATCCGCGCGACGAGTGGATAGTGATCCGACGCATGCCGCGCACGCACGCTGCGATGCACGACCACGTCGACCAGCCATTCGCCCGGATGAATCCAGATCCGGTCCAGCGAGAACACTGGGCATACGGTCGGGAACGTGCGCGGCGCCGGCGCGCGCCGGAACCGCGTGACGAGCGCCTGCAGCGCACGGCCGCGCACGAACCATTCGTTGATGTCGCCGAGCAGGATCACCGGCATCGCGCCCGTGTCGAAGGCCGCGAGCAGCCGTTGCACCTGCGCGCCGCGCTCGCTCGCCGACAGCCCGAGGTGGGTCGCGACCACGCGCAGCGTGAGCGCGCCGCAATCGATGTCGGCGTCGAGCGCCCCGCGCGGTTCGCGCGAGTGAAACGACAGGTCGAGCGTGCGTGCCGCGCGGATCGGGCAGCGCGACAGCACCGCGTTGCCGTAGCGGCGCTCCGGCGTGTCGATCGTCGGGCCGGCCACCGCATGCATGCCGGTGGCGTCGTGCAGGTGCGCGAGCACATCGGGCGCGCGCGTGCCGCCGAGCGGGACTTCCTGCAGCGCGATCACGTCCGCGTCGAGTTCGTCGATCACGGCCGCGATCCGGTCGGCCGCGCGCGCCGGCCACGCGCCATAGCCGCCGCGGATGTTGTACGTCGCGATCCGCAGGTCGCGTCCGCCCGGCGCGGCGGCCGGCGCGTCGTCGGTGGCGATGACTTGTGGCGGCGGCGCCGCACGCGTGCTCAGCGCCATCGTCGCAACACCCTGACGAGCAGCACCGACACGCCGACCAGCGCGAGGCCGATCGCCGCGAGCCACGCGAATGCGCCGGGCCGGGGATGGCTCAGCGCGGCCGTCAGCTGGTGCGCGAACGTGACGGTCAGCACGATGCCGGGCAGCATGCCGATCGCGGTGCCGACCAGGTAGTCGCGCAGGCCGATATGCGACGCGCCGGCGACGAGGTTCACGACGGTAAACGGCGCGATCGGCAACAGCCGCAGCACGGCCATCGCGAGCACGCCGCGCCGGCCGATGTGTTCGCTGAGCCGGTTCGCGCGTGCGCCGGCGAGCCGGCGCACCGCATCCCGCCCGAGCCAGCGGCCGATCCCGTAGTTCGCGGCCGCGGCCGCCATCGAGCCGACGGCCGCGTAAGCCACCCCCGGCCACGCGCCGAACACGAGCCCCGTCGCGGTGATCAGCAGCGTGACCGGCACCGCGAAGGTGGCCGCGACCACGTAGCCGGCCAGCAGCAGCGCAGGCGCGGCGGGCCGTTGCGCGAGCGTGGCCAGTGCATGCGCGAGCGACGCGACGTTCACCCGTTCGCCGAGCGGCGTGAAGCGCCATGCGAGCGCGAGCGCGGCGACCAGCAGCACGGCCAGGCCGAGCGCGAGAAACCGCGCGGTCAGCGGGCGATGGCGGTCGTGCGGCACGAATTCGCGGACGAACCGGTCAGGTTCGATCGGCTGCTCGGGGTCGAGCCACGCGCTGACCGGCACGAGTGCGTCGAGTTGCGGCGCGACGGCCGGGTCGAGCGTGCGCAGCGTGCGGCCCGGTTTCGCGCGCAGCCGATCGAGCGCGGCGTTCGGCCGCTCGATGCACGCGAATGCGTCGGCCACGGCCTCGGGCGTCGTGCCGAGATGTTCGGCCAGCACCCGCTCGCGCAGGGCGGCGATCGCGGCGCGGATGCGCGCGTCGCCGGCCGCGACGAGCGCGACGCAGCATTCGGTGTCGAGCAGCATCGAGCGGTTGTTCAGGTTCGCGCTGCCGATCACGAGGCATTCGTCGTCGGCGATCGCGAGCTTGCTGTGGACGTTCACGCACGCGTCGCCGAGCCCGTCGACGTGCGGATACAGCAGACGGTATCGGCCGAAGCGGTCCGCCGACACGAGCGCCGCGTGCAGCCGCGCGCGCAGCACGCCCATCGTCGCTTCCTGCAGCCAGCCGCTCTGCACGCGCGGCGCGACGACGGTCACGTCGGGCCCGTGCGCGTCGGCGAGGCGGGCGGACAACGTTTCGCGGACGACCGCCGCGGTGAAATACTGGTTTTCGACATACAGGTGCCGGCGCGCCGCACGGATCGTGTCCGCGACGAGCGCGCGCACCTGCCGCACCGGCTCGCGGCCGTCGTGGCGCGGCGCCGTGCAGGCGATGCCGAGCCGCACGTCGCGCACGTCCACGCGGGTGTCGGGCGGCCACGGATCATCGTCGTCCGGCCGCTCGAGGTGGCGTTGCGCGCGGATCGCGATCGGGCGGCCGCACGCCTGCAGCCAGCGCGCACGCGCCTGCTCGCCGATCGCGGCGGCCGCCTCGCCGTCGAACATCGCCTGCACGTCGTGAAACGGCGCGTACGGCGCGCCGTGTTCGTCGTGGCGGCGCGGATCGCCGGCCGCGTGCGCAGGTGTGTCCCAGCGCGCACGCGTCAGGTCGAGGCCGCCGACGAACGCGAGCCGGTCGTCGATCGCGACCAGCTTCTGGTGATGCGACGCGCCGCGGGGATGCGTGCCGTCGAGCCGGAACACGATGCCGCGATGGGCACGCCAGCCGGCGCGATACACGGGCGGCCAGTCGCGCTCCAGCGCGTAGATCATCGCGAAGTCCCACGCGAGCACATAGATGCGCAGGTTGTGCCGCCGGGCGGCAAGCGCGTGCAGGAACGCCGCGAGCGTGTCGGGGAGCGTGTCGTCGGGGCCACCCGGCGCGAGCCGCATCCGGCTGTCGACGTCCCAGCCGACGATGAACACCGTATGGCGTGCGAGCAGCAGCGCGGCGCGCAGCGTCGAGAAGTACGCATCGCCGTCGACGAGCATCGTGAAGCGGTCCGCATGGCGGATCGTGTCGCAGTTGCGGCCGCGTTCGAGCAGGCCATGCCGCGGGATATCGCTCGCCTGCGTGGCGTCGATGGTCGTCTCGTCGGTGCGTGTCGTGCGTTCCGCCACGGTCATCGGATGCGGACCTCCCGGTTGCCGTCGAGCTGCAGCAGCAGCGTATTGCCGTGCACGCACGGTGCCCGCAGCCCGGGCGAATGCGCATCGAGCCGTACGCGTTTGCTGTGGTCGCCATTGCTGCGCATGACGGCGACGTCGTCGATGCCTTGCGCCAGCATCGTCGCTGCATGGGCGACGCGGATTCGCTCGAGGCACCCGCACTCGGCGTGATGACGCGCGCGCCACGCACGCGGCGTGGCGATCGGCTGGCCGGTGGCGAACCCCGCGCCGGACCGCATGCGGGCGGTAAGCCGGCGCGTCACGAGATAACCGGGCAAATGGGGCTGGGTCACGCGAAGCTCCTTGACGAGGATTCGGGTTGACAGGTGCGGACGCAGGCGATGTTTCTCAGCGTCTCGCAGATGGCGTCGAACTCCGGGCCGCTCGTGCGCGAGAAGGACACCGAAATGTGTTCGAGATGGCCGATCATGACGTGTCCTCCTTCCGGTGGGCACGAGCCGTGCCCGGCGGCGATTCGACCCGCACAAGGCACGCAAGCCGCGTGCCGGCCGGGAACGGCGCATGCGCAGAGGGCGGGGGCGCACACAGCGACAGGCGGCGTGCATTTTTTGCATCGACATCGCAGATATGGACAGGAGACCCACCGTGGAGCATCAACAGGACGCGCAGGTTCGCAACCCGTATCGGGGTCACGAGATCCTCGTCTGGGCACGGCTCGACGAACGCGGCGCATGGCGTGACGAGGTGCAGGTGTATGTCGACGGCGCACGCATCAAGTTGACCGTGCCGGCGCCGGCGGGCCGCGCGTGGTCGACCGAGCTCGACGCGCTGCGCGGCGGCATCGAGCGCGGCCGCGACCTGATCGACCGGCGCCTGGACGGCCAGTGACGGCATGGCGCTTGGCGCTTGCGCGCCGGCCATCGCTCATCGGTGGATGGCTCCCCGCAACCGCCTGACGTCCTGCTCCGACACGGGGGCGGCACGATTGCCCCACCCGCCGCGCACATAGCTGACCACCGCTGCGATTTGGTTGCTGGTCAGCGTGTCGCGCATGGCCGGCATCCGCGTCGACGGGTCGTCCTTGCCGGGCGCCGGCCGTGCCCCTTCGACGACGATCCGGATCGTGCTGGTCGGATCGGCCGCGAGCACGACCGGATTGTCGGCGAGCGGCGGCCCGTGATCGCGCACGCCCTTGCCGTCCGCGCCGTGGCAGCGCGCACAGAATCCCGCATACACGCCGGCCCCCGGCGCCTGCTGGCCGCCTTCCGGGCGTGGGCCGGCCGCGGTCAGCCGCGCGGTGCCGACGCCGAGCGGGTTCGTCGCGGCGGTGGGTCGCGCCGGCAGCGATTTCAGGTAGACGGCGATCGCGTGGCGATCCGCGTCGGTAAGCAACGCGGTGCTCTCGCCGACGACGGGCGCCATCGCGCCGAACACCGCGCCGCGCGCCGCATGGCCGCTGCGCAGGAACGTGGCGATGTCGTCGGCCGACCAGCGGCCGAGGCCGTCCGCTTCCGCGCCCGTGAGGTTCGGTGCGAACCAGTGGTCGTTGATGCCGCCGGTCAGGAACGCCGCACTGCGCTCGTCGTAGCCGCGCTCGTTGAAACCGGGGCCGCGCGGCGTATGACACGCGCCGCAGTGGCCGAGCCCCTGCACGAGATACGCGCCGCGATTCCATTCCGTCGATCGCGACGGCTGCGGCTCGAACCGGTCGCCGCGCGCGAATGCGACGCGCCACAGCGCGAGCGCCCAGCGCTGGTTGAACGGGAACGGCAGGCGGGTGGCCCGCACCGCGTTCGCGGACGGCGCGACACCGCGCATGAAATACGCATACAGCGCGCGCACGTCGTCGGCGCTCAGCCGCGCGAACGACGGGTACGGCATCGCCGGATAGAGCCGGCTGCCGTCCGCGCGCACGCCGCGCCGCAACGCGTCGTCGAATTGTTGCAGCGTGTAGTGGCCGATCCCGTGGGTCGGGTCCGGCGTGATGTTCGGCGCATAGATCGGTCCGAACGGCGAGTTCACCGGCTGGCCGCCTGCGTACGGCGTGTGGTCGGCCGCGTCGTGGCAGGCCGCGCAGTCACCGGCGTGCGCGAGGTAACGGCCGCGCGCGAGCGTCGCGGCGTCGGTGTCCGCGGCGGCAGCCTTGACGACCGGGCGGCGGGTTGCGGCATCCGACGGTGCCGCGAGCGGTGCGGATGCTGCCGCGGCACCCGGTTGCGCGAGCCACGGATCCTGGCTCGCACGCGCGGACATCGACGCAGGGGGCGCTACGGCGTCTGCGGCCGATGCGCGAATCCGGATGTATCGCCAGCCGGTGTCGGGCTCGTCCGACGGCACCGAAGCCGACGACGCGGCTTCCGGCGTATCGTCGGTCCGCGCGGTGTCGTCCTGCGGGCTGCAGCCCGCGAGCACGCCGCAAACGGCGAGCGCCGCAAGCGCGCCGAGCGCGACGCCGGCGCGACGGCCCGGCGCATCAGGCCGCGCGAACCGGAGCGGGTCGAGGATCAGGTTCAGGATCAGTGCCATGGGCTGCAAGGCCCCACGAAAGCCGTGACGATCCCCGTGAACACGAGGCCGATCACGAAGCCGAGCGCGGCGAGCATCCCGCAGCGCGCGAGAAAGCGCGTACTGTCGTCGCGCGTCGCGCCGGATGCATCGGTATCGTGCCGATGCCGCCAGGCGCGCGCGACCCAGGTCGCGAAGGCGGTCGCCAATGCAAACGCGCACGCGGCGATCAGCGCAAGCCACACGCCCACGTGCGCCCAGCGCGGCGCGGCTTGCGCGACGCCGAGCGGATAGCACGCGGTCGATGCGAGCGTCTCGGAGACGAGCATCTGCGCGAACCACAGCGCCGGCGCACCGACGAGGCCCGCCGCGATCGCGAGCAGCGGGGTCCACGAGCGTCGTACGCCGTTCATCCCGGTCTCCTGAGCCAGTACGGCGACACATACAGCGCGGTGAAGATGAACAGCCACACGATGTCGACGAAGTGCCAGTAGAGCCCGCCGACCGTCAGCGCGACCCGCCGCTCGCGGCCGAAGAAACCGGCGGCCGTCCACCCGGCCAGCAGCGCGAGGATCGCGAGCCCGGCGACGACGTGCGCGAGGTGGAACCCGGTGATCGTGAAGTAGAGGCTGCCATACAGGTGCGCGGTCGGGCCATAGGGATGGTCGCGCCATTCGTGCAGCTGGACGAGCGCGAACGCGGTGCCGAGCGCCAGCGCGACGGCGAGCGCGGCCACCGCGCGCGGCCGCCGGCCGGCCCGCACGGCGCGCTCGGCGAGCCACACGAATACGCTGCTCGACAGCAGCACGACCGAGTTGACGGCCGCGAGCCCGATCTTCGGCATGCCTTCGGGCGGCCAGGGCGCGGCCGATTGCGACTGCAGGTAGAAGTAGGAGAACAGCAGGTAGCCGAACAGCCCGGCTTCGGTCACGACGAGCGTGATCACGCCCCACCAGCCGCCTGCGCGCTCGCCGCAACTGCCGACCGGCAGCGGTGCGATGCAGGCGGCCGGCGCGTCGTGCGGCACCGGGGCCGGCAGCGGCTCGTCGGGGCGGCTCGCGGCGGCGGGCGGGGCCGGCGCCGGTTCGCGACGGGGCGGCTCGTCGCGCTGCCACAGCGTGCGCCGCGGCCACAGCCACGCGGCGGTGGCGATCGCGCAGCCGGCCACGGCCGCGCAGACGAGCGCGGGCGAGCGCACCAGCATCGCCGCGAACACGGCCGTCGCGAGCAGCGCGAGCACGAACGGGAGGCACGTATCGTCGGGCATCTTCAGGATCGCGTCCGGCGTGGCCGCGAGCGGCGTCACGGCGAGCGCCTCGCGCCCGTCGGCGAGCCGGTAGCCGACGCGCACGCTGGTGCGGCGCGCATCGTCGCGCGTCTCCCACAGCGGATGCCGCGACGCGACGAGCGGCAGCACCGCGAAGTTGTAGACGGGCGTCGGCGACGCGACCGACCATTCGAGGCCGGCCGCGCGCCACGGATTGGCGCCGGCACGCGCGCCGCGCCGCGCACTCACGAGGGCATTGACGACGAACATCACGATGCCGATGCCGAAGATGAACGAGCCGATCGTCGTCAGCAGGTTCGACGTGTCCCAGCCCATCCCGGGCGGATAGGTGTAGATGCGGCGCGGCATCCCGAGCAGCCCCGAGACATGCATCGGGAAGAAGCCAACGTTGAAGCCGATCAGGACGACCCAGAAGGTCCAGCGGCCGAACCGTTCGTTCATCATCCGCCCGGTGAACTTCGGGAACCAGTACGTGATCCCGCCGAGCACCGGGAACACGTTGATGCCGAGCAGCACGTAGTGCAGGTGCGCGACGATGAAGTACGTGTCGGTGAGCTGCCAGTCGAGCGGCACGGCGGCCGTCATCACGCCCGATACGCCGCCGATCACGAACATCAGCACGAAGCCCGCGAAATACAGGAACGGCGTGCGGAATACCGGCCGGCCGGTCCAGATCGTCGCGATCCACGCGAATACCGCGACCGCGCTCGGGATCGAGATCAGCATGCTCGCCGCGCCGAAGAACGCGAGCGCGAGCGGCGCGATGCCGGTCGCGAACATGTGGTGAACCCACACCTCGAAACCGATCAGCATCGTCGCGACGGTCGAGACCGCGACCGCCTCGTACGCGACGAGCGGACGCCGGCAGAAGGCCGGCAACGCGTCGGACACGATGCCCATCGCGGGCAGCACGACCACGTAGACCCACGGGTGCGCGAACATCCAGAACAGGTGCTGCCACAGCAGCGGCCGGCCGTCGTGCGCGACGTCGAAGAAATGCGTGCCCGCATTGCGGTCGAGCCACAGCAGCAGGAACGCGAGGCTGACCGAGGGCACCGCGACGAGGTTCGCGACCGACGCGGTCAGCGTGCCCCACACGATGATCGGCAGCCGGTCGATCGACATCCCGTGCGCGCGCATGCGCAGCAGCGTGACGACGAAGTTCGCGGCGCCGCCGGTCGTCGAGATGCCGAGCAGGATCATTCCGAGCGCGTAGATGTCGATGTTCGCGCCGGCGCTGTAGTCGAGCGACGTGAGCGGCACGTAGTTGAACCAGCCGCCGTCGGGCACCGCGCCGAGCGGAAAGCTCGCGTACAGGAACAGCCCGGCGAACAGGAACGCCCAGTACGAGAACGCGTTCAGCCGCGGGAACGCCATGTCGCGCGAGCCGAGCATCAGCGGCCACAGGTAGTTCGCGAAACCGGACAGCACGGGCAGCGCGTACAGGAAGATCATCGTGACGCCGTGCATCGTGAACAGCGCGTCGTATTGCGCGGGCGTCAGCAGGGTCGCGTTCGGCCGCGCGAGCTGGATGCGCATCACGAGCGCCTCGACGCCGCCGAGCAGCAGGAACGCGAACGCGGTGACGATGTAGCGCAGCCCGATGCGCTTGTGGTCGACCGTGCCGAGCCAGCCGCGCCAGCCGGGCGCCGATTCCCACAGCTCGGCGAGCGCGCGCTCGTGTGCCGAGCCGGGCGGCGCGTCGCCGAGATCCGGCACACGGGCGGGGGCTGGCATGTCGCGGGCGATGGCCATCGGCATCCTCCGTTCAGTGCAGTGTCGCGAGATAGGCGGCGAGATCGTCGGCATCGCGCGGCGCGAGCGCGATCGACGGCATCAGCGTGTCAGGCTTGATCTGCTGCGCCTGCGCGATCCAGCGGCGCAGGTTCTCCGGTGTGTTGTCGAGCGTGCCGGCCGCGAGCAGCCGGCGCGACGCGACGTGCGTGAGATCGGGGCCCGCGTCGCCCGCCGCGTCGGTGCCGAGCACCGCGTGGCAACCCGCGCAGCGCGACGCGAAGACGCGCTCGCCGGCCCGTGCCGCGTCGGTGCCGGGTGCGGGGGCCGGCTGGCGTTGCGCGGCGAGCCACGCGTGAAACGCGGCGGGCAGCTCGGCCACGACCTCGAGCGCCATGTGCGCATGCTGAGCGCCGCAGTATTGCGAGCATTGGCCGCGATAGATGCCCGGCCGGTCGGCCTGCAGCCATTGCCGGTTGGTCTGGCCGGGAATCGTCTGCGTCTTGCCCGCAAGCTGCGGCACCCAGAATGCATGGATCACGTCGGCGCTCTTCAGCTCGATCGCCACGGGCTCGCCCACCGGGATATGCAGTTCGTTCGCGGTGACGAAACCGGTGCCGCTCGCGGGGTCCGGATAGCGCGCGGCCCACCACCAGTCGTGCGCGGTGACGACGATCGTCAGCGCGGGCGGGCGTGGTGGCGTCGCGACCGCGCCGAGCACGCGCAGCATGTAGACGAGCGCGCCGAACAGCAGCACGATCGACACGGCGCTGCCGGCGGCCACGAACATGACGCCATCGCGCGGGCCGCCGGCGCGGGTGCGGCGATGGAACAGCGCGACCAGCAGCAGCGCCGCGATCACGACGCTCACCGCCGTGCACAGCGCGAGCAGCGCCCAGCCGAGCACGAACACGGGCTGCGCGGCTGGCCCGGCCGCGTGCGCGACGTACGCGAGCGGCAGCGGTTCGCCGGCCGCGCATGCGGCGGCCGGCGCGGCAACGCACGCGAATCCGGCGAGGCGCGTGACGCGGCGCGCTGTCGATGGCGGCGGGACGGGCAACACGGCTCCTGCGAAAGGCGACGACATGGGTCGATGGCACCCGGCACCTGAGCAATTCCCGTGCGCGGTGGGCGCGCACCGTGCCGCCCGCGCGTGGCGTGTGCACGTCGTGCGCGTTACAGCCCCGTTGTAATTCGGCTGACCGTATGCGGCAGGTCGATCGACCCGGCGGCCGACGCGGGGCGTGGCACGTCGCATGCTACGGCTACGCCGAGACATCGACCATCCGGGCGAACGGAGCGCCCCCGTGAAGACCGTCGCGATCACGCGCGAGCGCCGGCGTCGGCCGTGCAACCGCTCACGCCTTTGCGCGATGCGGCGCGAATGTCGCGCTGCTCGCACGCGATCCGCGGGCGCTGCACGATACCGCGTGCGAAGTGCGCGCCTATGGCGTGCAGGCGCTGCCGATTGCCGTCGACGTCGGCGATGCCGCCGCGCACGGGCTGGCGAGCGACCTCGATGTGCGCAGCGCGGACGCGCGATTCGCACAGATCCGCGCGCAACTGCCGCAGTTCGACCAGCAGATCGTACTGCTGAGCAACGGCCTCGCCTACCTGGTCGGCGGCGCGCCGGGCGGGCTCGACGACTGCGTGCGTCGCACGTGCGCGAGCTTGCGCACTGGTCGCACCTGTTCTACGCATTCGGGCCGGCCGTGTCGCTGCCGATCTTTTCCGGCGGGGCGCTCGTGTCGAACCTGCGGCTGTCGCAGGCGCGCCAGGCCGAAGCGGCGCTGGCCTACCGGCAGGCCGTGCTGGTCGCGCCGCGCGACGTCGACAATGCGCTGGCCGTGTATCGCACCGACCAGGCGCGCGACCGCTATCGCAAGGGGTTGTCGCCGTTTCTCGACGTGCTCGATGCCGAGCGGCAATGGTCACAGGGGCGGCAACAGGCCGAGCAGGGCGCGCTGCAGACGACGACCGATCTCGTCGCGTTGTACAAGGCGCTGGGCGGCGGATGGCGGTCGCCGTAGATTCGATCCGCCTGCGGCAACCGGTCCCGCCGCCCGCATCGGCCGTTATCGTTTGGCCGCCTGCTGTTCCTGGTCGACCGCACGTTTGGCCTGCTTCGACGCTGCCAGGGCGGCGACGTCGAAGTTGCTGCGCGCGACTTCGACGGCTTGCTGCCCCGTGCTGCCGAGGGTCTGGTAGAGCGTGTTCGCGGCGACGATCGCGGAGTTCCAGGCCGCGACGGTCGCCTCGGAGCCGGACGGCGCGAATTTCACCGCATCATCGACGAACGCCGGGATCCCGTGCACGTATTGATCGCTGCCCGCCTGGGCGACCTTGATCACGTCGGCGTGGCCGGACGACACGATCTCGAGCCACTCGCGGCTGTAGGACTGCAGCTTCTCGGCCAGCGGCTCGGTGAACGCGCGCTGGACGGGCGTCCAGTCCTGCGGTTTGTCGATCGCGCTTTCGGCGATCGCCCACGCGTCCTTCAGGGCCGACCGTGTAAATCGTGCATTGAGTTCGGCCAGTTTCCCGACTTCATCGAGTAACGCACCGGCCAGACCGAATGCGAAGTCGAAATTGGCGCGCTGCGCGCTCGAAACCCGCTCCCGGGTTTTCATGATCTACGCTCTCCTGAATGGAAATAGCCACCGTGGTTTGATCGCCTCGTCGGCACATGCGTCGCTGCACCGTCAGGGCGCTTTTCAATACGTTTGCGTCACGATGCGAAGCAGCGTTTCGCCGTTGTGCGTCATGCGCAGGCGATGCGCGCCGGAAGCCAGGGTCTCGAGTTCCACGAGCCGCTGCGTGCGCAGCGTATCGAGTTCCTCGCTGCTCATGTCGATCTGGTCGGGCGCAGCCTTGACCAGCATGAGCGCCGCGATTTCGTGAGGGCTCAGCATGTTTGTCTCCTGGATTGCTTGACAGGCAATCTTTACCGTTTCGTTCTGAATGGGGGTGAGACGGTATTGCGTGGCGGACGCGGCTTGCGCGTCGAACGCACTCAGTCTCGTTCGGTGCGTGCGACGTGCCGGGTGATATCCCTGACCAGCGTCAGCCTCGGATGCGGGCGAGCGGTGGCGACCGAATTCGCTGCCTCGCGCAACCGTTCCTTGCCGCGTCCCTGCACGACTGCCGAATTCGGCACCACGGCCATATGAAACAACGTGACAGTCAATTGCAAGGATGAATCGCCGAGCATCACCATGACGTCGTCGGCAAGCAGCGAATCCGGCCCGACGATATCGACCGTCATCGATTCGACGCCCGACCGCTGGTCGACATGCATGCTCCAGCGGCACACACGTACGCCGCTTCGCCACAGGCATCGCCATACCGTGATGACTTGCAGCTTGCCCGCGACAGCGCGAAATGAAAGTCTCTGGACGACCATTCTTTCACCTGTGAAGTAATGAACCTGACTGGGAAATGACGGTAACCAAGCTTATGTCAGGGACGACGGGAAAGTACATTGGGGGAAGCATGTCCGTATATCGAGCTTGACGGACAGGCCCGACGAACCGTGGAGGTGAGCGGAATGCGATCCGACACCACGGCCTGGGCAGTGCGGTACAGGAATTGCGCGTCCAATTCCTCCGGGCCGACCGGGCGCGCGGTGAATACGTTTTCAATGAAATGAAGAATGCGCGGGCGATGCGGGTCTACCGCTTGAAGTAGCGGGAATATCGGAGGCACATTGGCTCATCGGGACTTCATCGCAATCGGTACGTCGTCGGGCGGCGTCGACACGCTTCGCACCCTCGTTTCGCGACTTCCGCGCGACTTGCAGGCGACGATCGCGATCGTTCTGCACGTCGGGGCGCATGACAGATCCGGCTGGAGACCGCGGCCCGGAGCCAGCGCGGTAAAGCGGGCGTGCAATCCGCACAAGAGAGCGGGCAGCACGTCGGTCGGCCCGCCTCGCTTGCGCGGCACGATCGAGAACGTGTGATGCGCTCACTCGACAAGGGGCTGTCGGTCAGTGAAGTCGCGCGCAGGTTCGGGACGTCCCGTCAGACCATCATGCGGATCCGCGCATCGCTTGCACTCGCCGCCGAAGAGAGTTGATCGATTTCGCGCGGCGTCGCGTGAAGCAAGCATTGGTCAGCGATCCTGAATGGTCGTGCGCACGATCTCATGATCGTCACGAATGCGCTCGATATCATCCGCGAGCGCTACGAGAGAAGGTCCGGCATACGGTCGCGGATTGTTCTGTTTCACGCAACATGCTTATGTTGTCTGCCGGCCTACTGCCGAATTCACGATGAACCTACGATGTGTCGCGCAGGCTGTCGCACAGGCAATCGGGTGAGCACGTCCTTGGTGCTACCCGTGTTTGAAGCGCGAGCCTGGAAACCGTGTCGGCGATCGTTGCATGCACTGCATATCGCGTGTCAATCCGGTCGTACGAAACACCACACCGCACCTATCTTGGGATCGTGCCATGAGATTTGGTATTTTTCTGCGATCGAGTATCTGCTCCACGGTACTTTTCGCAGTCGTGCCCGCAGTTGCTTTTGCTGATCCGCTTACTGTAACGGTTGACGATCTCGACCATGACGGTCAGTTCGAGAATGCTCAGGTGTACAACGGATTTGGATGTCGTGGCGACAACGTCTCGCCTCGCGTCTCGTGGGCACACGTTCCGTCTGGAACCAGAAGCATCGTCGTCACCATGTACGATCCTGATGCCCCGACCGGCGGGCTCGGGTGGACGCATTGGGCAGTCGTCAATATCCCGCCTTCGGAAACGTCGATTCGGAAAGGGGCATCGGGAGATGTGCGACTCATGCCGGTGGGCGCGCTCGAGACGCTGACCGATTTTGGCGAATCCCGGTACGGTGGGCCATGCCCGCCGCAAGGCGAGTCTCATCGATATATCGTGACGGTCTCCGCATTGTCCATTCCGCGTGTCGACGTGAAACCGACGTCGAGTCCGGCGGTCGTTGCCTATCAGATGCATGGAAACATTCTTGGACAGGCGCGATATATCGCGACCTACCACCGATCATCGAATTGACAGTGCGCGCCGGTTCGCTCGCGGGACGATGTTTCGTTTCAGGGGCCGCAGAGGAAAGCCTGACAGGCATTGGCTGACCGTACAGCCGCGATTCAAGGTTCAATGAATTGCGATGGTTTTCAGGCTGATCCGGCCGGCGCAAAGCATGCGGTTTGCCCTATCGCACCAATACCGCCTTCACGCAGGCCGGACCCAATGGCTCGCCGTTGTCGGAGAACGCCCTGAACGGATAGACCCGGATATCCATGCGTGGCCGCTCGAAAGCATCGAAGACCCACCGGCCGTGTTCGCCGTAATGGGTGTGGCGACTGAACCCCATGGACTCCAGTGCCTCCGTGAATTGAGCGAATGTGGGTTCACACGTCGTCAACGCAGAAGCCTGCGTACCGGGAATCGGATCAAATATCAGATCCACGCGCGGACCGGTATCACCGACCGTCACCCGCTGGAGACTGAATGCCCAGTTGCCCGGCAAGCGTTGACCATAGCCGAACTGATCCTTGCCGATCGCCGTGGTCTGCACGCCAAAGATGCGGTGTACCGTTTCGGGCGTGATGTCGGTAACCTGGCCGCTTGCCTGAATCAGCGCCAGCATGCGTTGTAGCGCTTGCGTCGTGCTCAGGTTGGCTGGCGCCCGGGATTCGACAGGCGAATTGCCGGCGGGGTCCGGCGTGGCCGCGTCTGCAGGCTGTCCGTGCACGCTGCCAAACGGGATGCATAAACTCAATGCCGCCACGACGATCCCCCGCGTGACGAACATGCTGTCGGTGCGCCGGACTGAACATTCCGGAATGCTGCTTCGGGGCGGCATCATGCTGAATCCTTGTGGCGGGCGATGATTGGTAAAGGGAGCGCTTCGCACTCCCGATGGCTGATAAGAGCGGACTTGTTCAGTTCATGTGCCGGGATGCTTCGCACCAGCAGAATCGTGCATGTCTTCATCCTGCGTGGGAATGACATCGCCGACGCAACCGATGCGCGCGGTACTCAGCGTGCCGCGCGAGGGTAGCGGCTATCGGTCAGGCAGGCATGTAGCCAGCCCGTGTCTTCCGTGCCCAGTTCGGCTTCGGCATCCAGCTTGGGCAGGGCCGTTGGCGTCAAGGCCGGGCGGCCTGGATGGAGATTCCAGCCGGCGGCCGACTTGCGCGACTCATCCGCGTCCGGACACGGGCTGCCGCCTTCGGAGCCGTCGCCGCACGCTGCAACGGTTTCCAGCCTGCCCTGGACGACGTTGCCGACCAGGCGTGTCACGTAGTAACCGCCGCTCGCCCAATCGTCCTGCAGGGTGCAGATCCTGTCGCGGTTCTGATAGCGGCGTTCGCTGAAGCATCCGTAGCTCAGTTGACCATCGTGGGGCAGGAAGTCGCATCGGGTCTCGAATCCGGCGAACGGGCCGCCCGTGAACTGCGTCAGAAAGGTGCGTTGCGCCAGGGCCGTTTCAAGCAGGCGCGGCGCGGCCTTGCCGCGTTCACTCAAGGTCCCGGTGCGCTGGCGGATCGCCTGGAGCAGGCTCGCACGCAGGGTCTTGGCATTCGGTGCGCCGGGGAAATCGACCGGATCCGCGAAACGCTTGTCACGCGCCGCGAGCCAGCGTTTCTGACTGCGGACCAGCATCGCGCGCAATTCGCTATCGTTGCCCGCCTGCTGCATGATGGCCGTATAGGTTTTGCCCATTTCCGCATCGGCGGCCTTGAGCTTTTCATCGGCACAGATCGTGTGCTCGACGCGGTTGCCGGCCTTCTTGCAGTCGATTGCATGTGCGGAAGCCGCGGTGACGAGCAGGGCGATACAGGCGACGTGCTGGAGGGTGGGTTTCATGCTGGTTTCCGTGCGATTCGGTTGTTCAAGGCCCGGGTGAGGCCGCGCTTCAGGTTTGGGCGGTCGTGGCAATGTCCGGAGCGATGGTCGCGACGTGCGCTCAACGCACGCCGAGCGAATAGTCCTGACCGTACACCGAGCGAAGTTCACCCGGCTTGCCCAGGAGCTTGAGCGGGCGATACCTGGCGTTGGACAGAATGCGGGTGGCGCGCGGGTAGAACCCCGGGTCGGATGCCAGGCCCTGCACGTGCGCCATGTCGGCCGGGATGCGGGTGAGGGTATAACGCGTCAGGTCGCACTGGATCTGGCCGCTGACGATCTCGCAGGCTTGCTTGTCGTAGTCCGCGTTGGGGGGCGTGGGGTACAGCCCGTCAATCACGACGGCTTCGCCCGCCGCGACGCTGAACGAAGCAAACTCGCGCTTCAGCCGGGTCGAGACCGCCAGCCCGTCGACGGACTTCTCCCGGGTGACGGTCTTCCAGCCCGCGGGCTCGGTCATCTCCGATACCGTTCTCTTCTCCGTCGCCCAGAATGCGCAGCCGCCGCTCTGGACGAAGACCGACGAGCAGTACGTATCCGTGACCTCACGGTCACGAAACTGTGCGTTGAACCATTCCTGCGACTGGATGAAGTCGGTGTTCTTCTTGGGCAGCAACGCGATCTGCCCCAGCGGCGAACGCCCCGGCTTCTGCTGGGTGCCGAGCTGCGACATCGCGTCGGCGGTGGTCTCGTAGGTGTTGCCGGCGACGGTGTAGGTACCCGGATTGACGATGTAGACGAAGTACTGCGCGTTGCCCGCCACGAAGGTCGAGACATAGCCGTGCAGCCCCACTTCGTTGAAGGGTTCGTCCGGCCCCACGCGTATCACGTCACGGGCGTTGGCCTTGTTTTGCCAGATGGTGGTGGCGGTCACGTCGGTACGGAACGCCCATTTCTTCTCGTTGACGGCTTCGTCGCCGGTGTACTTTCTGTCGAGATTGATGGCGGGCACGATCACGAGGGACTTGCCGGCCACCACGGCGCGGTTGATCAGCCAGTCGATGCCGGCGTGCCAGCGTTCCAGCTTCCGCTCGCGGGGCAGCGCCGGCGGCTCTTTCGATTCGCCCGGCGGCGCCGCGGTGGCGGCCGCGACGAGCGAGCAGATTTCCTTGCGCAGCGTGTCGTCGTCCATCTCCTGCTTCGGGTTGAGTCGGGCAACCACGGAGATCACGCCCAGCGACTCCTCCAGCATGAAGCGGATCGGGAACGCGCGCTTCTCGCCCTGATCCGGGAGCGGCTGGACGAGCGTGACTTCGGTCAGCGTGCCGTGCCGTTCGTTCGACGTCACGCTCAGGTTTGCCGCGGTGGCCGCTTGTGTCAGCCGGGCGGCCGCATCGGCCGGGCTCAGCGCCTTGATCGGCAACCAGGTGGTGTAGTGGCGGCCGGTGACGCCATCCAGCGCGGGGCGGAAGTTGTAGGTGCAGGTGGTAAAGGCGGGCGCGCCCGGAAAGGCGTCGCCGGACGACGCGGGCGCCGTAGCCGCCACGCCGGTGCTCACGGCGCTGCGGCTCATGTCGACGCGGCCGAGCATGCCGCACATGCCGCCCCGGATGGCTTCGGGTGCTGCCTGCATGCCTGGGGGCAACGTGGTCGCCACGGAAAGGGTTTTCGAGTCCTGATCGGCCGTCAGCGTAATGGCGAATCCGCGGGCGCGGTCACTTTGCTGTTGCTGGATCGTCAGCTGGCCGGTCGAACCGGTGTAGTGCTCGTCGCCGATCAGGAAGCCGTCGCCCGCGGCGATCTGCTTGAGTTGCGCGATGGCGTTGCGTGCATCCAGGCCCGGCACCGTGGCGAACGTCGAGAAGCGGGTGCCGGCACCGGTGTCGGCTTCACGCTTGAAATTGGCCTCGCAGCCGGCCGCGGCCGCGGCGTGGTGCCAGCCGAGACCCAGCATGAGTCCAAGAAAGGTCAGGCGCAGGCGTGCGGAATTCATGATGGTGCTTCCCCCGTGTAGTGATGGCGTCAAGCCGATGTCTTCCATTCGATCAGTAGTCCGGATGGGCGGCGATGCGCCCGAAACTCGCTGCTTCGGCCGCCTCTGCGGCGGCAAGCAGGCGCCGGGATGCACGGCGCGTGCGAGTGCCCTGATGCCCGCGCACGCGTGCTCAGGCGTCGGCGCCCTTGCACTTCATGCTCGCGATACGTTGGTCCGGCCGGGTGCGGGAGAACACGAAGTTCGTCGCCCCCGGGCCCTGATTGCCGCCCTCTTCATCGACGTAGGTTTCCGCAAACACCGGCACGGCGGCGTTGGCGATGCTGACCCGGAAGAACACGTTATTTTGTGTGTTCGGCGCGGTCGTGCCGTAGTCGAGCGCGCATCGGCCGGCGATGCGCTTGACCGTGGCACGGCGGCCGAGCTGGCGCAGCAGGATGTCCTGCGTGTCGTCGCTCGGGTAGAACTTGCGCAGCGCGATCGACAGGACGGTGGTCGCGTTGCCGTTGAGGACGACGCCGACGTGGCCTTCGTTGTCCATTTTGATGCCGGCTTCCTCGCCGACCTTGCCGTCCGGCACATCCACGTCGCCGAAGCCGGTGAGCAGCGTGCTGCCGCTACGGGTGTGCGTGGCCTCGGGGGAATGACCGTCCGGATTGCCGAGCGGCTTCGCGTCGCGCCATTGCACGCCGGGCAGGTTGTCGAACGCCGGCCAGGTTGCCGGCTTCGTCCCGCCGAATACGCCCAGCAGCGTTTGCAGCGGCGATGCCGGGGCTGTTTCCGGCACGTGGGCGGCCGGCAACGACACCGCGGATGCGGGGTCCGCTGTCAGGCTGGCAGGCGGCGTGGCGCGCTCGCACGCGCTCAGGCCGATCAGCAGGACGCCGGCGGATAGCGCACGCCGGACGGGGGGCGGGGGGCGCATGGGCAGACGTTGCATGAGGCGCTCCTGGTTGGCGCGGCGGCCTGAACGAAGCAGCCGACGACGGGCGATCAGCGGCATTTGACGTCGTAATCCGTGACGGGCGGGAAGTCCCCTTCGCCGACGGTGGTCAACGTCAGCGTGCCGGCAGCGCCTGCGTACCCGAAGTCGCAATAGCCGAGGCCGGTCCCCGCGCAGGATCCGATCTCGACGATGCCGCGCCTGACCAGGGCGGAATGTCGCGCCTCTCCGCTGGCGCTGCCTCGCACCGGTTTCCATCCATGGGCGACCAGCACCTTGCGGGCCTTGTCGATCGGCATGTTGTAGACGTTCGGCACGTTGGCGAGGCCTTTGCACACGGCGTCTTCGTCGGCCACCCTGGACAGGCGCAGCGTACCGTCGGCGTCAACGTGCAGGTCGCCGGCGGGCGAGGGGGGGATGTCGCCATCCCAGACGCGTACGGCACCGCCTTCGAGCGGGGCCAGTCGGCCGATGGCGGTTTCTTCCGCCGATTTGCCGTAGGCCAGTGCGATCAGCTTGCCGTTCTCGAATACGGCCACGTTGCCTTGCGTGATGCTGCAGGTACCGCTGGTTGCGGGCGCCAGCCGGCCTGCGAAGCTGACCGCGCGGTAGGGGCCCAGCGGCACGTCCGACATGACGGCCCAACCTTGCGCGACGACCAGTCTGGCTGCTGGCGACGTCGGCTGGATGACGCGTTGCCAGCAGCTTTCGCGATCGGTCGGGCTCGCTGCCCTGGGCAGATTCGCGAGCGCCTTCATGCGGATGTCCTTCAACTCGGACACCACGCGTGGCGCGGAGGCATGCGTTTGTGCGGCGGCTGGCACGGTGAGCGCGAGGCCAAGCACCAGGCCGGCGCCGTACAGGCCCTTCGATACGAACGATGCGGCAAGAAGCGGCGGAAAAGCGGCACGCGGCATGACAGAAGATCCGGAGAGATCGGTGGAAGCGGACTTCAAGGTACGGCGCACGGGTATCTGCCTGTCGCTGGCATGGCGGGCGTGTATTAACCGCCGAATAGCACTTTTGTGAAACGTGTTCATTTCCCAAATATTAGGAACGGAAAATATATCGAGAAGTAGAAACACGGCGGCCGTCGTGCGTGCGCCGATTGCCTCGGCCTTGCTGATCGCGATTCTAGTCAAAGTAGATCGACTAGTATACATTCATCATATCGTTCTTCACGCGTCGCCAAGGTGTGGGCCGGAGGCCAAGCGGTGCAAGGGCGCCGAGTGTGGTTTGGGCAGGAATTTCGCCATGACGCTGACAGCCAGTATCAATGAGATTGCCCGTAGCCTGAACGGGTTGGAGCCACCTTGGCTGCCCGCCTACGACATGCGGGCCTATGCAGAAAAGGTGGATTCGGAATGCGGATATAGCGCCGAAATGATGGTCGCCCTCGAGATCAATACGAGAATGTTCGAGGAAGTCGTTGCATACGTGCATTTGTGCGGCGCGTTTGCTTCGCTGCATCCATCCCGTGCGCGGCAGTACGAATGCGTGCGCAACGACAGGGCTGAAATCGACGATGTGCTCGCACACCATGCGACCGGCGCTTGCCCGACGTACACGGGGTTGCTGACGTCGTTCGTCGATCGGGGCATCGTCGTGCGATGTGCGCCAGGTTGATATCCAGCCCCAATAACGGCTTTGTGCCGCTTTCCTTTCGACGGCGACGCATCGCGTTCGCAGTCGCGAACAGGACCCAGCTCAAGATGATCACGCCTTCCGGACGCCCTGCCATGCAGACAAGAGCCATCAAGAAATCCACTGTTTTGTTCGCCCGGGTCAACCAGGCGATCGCCGACAGGTCGCGTCAATACCCGAGGGCGGTTCGCGCGACGGTCGGGCTATTGCTCGTCGCCAGCGTGCTTTCGGGGTGCGCGCCGCTATCGGCGTCCGCGCCGGCCGATCCTCAACAACAGGCTGTCGCGGAGCAGCGGAATGCGAATGCGTTGTATAGCCGGAAGGTATTGGCATACAAGCCGATGTTCGAGAATCCTGGCGGCTATGGTCGGGCGCAGATACTGGACACGTACGAGGCGGTCCTCCAGCAGTACTCCGTCGCGGCAATCGTGTATGCCCGCATCATCTATCCGGAGGCTCGACAGACGCTTCCGCCTGCCCTGCAGCCATTGCCGGCGCCGTCGGGGCCGGTCACGCTGGCGGTCGTCAATCGCGACTACGAACATGTACTCGGCATGAGCGCTGCGTTGTGGGAAATGGATATGGCGGCAAACTTCGGCCGGCCATCCAAATTGCCGATACCGAAATACACCGGCCCGGTGCTGATCATGCCGCCTTTGCCACCGTTTCCGCCGCTGCAGGATGTTCGTGATCCCAAGTTCGCGCGGCTCGTGACCATGACGAAGAAAGTGGACGATGCGCAGAAGGCGGATCTGGCACGAGAGCACGCCGCGATCGAGCAACAGTATGCCGAGCAGGCCGCGTGGCGGGCTCGGCACCCCATGGGGCAGTATGACAACATCGATCCGAGGACCGGACTACCGTACGCGCCCCCGCCACAGGAGACGCAGCGATGGTGCATGATGGGCGGTGGCCGGGTGCCCTGCTGAAAACGCTGCGCGCAACGGCAATGGTGGCATCCATTGGATGCCGGCCGGGCTGGCACCGGCTCCCTGGGTGGGGCCATCTGCTTCAAAACCCGTACTTGTGTTGGCCCGGGTGACGCTGTTCGCCGGTGGCGTATCGGTTGCGTATCCTGGTCAGTCGAGGCCGTAGCGGTGCCGCGATCGCGTGATGCTGAAGCTCGCAGTTTCCGTCGACGTCGCGGTAGCTGATGATGCTTTTCCGGTTTGCACGGCGCGCTCCGTCGCGGCGTTCCTGCCCGCGGACAGTCCGGACATCGTGCGTGATCGTGTTGCCCCAGGTACCCGGTACCGACGACTTGCTGTCCAGCCCACGACCCGCCGTGTCGCACGAACAGGTACCCACGTTGCCCCGTCCGGTGTTTCGCCGGGATTCCTGAACGACATTCTTCCAGTCAGGCACAAGACGAATGCGAGGCGCGCGGAGGACGCAGGATTCACTGCCCTGAAGCGCGGGATCGTATCCGGCAGCGGGCACACATGCCTGGCAGGCTGAAAGTAGTGGTGCTGGCGGCGGTGCTAAGATGCCGCCCTGTAGTCAGGAGATGCATGAATGCGCGCGAGCAAACGCCAGCAGGTGGTCGACAAGGCCGGTGAGTTGTTTTCCCTCCATGGCTTTCATCCGGTCGGCATCGACCGGATCATCGCCGAAGCGGACGTGGCCCGCATGACGCTCTACCATCACTTCGCGGGCAAGGACGATCTGATCAAGGCAGTGCTGGAACAGCGCTACACCTTCATCATGGAGAGCATCGCCGCCAAGCTCGGCCCCATGCCGCACGCCGCTGCGCGCCTGAAGGGAATTTTCGACTGGTACGGCACGTGGTTCAGCAGCCCGGCGTTCGCGGGCTGCCTGTTCGAGCGGGCGCTGGCCGAGTTTGGCGCAACCTGCCCGAAGGTGACCGACGTGGCGGTGCGCTATCGGGATGACTTGCTGGCCCTGATGGAGCAACTGCTCGCCGAGATCGTTCCGCGTCGCCGGGCACGTCAGCTGGCAGGCGTGTACGTGATGCTACTGAGCGGGGCCACGGCGGACGCGCGTGCGATCGGAGATCCGCGGGCTGCCGCAAGGGCATGGCAGGCGGCGGAGATGCTGCTGAACGAGTCCAAAGCCGCCGCTGAAAGCATGCGTAACGCCCGGAGCCGTCGCGCTTGATCGTTGGGGGTCCTTGTCTTTGGTCATGGCGCACCGTCGGCCGTAGCGGGTACGAACGCGGGCCAACGCCGGCAAGCATTCGGCGAATGCGCTGCAAGGTGCGCCCGGCATCCATGCCGATGGGTTCGACGAGAACGCGCCGCGCCCCCTCATCGATTGAGCACCGAACTGGCCAGCGTTGCTGCGAACGTCAGCAACACCAGCGAGGAGCAGCGCAACACGATGGAAGCCAGTCGGCCCTCCGAGCGATTCATCACCAGCAGCCGCCCCGACCGAGACCACAGCAGTCCGATCGGAATCAGGGTGATCAGAAATACACCTGTCGACGTCAAGAAAATCTCGAGCGACCTGAACGCTGCCTCCGGGAAAATCGCGCTTGAAAACAACAAGGCCTTGGGATTCATCAAGGTCGCAAAGAACAGCCCTCGGAACCCCAGCGGCGGCGAGTCGGTGGCGCCGAAGTCGGCGCCTTTGAACCACATCTTCACCGCGAGATAGAAGATGAACGTGGAGCTGATCAACTTGACGCAACTGACAATCCACGGATAGTGCGTCGCCAACGACCAGAGAAAAAATCCCCATACGGTGATGGCGATCACATAGCCTGACGCCTCCGCCGCGACCAGCCTGCACGCACCACGCAGATTCAGCTTGAGCCCGGCAGACAACAGCAGCGTGTTTGTCGGCCCGGGGACCAGCAGCACAAGGGCGGCGTAGAACGACATTTTCAGCATGGGACTCAATGTCAACATGGGCTAACCCCGTCTGACCAACGATTGGCTGGGTGAAATGGCCGATTACTGGCGAAGCGTGAATCTGTATGGGTCGTCGGAAGGCGACCCCGGCAGGATGGCGCCGGCAAAGCAGAAAGTGGCATGCAAGGCGACGGTGTCGGAACCCATCCTTGTCAGGTCAAGTAGCGTCCCGAAATACCTGCCGGATAATCATAAGTCGTGGAAATTATCACTGACAACTCTTATTCATCTTGTTTGAAATTCTGAAATTCCACGGGCGATTGCTTCATCCGCTCATCATGATATTCGAGTTTTTGGCGTGCTTTATCCGGTTCAAAAATAAAACCCTGGAATCTGAAATTATCGTTGTTATTGGGCCGGGAATTTGAAGGTTCCAGGTCGAAGTTACCGCAATAAGTCGGCTCATATTTTAATGGCGTAATTTTTGCGAGGTCACGTTCGTTAATGTAATGGCGGCTACCGATGCGTCTGGCCGGGGGGCAGGGCGAAAAATAGGGATAATTTAATGGTCATGCACTAACCATTAAATTGACAACAAATATAGTGTCTAATATGAAAACGATTAATTTTACGCGCGCATCGCATTCAGTATTTGGATCGCGCAACGGAGCCCGGTGTAAAACAAATAGAAATCCTGTCAAACATGCCAGTTTGATTAAATTAATCGACGGCCTATTCTAAACGCGGATCAATTGAGCACCATCGCGGAAGTCCATTCGGGTTTTAAATCCTATGGGAAGCGTGTCATGAGCAATCCGATCAAGCATATCGTCATCGTGGGCGGCGGCACCGCGGGCTGGATGTCCGCCTCGTACCTCGTCCGGGCGCTCCAGCAGCAGGCGAGCATTACGCTCATCGAGTCCGAGGCGATCCCCCGGATCGGGGTGGGCGAGGCGACCATCCCCAATTTGCAGAAGGTGTTCTTCGACTTCCTCGGGATACCGGAGCGGGAGTGGATGCCCCAGGTGAACGGCGCGTTCAAGTCCGCCATCAAGTTCGTGAACTGGAGGAAGTCCCCCGACCGCTCGCGCGACGATCACTTCTACCATTTGTTCGGCAGCGTGCCGAACTGCGACGGCGTGCCGCTGACCCATTACTGGCTGCGCAAGCGCGAACAGGGCTTCCAGCAGCCGATGGCGTACGCGTGCTACCCGCAGCCCGACGCGCTCGACGCCAAGCTGGCACCGTGCCTGCTCGACGGCACCCGCCAGATGCCCCACGCGTGGCACTTCGACGCGCACCTGGTGGCCGATTTCCTGAAGCGCTGGGCCGTCGCGCGCGGGGTGAAACGCGTGGTCGACGAGGTCGTGGAGGTTCACCTGAACGAGCGCGGCGACATCGCCAGCCTGTCCACCAAGGCGGGTCGGACGCTGGAGGCGGACCTGTTCATCGACTGCTCCGGCATGCGGGGGCTCTTGATCAACCAGGCCCTGAAAGAGCCCTTCATCGACATGTCCGACTACCTGCTGTGCGACAGTGCGGTCGCCAGCGCGGTGCCCAACGACGACGCGCGCGTGGGGATCGAGCCGTACACGTCCGCGATCGCGATGAACGCGGGCTGGACCTGGAAGATTCCGATGCTGGGCCGGTTCGGCAGCGGCTACGTGTTCTCGAGCAAGTTCACGTCGCGCGACCAGGCCACGGCCGACTTCCTCAAGCTCTGGGGCCTCTCGGACAAGCAGCCGCTCAACCAGATCAAGTTCCGGGTCGGGCGCAACGGGCGGGCGTGGGTCAACAACTGCGTCGCGATCGGGCTGTCGTCGTGCTTTCTGGAGCCGCTGGAATCGACGGGGATCTACTTCATCTACGCAGCGCTTTACCAGCTCGTGAAGCACTTCCCCGACACCGGGTTCGATCCGCGGTTGAGAGACGCGTTCAACGCCGAGATCGTCTACATGTTTGACGACTGCCGCGATTTCGTCCAGGCGCACTATTTCACCGCGTCGCGTGACGACACACCGTTCTGGCTCGCGAACCGGCACGACCTGCGGCTCTCGGACGCCATCAAGGACAAGGTCGAACGCTACAAGGCGGGGCTGCCGCTGACCACCACGTCGTTCGACGACGCCACGTACTACGAAACGTTCGACTACGAATTCAAGAACTTCTGGCTGAACGGAAACTACTACTGCATCTTTGCCGGCCTGGGGCTGCTGCCCGACCGGTCGCTGCCGCTCTTGCGGCACCGGCCGGAGTCGATCGACAAGGCCGAGGCGATGTTCGCCCGCATCCGGCGCGAGGCCGAGCGTCTGCGGACGAGCCTGCCGACGAACTACGACTACCTGCGGTCGCTGTGTGACGGCGATGCAGGGCGGGCGCGCAGCCAGCCCGGGCCGGCGGTGGTGGCGCCGGAGACCTTGTAGTGGAGCGCGCCCTGGGCCGGGTAGGCGAATTCGCGGCCGCGCACGCCGCGGTGGCGGCCTGCGATCCGCTGCAGGCGAAGGCGCTCGTGCTGCAGCTGCCGGGCCTGAATCGCAAGAAGGACGTGCCCGGCATCGTCGGCCTGTTGCGCGCGTTCCTTCCGGCGCACGGCGTGCCGTCCGGCTGGGGCTTCGTCGAAGCGGCCGCCGCGATGCGGGATATCGGGTTCTTCCTGGGGTCGCTCAAGCGGCACGGACACGAGCCCGTGGACGTGGTGCCCGGGCTCGAGCCGGTGCTGCTCGATCTCGCGCGCGTGACCGACCTGCCGCCGCGCGAGACGCTCCTGCATGTGACGGTCTGGAACCCCGCGGCGGCCGACGCGCAGCGGAGCTACAGCGGGCTCGACGACGAGGCGCATCTGCTCGAGAGCGTGCGCATCTCGATGGCGTCCCTCGAGGCGGCCATCGCGTTGACCGTGGGGCTGTGCGACGTGCCGCTGCGGTCGCCCGCGTTCGAGGAAGGGTGCGTCGAGCTGGCGGCCTGTCTTCAGAAAATGGTCGAGTCCATCGTCTACGCCTACCGCTTCATCTCGCCGCAAGTCTTCTACGACGAGCTTCGCCCCTTCTACGATCCGATTCGGGTCGGAGGCCAAAGCTACCTCGGCCCCGGCGCCGTGGAAATGCCCCTCTTCGTGCTGGAGCACGTCCTGTGGGGCGCGCAATCGGACCACCCGGCTTATCTGGAATTCAAGGAGACGTACCTGCCTTATGTGCTTCCCGCGTTCAGGGCCGTCTACGCCCGGTTCGCCGGGGAGCCGGCGCTCGTCGACCGCGCGCTCGCCGACGCGCAACAGGCCCGCGCGCGGGGCGAGCCCGTCGGGCCAGGGCTGGCGGCCCTCGAGCGGATCTTCGAGGTCCTGCTGCACTTCCGGGCGCCCCACCTCAAATTGGCGGAGCGGACGTACGAAGCCGGGCAGAGCGGCCCCACGATCGGCAGCGGGGGGTACGCGCCCAGCATGCTCGGCGATCTGCTCACGCTCACGCGTGCCGCGCGGGTCCGCCTGCGCGCCGCGCTCGCCGAACCCTGACGCCTGACGCGCTTGGCCATGTGTTCCATCTCACCAGGAGAGCTTGCCCCCATGACTCAGAAGAGCACTGCAAACGAGCGCGACGACCGCCACTTCGACGTGATCATCCTCGGCTCGGGCATGTCCGGCACCCAGATGGGAGCCATCCTGGCCAAACAACGGTTTCGTGTCCTGATCATCGAGGAGTCGTCGCACCCGCGGTTCACGATCGGCGAATCGTCGATCCCCGAGACGTCCCTGATGAACCGCATCATCGCCGATCGCTACGGCATTCCGGAGCTGGACCACATCACGTCGTTCTATGCGACGCAGCGTTACGTCGCGTCGAGCACGGGCATCAAGCGCAACTTCGGCTTCGTGTTCCACAAGCCCGGCGAGGAGCACGACCCGAAGGAGTTCACGCAGTGCGTCATTCCCGAGCTGCCGTGGGGGCCGGAGAGCCATTATTACCGGCAGGACGTCGACGCCTACCTGCTGCAGGCCGCCATCAAATACGGCTGCACGGTCCGCCAGAAGACGAGCGTGACCGACTACCACGCCGACAAGGACGGCGTCGCGGTGGCCACCGCCCAGGGCGAACGGTTCACCGGCCGGTACATGATCGACTGCGGGGGCCCCCGCGCGCCGCTCGCGACCAAGTTCAACCTCCGCGAAGAGCCGTGCCGCTTCAAGACGCACTCGCGCAGCCTCTACACGCACATGCTCGGGGTCAAGCCGTTCGACGACATCTTCAAGGTCAAGGGGCAGCGCTGGCGCTGGCACGAGGGGACCTTGCACCACATGTTCGAGGGCGGCTGGCTCTGGGTGATTCCGTTCAACAACCACGCGCGGTCGACCAACAACCTGGTGAGCGTCGGCCTGCAGCTCGACCCGCGTATCTACCCGAAAACGGACATCCCCGCGCAGCAGGAGTTCGATGAGTTCCTCGCGCGGTTCCCGAGCATCGCGGCGCAGTTCCGCGATGCCGTGCCGGTGCGCGACTGGGTCAAGACCGACCGCCTGCAGTTCTCGTCGCGCGCCTGCGTCGGCGACCGCTATTGTCTGATGCTGCACGCGAACGGGTTCATCGACCCGCTCTTCTCCCGGGGGCTCGAGAACACCGCGGTGACCATTCACGCGCTCGCGGCGCGCCTCATCAAGGCGCTGCGCGACGACGATTTTTCCCCCGAGCGCTTCGAGTACATCGAGCGCCTGCAGCAGAAGCTGCTGGACCACAACGACGACTTCGTCAGCTGCTGCTACACGGCGTTCTCGGACTTCCGCCTGTGGGACGCGTTCCACCGGCTGTGGGCGGTCGGCACGATCCTCGGGCAGTTCCGGCTCGTGCAGGCCCACGCGCGGTTCCGCGCATCGCGCAACGAGCGCGACCTCGATCATCTCGACGACAACGCCCCGTATCTCGGCTTCCTGTGCGCGGACATGGAGGGGTACTACCAGTTGTTCAACGACGCCAAGGCCGAGGTCGAAGCCGTGAGCGCCGGGCGCAAGACGGCCGGGGAGGCCGCCGCGCGGATTCACGTCCTCATCAACGAACGGGAATTCGCGAAGCCGATGTTCGGCTTCGGGTACTGCATCACCGGGGCCAAACCGCAGCTCAACAACTCGAAGTACAGCCTGGTGCCGGCGATGAAGCTGCTGCACTGGACGCAGACGAGCGCGCCGGCCGAGGTGAAAAAGTACTTCGACTACAACCCGATGTTCGCGCTGCTCAGGGCGTACGTCACCACCCGCATCGGCCTGGCGCTGAAGTAGCCGGCCGACACTGCCACGAAAACATGGACGACGTTCAATTTCAATTGCATCAAGCGGATGCCAGGGAGCAACCGTCGGGGGCGTACGAAGCGACCACGCGCGTGGCCGCGAGCTGGTACGTCGCGATGCGTTCGGACGACCTCAAGGACAAGCCGCTGGCGCTGACGCTCTTCGGCCGGCCGTGCGTGGCGTGGCGCGGCGCGACGGGGCGGGCCGTGGTGATGGACCGCCACTGCTCGCACCTCGGCGCGAACCTGGCCGACGGGCAGGTCAAGGACGGGTGCATCCAGTGCCCGTTTCACCACTGGCGGTACGACGAGCAGGGCCAGTGCGTTCACATTCCGGGCCACAGCCAGGCGGTGCACCGGCTGGAGCCCGTCCCGCGCGGGGCGCGCCAGCCGACGCTGGTCACCGCCGAGCGGTACGGCTACGTGTGGGTCTGGTACGGCTCCCCGCAGCCGCTGCACCCGCTGCCCGAGATCGCCGCGGCCGATGTCGACAACGGCGACTTCATGCACCTGCACTTCGCGTTCGAGACGACGACGGCGGTCTTGCGGATCGTCGAGAACTTCTACGACGCGCAGCACGCGCACCCCGTCCACGCGCTGCCGATCTCGGCCTTCGAGCTCAAGCTCCACGACGACTGGCGAGCGTGGCCGGAGGTCGAGCCGCTGGCCCGGGCGGGCGCGTGGTTCGGCGCCGGGATCGACTTCACCGTGAACCGGTACTTCGGGCCCCTCGGCATGCTGTCGCGCGCGCTCGGCCTGAACATGTCGCAGATGAACCTGCACTTCGACGGCTACCCCGGCGGGTGCGTCATGACCGTCGCGCTGGACGGACACGCCAAATACAAGCTGCTCCAGTGTGTGACGCCGGTGAGCGACGGCAAGAACGTCATGCACATGCTCATCTCGATCAGGAAGGCGGGCAGCCCCTTGCGCCGCGCGATCGACTACGTGCTGTTCGGGCTCCAGACGAAGCAGGCCGCGGGGTACGACGTCAAGATCTGGAATGGGATGAAGCCGGACGGCGGCGGCGCGTACAGCAAATACGACAAGCTCGTGCTCAAGTACCGCGCGTTCTACCGGGGCTGGGTCGATCGCGTCGCCGCAACCGAGCGGCCAGGCGTGAGCCGGCGGCCCTAGTCGATGCCGGCCCCGATCGGCGAGCCGGCATCGACGACGCATCAATACGAGAGACCGTATCCGAACGGATACAACGGATGCGCGGTATCGTGCGGCACGTCTTCCCGCTGCGCCGCGACCTCCGCCATCGACGACGGCAGCTCGAACGGCAGCTTCCCTTGCGGTTGACCTTTCCCGGTCAGCACGTCGAACAGCGCGGCATCGGTCACGCCGAAATTGGCGAGGATCGCGGTGGCCTTGTCCTGCACGTTGGTCAGGATCGCGGGACGATCCATGTACACCGAGACGATCGACTTCGGCGCAAGCGCGGCCTGCTTGATGGCTTCGTAGTCCGCACTGCCGTCGACGAACGCAAGACTGCCTTCATGCTGCATCGAGCCGAACATGTAGTTCGGGTGCAGCGTTTGATAGGGCGTGCTCACGCGGAGAATCGCAACGTCCGCGGCTTGCGGCGTATCGACGACCTGATAGCCATATTGCCGTGCGACGGCGGGGTCGATGCCGTACAGCCAGACTTTCTTGCCGGACGCCGTCATCGGCAGCAGCTTGCCGTTGTTCTGCAGCAGCACCATCGAGCGGCGCTGCGCATCGAGCGCCTGGGCCTGGAAGTCGGCGTTTCCGACGATCTTGCCGGCCGCGTCCGCATCGACATACGGATGGTCGAACAGGCCTTGCTGGAATTTCTGCAGCAGGACGCGATAGGCCGACTCCGACAAGCGGTCTTCCGACAACTGCCCGCGGTTGACGGCGTCGATGAGGTCGCTCGGATCGTCGTCGCCGCCGAACTGGTCGATGCCGGCGTTGACCGCTCGCGCGAAACGCTGCACGCGGGTCGCGCCTTCCATCCCCCAGGGCATGCCCAGCCCGACGAACGACGGGGACCCCGACGACACGCCGTTGATGCAGTTCGCGTCGCAGTCGTCGGCGATCAGCCAGTCGGACACGATCACGCCCTTGAAGCCGTATTTCCCGCGCAGCAGGTCGGTCAGCAACGCCTTGTCGTAAGCCCCGCCGACCGGCTCCAGCGTGATGCCGTCGACCGTCACCGTCGTGTCGGGTTCGGAATAGGTCGGCATGACCGAGCCGACGTTGGCGGCAAAGGCGCCTTCGAACGGTTTCAGGTGATAGGCGAAATTGTTGCCCGGATAGGTCGCATAGCGGCCGTAGTAATTGTGGCTGTCGAAGCCGAGTTTCTGCGCGCCATATCCGGCCCAGTGCTTGACGACGGCGATGACGCTCTTGGCCTGGATGCCGTTGCTGCCGCCCTGGAAGCCTTCGATATAGGCCTGGACCTGCGTGCGGGCGAGATCGGCGTCCTCGCCGAAGGTGCCGTTGATGCGTGCCCAGCGCGGCTCGGTCGCCAGGTCGGCTTGCGGCGAGAGCGCTTCGGTGATGCCGACCGCGCGATACTCCTGGCGCGCGATATCGCCGAAGTTTCGCGTGAGTGCCGCGTCGCCAATCGCGGCGAAGCCGAGCGTTTCCGGCCATTGCGAGAAACCGCTGCTGCCCGCGCTTGCGCCGAGCGTGTACTGGAAATGGTTGCGCGGATCGGAACTGATCGACACCGGGATGCCGAGCCGGGACTGCTCGGCCAGCTTCTGAATCTGGTTGCTCTGGTCGGCCATGGTGTGCGCATCGGCACTCATGCGCGTGATGTAGGTGTTGACGCCCCGCTGATTGATGAGCGTCTTGAGCGCGGCCAGGTCGTACGCGGAGCCGGTGCCCGCACCGGTCGTGTCGTTCAGCACCGGCGCGGTGCCGTGCATCATCAGGCCGGCTTTCTCGGCCAGCGTGAGGCGGCCGACCAGGTCCCGTGCACGCACTTCGGCACTCAGCCGCCAGTCTTCGTAGGGTTCGAGCTGGCCGCTCTTGTCCATGTCCTTGAACTTCAGGCCGTCCCGGGTGATCAGGTTCAACGTCGTGTAGCCGAAGTCCTGCTGCGTGACAGGCGTGGAAGAGGAGTCGACGCCGCCGCAGGCATACAGCCCCAGGGTGAGCGCTGTGCCGGATGCGGCCCATGCCGATCGGCGAATGGCGGATCTCGTGATGCGTTGCATTGCTTGTCTCCTGAATCGGATTTTTTTGGCGCGGCCGTGATGCATGACGCATGGCCGCCGGCCACTTTACCGAGCTGTTTCAGGGGACGTTTTGCCGCCGGGTGCAGTTTTTGCCCCGCTGGGGCGCGATGTGTCAGGTGGCGTGCGGCGCCGAGGTGTCGGGGCGGGCAGGCGTGCCACCCGACGACGCGCCCTTGCGTTCGTCCGCGATCCAGCCGCCGAACAGCTGGATCTTCTGCTGCTGTTCCGCACCGTCCGGATACACGAAGTAATAGCCCATCCCCGTCGGCAACGAGATGTCGAACGGCATCACCAGCCGGTGCGCCGCCACGCTTTCGTCCGCGAGCGTCCGGTCGCCGATCGCGACGCCGTAGCCGTCGATCGCCGCGTGCGTCGCGAGATCCAGCGTTTCGAAGCTCAAGCCGCGCGTCGAGTCGACGTGCGGCGCGCCCGCATGGTCGAGCCACCGCTTCCAGTCGCGATGATCGCGCGTCGGATGCAGCAACGTGTGACCGGCCAGGTCGTCGAGGCTTGCGAGCGGCTGCCGCGCCGGCAGGCTCGGGGCACAGACCGGCGTGAGCCGTTCCTCGAACAACGGGATCGCATGCGTGTCAGGGCCGGCGCCGGCCGCGTAGATCACCGCGGCGTCGAACGGCTCCATGCGGAAGTCGACCTGGTGATCCCAGGTGGTGGTGATCTGCACCTGCAGTTCGGGGTGCTCGGCCTGGAACCGCATGATGCGCGGCAGCATCCACTGCATCATGCAGGTCGGCACCTTCAGCGCGAGTTCGGTCCGCCGGCGCGACAGGCGCATCGAGACCTCCTCGATGCGCGCGAAGCTTTCGCGCACGGTCGGCAGCAGGAGTTCGCCTTCGGCCGTCAGCGTCAGCCCCTTGGGCGTGCGCTTGAACAGCGCGAACTGATAGAAGCTCTCGAGCGCGAGGATCTGCCGGCTCACGGCCCCCTGGGTCAGGCACAGATGCTCGGCGGCGCGCGTGAAGCTGCCGTGACGGGCAACGATGTCGAAGACCTGCAGCGCGTTGAGGGAGGGAAGTCGTTTCATCGGGAGAGTCGGGGTGGAACGGGCGCGCGACGGCGCGCCACGGTATCGCTCAGTGCAGGATCTTCGCGAGGAAGTCCTTCGCGCGTTCCGATTTCGGATTCGAGAAGAAATCGTCCTTGCGGTCGTCCTCGA
Source organism: Burkholderia sp. HI2714 (assembly GCF_002223085.1). Taxonomy (NCBI): domain Bacteria; kingdom Pseudomonadati; phylum Pseudomonadota; class Betaproteobacteria; order Burkholderiales; family Burkholderiaceae; genus Burkholderia; species Burkholderia sp. HI2714. The sequence goes on along the minus strand of NZ_NKFM01000067.1, from coordinate 357,283 downwards.
CGATCGCGCCCTTGTCCATGAAGATCACGCGGTGGGCGACCTTCTTCGCGAAGCCCATCTCGTGCGTGACGACCATCATCGTCATCCCTTCCTGCGCGAGTTCGACCATCACGTCGAGCACTTCGTTGATCATCTCGGGGTCGAGCGCGGACGTCGGCTCGTCGAACAGCATCGCGATCGGATCCATCGACAGCGCACGCGCGATCGCAACACGCTGCTGCTGGCCGCCTGACAGCTGGCCCGGGAACTTGTGCGCATGCGCCTTCAGGCCGACGCGATCGAGCAGCTTCAGGCCCTTCTCGTTCGCTTCGTCCTTGCCGCGGCCGAGCACCTTGACCTGCGCGAGCGTCAGGTTCTCGGTGATCGACAGGTGCGGGAACAGCTCGAAATGCTGGAACACCATCCCGACCTTCGAGCGCAGCTTCGACAGGTTCGTCTTCCTGTCGCCGACCGACTGGCCGTTCACGAGGATCCCGCCCTGCTGGAACGGCTCGAGGCCGTTCACGGTCTTGATCAGCGTGGACTTGCCCGAACCCGACGGGCCGCACACGACCACTACTTCGCCTTTCCTGACCTCGGTCGTGCAGTCGGTGAGGACCTGAAACGGGCCGTACCACTTCGAAACGTTGCTGATGGAAATCATGGAAGTTCCTGGATCGTAATGACGCGCACGCGGCGCCGGTTCAGCGTGCCTTCGCGACGCGATAGCGACGTTCGAGCACGCGGGCATACCACGTCAGCGGGAAGCACGTCGCGAAGTAGAGCAGCGCGACCATCGCGTAGATCGGAAACGGCTTGAATACCGCGTTGGTGATGATGTTGCCCGTCTTGGTCAGTTCGGTCAGCCCGATGATCGACGTCAGCGCGGTGCTCTTGACTGCCTGTACGAGGAAGCCGACGGTCGGCGGCAGCGCGATCTTCCACGCCTGCGGCCACACCACGTAGCGCAGTTGCTGGGCCCACGTCATGCCGAGGCTGGCTGCCGCGTTCCACTGGCCGCGCGGTACCGCGTCCACGCAGCCGCGCCAGATGTCGGTCAGGTACGCGCTGGCGTTCAGCGTCAGCACGACCGACGCGGCAACCCAGGGCGTCACGTCGATGCCGACGAGCGGCAGGCCGAAGAAGCCGAGGAACAGCTGCATCAGCAACGGCGTGCCCTGGAACACCTCGACGTACAGGATCACGAAGCGACGCAGCGCGGCCGACGCCGAGATGCGCATCGCCAGCAGCGCGAACCCGGCGACGCTGCCGCCGACGAACGTGATCAGCGACAGCAGCAGGGTCCAGCGCGCGGCGAGCAGCAGGTTCCACGCGATGTCCTGGAAGGTGAATTCGATCATCGTGCACGCTCCGTCGACAGGCGGGTTTCAGGGGAACGGGCCCGCCACGCGAGGCGGCCAAGACAGCCGCGCCGAGGCGTGGCCGCCGCACCGCGCTGCGTGCGGCCCGAGAACAGGCGCCGGCCGATACGATTGAGCAGCATGCGCAGCGCGATCGACAGCAGCAGGTAGATCGCGGTCACGACGATGTAGATCTCGAACGCACGGAAATTGCGCGACTGGATGAAGTTCGCCGCATAGGTCAGGTCGGGCACCGAGATTTGCGACACGACCGCGGAGCTGAGCATCACGATCAGCACCTGCCCGAGCAGCGCGGGGTACACGTTCGCGAGCGCCTGCGGCAGCACGACGTGACCGAACACCTGCCGGCCGTGCAGCCCGAGCGCGCGCGCCGCCTGCACCTGCCCGTGCGGCACCGATTCGATGCCGGCGCGCAGGATCTCGACTGCATACGCGCCCAGGTTGACCGTCATCGCCAGCACGGCCGCCTGGGCTTCGTCGATGTGCACGCCGATCCCGGGCAATCCGAAGAAGATGAAGAACAGCTGGACCAGGAACGGCGTATTGCGGATCAGCTCGACGTAGGCCGCGACGAGCATGCGCGCCCAGCGCGGGCCGGCGAGCGCGACCCACGCGCCGGTGGTGCCGATCAGGCCGCCCAGCACGGTGGCGGCCGCGGTGAGGCCGAGCGTCACGCCAATGCCGCGCGCGAGCATGCCGGCGTACAGGCCGAAATCGCTGAAGTCGAACACGTAGGTCATCGCGATGCCTTTCGTCGTGAATGCGGGGCGGGGGCGGCGCGCATTACAGGTCGGCCGGCAGTGCCGCGTGCAGCCACTTCTGCGACAACGCGTTCAGCGTGCCGCTCTTGCGGGCGCCGGCGATCGCATCGTTGACCTTCTGCATCAGGCGCGGCTCGTTCTTGTTCAGGCCGACGTGATCGGGCGAGCTGAACAGCGAGAACTTCTGCTCCGGATCGATCGACGGATGGCGCGCGATGATCGTCGCGCCGACGTCGTTGCCGACCACGAGCAGTTGCGCCTGTCCCGACAGGAACGCCGCGATCGCGCCGTTCGGGTCGTCGAAGCGCTTGATCGTCGCGCTCGGCGGCGCGACCTTGCTGACGCTCAGATCCTCGAGCGTGCCGCGCGCGACCGCGACCGATTTGCCGGCGAGATCTGCGTTGCCCTTCACGGCCAGCGATTTCGGGCCGAACACCGCGAGGTAGTACGGTGCATACGCGCTCGAGAAGTCGATCACCTTCGCGCGTTCCGGCGTCTGCCCGACCGACAGCAGCATGTCGGTCTTGCGGTCGGCGAGATACGCCATCCGGTTGTCGCCGGTGACCTGCACGAGTTCGACTTTCGCGTTGAGCGCCTTGCCGATCAGGTTCGCCATGTCGATGTCGTAGCCTTGCGGCTTCATGTCGGGGCCGATCGAGCCGAACGGCGGGTAGTCCTCGAACACGCCGATGCGCACGACGCCCGATTTCGCGATCGTGTCGAGTGCGTCGGCATGCGCGAGCGGCGCGAACGCGGCAAGGGCCGCGGTGCCGGCGCAGGCGCAGAGGAGGACGGTACGGGCGAGCAGGCGCTGCTCGTGACGGGTGGCTTGGGACGTTGCGTTCATGGTGAGATCCTCGTGGCTGTGCTGGAGTGCGCGGGAGAAACGAAGGGAATCAGGCGCCGCGGGCGGCGATGAGCTTGCAGGCATGGGCGGGCAGTTCCGCGAGCACCGGCATGCCGACGTGGAGGTCGGGCGTCTCGCGCGGCGTCGTCGCGGCCGTCAGCGTGAAGCCGCGGCAGTCGATCGTCGCTTCGATCGACGCGCCGACGTCGCGCACGAACGTGATCGTGCCCGCCAGCGTATTCGGCGCCGAAGCCGGCTGGCCGGGGCGCACGCAGACGTCCTCGGGACGAATCAGCAGGCGCACGGCGTCGGTTGCGCGCGGCGTGTCCGGCGCGCGCCGGATCGCGAGACGCTGCCCACCGGGCAGCACGATGGCGTCGTCGCCGTCGCACGCGACCGGCAGGATGTTGCCGAGGCCGATGAAGTCGGCGACGAATTCGTTGACCGGATCGCGATAGATGTCGAGCGGCCGGCCGACCTGCTGGATCCGGCCTTTTTCCATCACGACGATCTCGTCGGCCATCGTCATCGCTTCGCGCTGGTCGTGCGTGACCATGATCGTCGTGATGCCGAGCCGTTGCTGGAGCAGCCGGATCTCGACCTGCATCGCCTCGCGCAGCTTCGCGTCGAGTGCCGACAGCGGTTCGTCGAGCAGCAGCAGGCGCGGCGACGATGCGATCGCACGCGCGATCGCGACGCGCTGGCGTTGCCCGCCCGACAGTTGCGTGACGAGCCGGTCGGCCATGTGCGGCAGCTGGATCAGCTCGAGCAGCTCGGCCACGCGCCGCGCCTGCGCGGCCTTGTCCGTCTTGCGCAGCCGCAGCGGATACGCGATGTTCTGCGCGACCGTCATGTGCGGAAACAGCGCGAGCGACTGGAACACCATGCCGAAGTCGCGCCGGTTGGCGGGTACGTGCGTGAGGTCGCGGCCGGCGAACGTCAGCGTGCCGGAGGTCGGCGTTTCGAGGCCGGCGATGATCCGCATCAGCGTGGTCTTGCCGCAGCCGGACGGGCCGAGAAAGCAGACGAGCTTGCCGTCCGGCACCGACAGGTCGACGTGATCGACCGCATACGCGTGATGGAAGCGCTTCGTCACGTTCTGGAGGATGAGCTGGGTCATGAGGGTTCCTTGCACGGGCGAGGGCGAGGCGGCGCGCGCGTCAGAGCGCGACACCCTTGTCGCCGACGAGTTTTTCGAGCATCCAGATCAGCGCGAAGTCGATCGCGACGGTGAACACGGCGAAGCAGAACACGGTCGGGTCGAGCGACGAGACGGTGCGGCTGTAGAGCCAGACCGGCAGCGTCATCGTGTCGATGCTGTACAGGAAGAACGTCACCGTGAATTCGTTGAACGACACGATGAAGGCGAACAGCATCCCGGCGAGGATGCCCGGCCGCATCAGCGGCAACACGACGTCGACGAGCGCGCGGCGCGGGCTCGCGCCCATCAGGCACGCGGCTTCCTCGAAATCGGGGCCGATCGATGCGACCGAGGCCGCGCAGTTCTTCACCGTGAACGGCAGCGTCAGGATCACGTGCGCGACGACGATCCGCACGATGCCGAGTTCGACCGGCAGCGCGTTGAACACGATCAGCAGCGCGAGGCCGAGCATCACGAGCGGATAGACGATCGGCAACGCGACGAGCTGCTCGACGAGCGTCCTGCCGCGAAAGCGGTAGCGGGACAGCGCGTAAGCCGCGGGCACCGACACGGCGGTCGCGATCAGCATCGTCGCGACCGCGACGACGAGGCTCGTCGTCAGCGCGGCGCCCATCGATTGCGCGCTGCCCGCATCGGACGACACGAACGTCTGCCACGCGGCGCGATACCAGTGCAGGCTGAATTCGCGCGGCGGGAATTCGAGCGTGCCCGATGCGCCGAACGACATCGTGATCATCGTCAGGATCGGCAGCGACGCGAGCAACAGCACGAGCGTCGCGAGCGCGCCGGTCACGCGTCCGAGGCGGCCGGGCATGGGCGCGCGCAGGAGCAGGGCATTCATCGGTTCACCTCGCCGGCACGTTGCAGGGTGCGCACGAGGCGCTGCGAAACCGCCATCACGACGAGCGTCGCGCCCATCAGCACGACGCCGGATGCCGACGCGGCGGGCCAGTTGAGCAGCGGTGCGACCTCGTCGTGCACGAGCACGGCGAGCATCGGCACGCGCCGGCCGCCGAGCAGCAGCGGCACCGCGAACGCGCTGGCGTTGTATGCGAACACCAGCAGCGCACCGGAGATGAGGCCGGGCATCGCGAGCGGCAAGGTCACGTGCCGCAGCGTCTGCCAGCGGCTCGCGCCGAGCGTGGCGGCGGCTTCGTCGTAGGCGCGGGACACCGCGCGCAGCGCGCTCGACAGCGGCAGCACGGCGAGCGGGAACGCGGTCTGGATCAGGCCGAGCAGCACGCCGTGCTCGCGGTACAGCAACTGCAGCGGCCGCCCGATTACGCCGCTGGCCAGCAGCGCGCGGTTGAGCAACCCGGCCGGGCCGAGCATCACGAGCCAGCCATAGCCTTGCAGCAGCAGGTTCACGAGCAGCGGCAACAGGACGCCGGCGAGCAGCAACCGGCGCGCGAGCCGCGATTCGGTCCGCGCCATCGCGAGCGCCACCGGGATCGCCAGCAGCACCGCGCACACCATGCTCTGGAACGCGAGGCGCAGCGTGAGCCACAACGACGTCGTGAAGTACGGGTCCGCGAGGTCGACGTAGTTCTGCAGCGTGAAGGTCCGCCATTCGTCACCGGACACGCCGACGCTCATGCGCAATACCGTGACCGTCGCGGCGGCGAGCACCGCGAGGAACGCGAGGATCGGCGCGAGCAGCAGCCAGGGCGGCACGCCGGGCAGCGCGGGCGCATCGGCGCCCGCGCCGGCCGTGCCGGCGACGGCCGGCGCGGCGTCTCGGGGAGAGGGCAGAGAGGCCATGTCGTTAAGCCGAGAAGAGGCCCGTGTAGCGCTTGATCCAGGCCGGCTGGACGGCCGCGAGCGCCTTGTCGTCATGCAGCACCGCTTTCTCCGCGATCTGCTGCGGCGACGGCACGAACGCGCGGCTTTCCGCGGGAATCACGGCCTTGCCGTTCACGGGGCCGTTCAGGACGTCGGCCGCCATCCGGCCCTGTACGCCGGCGTCGAGCGAATGATTGATGAACGCGTGGATCAGGTCGAGGTCGCCCGGGTGCGCCTTCGGGATCACGGTGAACATCAGCTGCGTCGCGAAGCCTTCCTTCATCCCGTACGTCACGCCCATCTTGTAGTCGGGCTTGCGGATCTGGTCCGGGAAGAATGCGGGCGAATAGATGCCGCCGAGGTCGAGCGAGCCCGTGCGGAACAGGTCGGCGACCTGGTTCGGGTTTTCGCCGAGGGTCATCACGCGGTCCTTCAGTTGCGCGAGCTTCCGGAATCCCGGGTCGATGTTCTGCTGCGACCCGCCGGCCAGCTTCGCCGCGATGATCGCGAGGTCGACCGCTTCGGCCCACTCGGGCGGCGGCAGGAACAGGCGGCCCGCATACTTCGGATCCCACAGCGCCTCGTAGCTCGACGGTGCGCTCTTCACGGTCGCCGTGTTGTAGATCAGCCCGTCCGACCACAGCAGGTAGCCGATGCCGAAGCCGTTCGCGCCGGTGCGGTACTGCGGCGCGACGTCCTTCAGGTTCGGCAGCCGGTTCAGGTCGGGCTTCGCGAGCAGGCCCGCTTCCGCGAGACCGGCCGCGCCGACGCCGGCGAGCGTGATGACGTCGTAGGTCGGCCGCTCGCCCGCGGCCTTGACCTTCGCGACCATCCCCGACGTGCCGTCCGCGCGATCGGCGATCACGCGTGCGCCGGTCTGCTTGCTGAAGCTCTCCGCGATGTTGCGCAGCGCGGCCGCACCGGTATCGTCGGACCACGTGAGCAGGCGCAGCGTCTTGCCCGCGAAGCGGCTCGTCTGTGCCTTCGCAGTACTGATGAATGGCATCGGAAGGGCAGATGCAGCGAGCGCCGTGCCGAGGGTTTTGATCACCTGCCTTCTGCCCGCCTTGAAGTGTTGCATGGCCGTCTCCTGATGAACGATGCCGTGTGGTTCGATGCCGGGCGCCGACTGCGGCGCGGGGTGTGGATGAACTGTAGGGAGGTCAAATTTCCGCAACAAACGAAATATCCGCATGCGCGGCATGACATAAACGCATGGCCCGGCGACCTCAGCCGGTCGGCATCATGACCTGCTTGATCTCCTGAAACGCGGCGAGCCCGAACGGGCCGAGTTCGCGTCCGATGCTGCTGCGCTTGTAGCCGCCCCATGAGGTTTGCGGATAGATCAGCTGCGGCGTGTTGATCCACACGACGCCCGCCTCGAGCGCGTCGGCCACCCGCCTGGCGCGTGCCGTGTCACACGTGACGACGGTGGCAACGAGCCCGTATTCGGTATCGTTGGCGGCCGCGATCGCATCGTCCTCGGTGTCGAATGCGCGGACACACAGCACCGGGCCGAAGATTTCTTCACACCATAGCGGGCTGTCGGCCGGCACGTCGGCGAACAATGCCGGTCGGATGAAATAGCCGGGGCCGTCGAGCGCATGGCCGCCCGTCACGAGCCGCGCGCCGTCGGCCCGGCCCTGCGCGATGTGGCGCTTCACCCGTTCGTATTGCGCGCGATTCGTCAACGGGCCCATCTGCACGCCCGGGGCGAACGGCGGGCCGACAACGGTCGCGTCGATGCGCCGTGCGACGCGCGCGATCAGGTCGTCGGCGAGCGGCGCGGCGACGAGTACGCGCGAGGTCGCCGAACACATCTGCCCGGCGTTGAACAGGCCGCCGCCCGTGACGAGGTCGACCGCGTGATCGAGATCGGCGTCGTCGAACACGATGATCGACGACTTGCCGCCGAGTTCGAGGCCGACGCTCTTGATCGTGTCGGCGGCCGTCTTCATGACCTGCGCACCGACTGCGGTGCTGCCGGTGAACGACACCTTCGCGACGAGCGGATGCGCGCACAGTCGGGCGCCGACGTCGTGGCCGGTGCCCGTCACGACGTTCAGCACGCCGGGCGGCAGCCCCGCTTCGGCGGCGATCGCGGCGAGTTCGAGCTCGGGCAGCGGCGTGATCTCGGACGGCTTCAGCACCACGGTGCAGCCGGCCGCGAGCGCGGGCGCGAGCTTCCACGCCGTCGTCACCATCGGGAAATTCCACGGCACGATCAGCGCGGCGACGCCGGCCGGCTCGCGCCGGATCCACGCGCGATGGTCGGCATCGGGCAGCGCGATCTCGGTTTCGCCGTCGGTGTCGAGGCGGTCCGCGAGGCTCGCGTAGTAGTCGAACGTGGCGATCACGTCCGCGACGTCGATCGCGGCTTCGGCGAACGGCTTGCCGTTGTTGAGCGACTGCAGGGTGGCGAGCCGCGTGCGGCGTGCATCGACGCCGCGCGCGATCGCGCGGAGCAGCGCCGCACGCGTGGCGCCCGTCGTGCGTTTCCAGCCGGGAAACGCGCGCGATGCGGCCTGCACGGCGTGCTCGACGTCCGCCTCGCCGCCTGCGCTGACGTTGGCGAGGACGGCTTCCGTCGACGGATCGACGACGGGCAGCGTCGCGCCGTCGGCGCTCGCACGCCAGGACCCGTCGATGAAATGGCGCGTGTGCAGCGGCGGATCGAATGCGAGATCGGGTGTCGTGCTCATCGCTGCACCTGTTCGAACCAGGTTGCCTCGTCGATTTCGATCACGGTCGGGATCGCGCGCGCCGCGGCGTCGCGCAGCGCGGCGGCCAGCGCGCCGGGTGTCGCGGCCGTGTGTGCCGCGCAGCCGAAGCCGCGTGCGAGCACCTGGAAATCGGGCGTATACGGATCGACGCCGACCGGCGTGATGTCGCGCGCCACCATGTATTTGCGGATCTCGCCGTAGCCGCGGTTGTTCCAGACGATCACGATCACCGGCAGCCGTGCCTCGACCGCGCTCGCGAGCTCTGGCAACGTGAACTGCAGGCCGCCGTCGCCGATCAGGCATACGACTGGGCGCGCGGGCGCGGCGAGCTTGGCGCCGATCGCGGCGGGCAGCCCGTAGCCGAGCGTGCCGTAGCCGGTCGACGAGTTGAACCAGCTGCGCGGCGCCGGTGCATCGTGGGTGAAATTGCCGACGTAGACGGGGCTCGTCGAATCGCCGGCGATGATCGCGCCGGGCAGCGTGGCGACGATCGTATCGATCAGCCGCGCCTGCGACTGCGCGGCGCCGTCGTGCATGGACGCGATCGCGGCGCGCACGGCGGCCACCCGCTGCGCGCCCCAGTCGGCGTCGGGTGTCGGCGCCGGCGTTTCGTGCAGGCGGGTCGACAGCGCGCCGAGCGCCAGCTGAGCATCGCCGGCGATGGCGATCTCGGCGCGGGCGTTGCGCATCAGCTGCTGCGCGTCGATGTCGATGCGGATCAGCCGGCCATCGATCGCGAAGCCGCCGTCGAACGTGACGTCGTAATCGGTTTCGCCCAGCTCGGTGCCGACGGCGAGCACCACGTCGGCATCACGGATCGCCGCACGGGTGGGCGGCAGCGACTGGGTCGAGCCGATCAGCAGCGGGTGGCCGGCCGGCAGCAGCCCCTTCGCGTTGATCGTCAGCGCGACCGGCGCGTGCAGGCGCTCGGCGAGTTCGCGCAATTCCGCCGCCGCGTGGATCGCGCCGCCGCCGGCGAGGATCAGCGGCCGGCGCGCGTGCGCGAGCAGGTCGGCGGCCGCGGCGAGCGCGTTCGCATCCGGCGCGGGCCGCGCCGGCAGCGCGGGCGCGGCGTCGGACAGCGCGGGCGCCGGCATCACGATCACGTCGAGCGGAATCTCGATATGCACGGGCCGCGGCCGCGCGCTGGCGAAGACCGCGAAGGCGCGCGCGAGGACCTGCGGCAGGTCGGCCGCGTCGAGCAGCGTATGCGAGAACGCGGTGAGTCCCGCGAACACGTCGCGCTGGGACGGCAGCTCGTGCAGGCGGCCGTCGCCGCGGCCGAGTTCGCGCCGGGCGTTGACGCTCGAGATCACCAGCATCGGGATCGAATCCGCGTAGGCCTGTGCCATCGCGGTCGCGATATTGGTCATCCCCGGCCCGGTGATGATGAAGCAGACGCCCGGCCGGCCCGTGACGCGTGCATAGCCGTCGGCCATGAAGCCGGCCCCCTGTTCGTGGCGCGGCGTCACGTGGCGGATCGACGATGCGGCGAGCCCGCGATAGAGCTCGACGGTATGCACGCCGGGAATGCCGAACACGCATTCGACGCCGTGGCGTTCGAGGAGGTCGACGAGCGCTTCGCCGCACGTGCGGGGGCGGGCATGGCAGGGCGCTGCCGTGGCCTTGCGGGCCCCGGCGATGGAGGAAACGGTGGCGGGATGGTTCATGGATCGTGGTGTGTCGATTGGGAGGGTGAATGGCCCGAACCGCAAACGAGGGGGCATGACGCGGATTGTCGGCGTCGATCCGGGGTGCCAACAATCGATTAGTTTTCATGCGCGGCATGCGTGCCGTGCATGGCGCAGTCGCGTGCGCGCGGGGGCGCTGTGCACGCGACGCCGGTCGCCATGCGAAATCGCATAGTCACCCTGAATATCCGTAGAGAGTGGCGCATAATATTTTGATGTCGACCCTTGGCTGGAAGAGGGTTTTATGCGCTGCGCCCTATGCGGTTCCGAGAATCCTCCCGGTGCGAGGTTCTGCCAGGAATGCCAGGCCGTGCTGTCCCGCACGTGTCCGCAATGCGGACACGACGTGGCGCCGGCGGCCCGCTTCTGCAGCCACTGCGGTGTGCCGCTGGCCGCGCCCACGGCCGCACCGACGCCGTCCCGGCCATCGGGACGGGAGCCGCCGCCCACGCCCGTTCATTACACGCCCGACCATCTTGCCGAGCGCATCCGTGCCGAACATGCGGCCATGGCAGCGCGCGGCGAACCCGCCGGCGAGCGCAAGACCGTGACCGCGCTGTTTGCGGACATGGCGGGGTCGACCGCGCTGATCCACGATCTCGATCCCGAAGTGGCGCATCGCCTGATCGTGCCCGTGGTCGAGCTGATGATGGAAGCGGTCCATTACTACGAAGGGTACGTCGCCAAATCGCTCGGCGATGGCATCCTCGCGCTGTTCGGCGCACCGATTGCCCACGAAGACCATGCGCAGCGCGCGCTGTTCGCGGCATTGCGCATGCAGCAGGCGATGCGGCAGCACGGCGATCGCATTCGTCTGCAGGAAGGCATTCCGCTGCAGATTCGCGTCGGCGTCCATACCGGCGAGGTCGTCGTGCGTTCGATCCGCACCGACGACCTGCACACCGATTACGATCCGCTCGGGCATACGATCCACATCGCGTCGCGGATCGAGGGCATCGCTGCGCCGACGTCGATTCTCGTCAGCGAGTCCACCCACAAGCTGGCCGAAGGCTATTTCGAGTTCAAGGCGCTGGGCGCGACGCAGCTCAAGGGTATTCCCGCACCGTTGCGCGTCTACGAGGTGCTTGGCCTCGGTGCGTTGCGCACGCGCCTGCAGCTGGCGGCGCACCGCGGTCTCGCGCGCTTCGTCGGCCGTGAGACGGAAATGGAACACCTGAACCGGGCGCGGGAGACCGTGAGCGCCGGGCAGGGGCGCGTGGTCGGCGTGGCGGGGGAAGCCGGCGTCGGAAAATCCCGCCTGTTCCACGAGTTCAAGGAGCGATCGCGGCGAGGCGCGCTGGTGCTGGAGACGTTTTCCGTATCGCACGGCAAGGCGTATTCGAATCTGCCGCTCATCGAACTCCTGAAGAACTATTTCCAGATCACGACTCAGGACGACGAGCGGCGCTGCCGGGAAAAGGTCATCGGCAAGGCGCTCGCGCTCGAGCGCAGCGTCGAGGATCTCGTACCGTACGTCCTCTACCTGCTCGGCATCGGCGAAGGCGAGCCGGTACTCGTCGAGATGGATCCGCAGATCCGCCGCGAGCGTACCTTCGACGCGATCAGGCAGCTGCTCGCGCGGGAGAGCCGGAATCAGCCGGTCCATCTGCTGTTCGAGGATCTGCAATGGCTGGACCGCGAAACGGAAGCATTTCTCACCGGCCTGATCGACCACGTGCCGGACGCACGCATCCTGCTGCTGGTGAACTACCGGCCCGAGTACCAGCCCGTGTGGGCGCGCGCGGCGCATTGCAGCACGCTGCGGCTCGAACCGCTCGGCCCCGCCGATGCGCAAGGACTGCTCGCGGCGCTGCTCGGCGACGATCGCACGCTCGTGCCGCTGAAACAGCGCATCCTGGAGAAGACGGAGGGCAACCCGTTCTTCATGGAGGAAGTGGTCCAGACGCTCGTCGAGGAGCGGTCGCTGCTCGGCGATCCCGGCCACTATCGCGTCGTGGAGACGCCGGCCACGCTGCACATTCCGACCACCGTGCAGGGCGTGCTCGCGGCCCGGATCGACCGGCTTCCGGTCGACGAAAAGGAACTGCTGCAGGCACTCGCGGTGATCGGCCACGAGTTTCCGTTCAGCCTGATCCGGCGCATTTGCGGCGAGGCGCCGGCGCGGGACGACGAACTGCGGCGACTCCTCGCCCATCTGGAAGCGGCGGAGTTCATCTACGAGTGCCCCGCCTTCCCCGAAGTCAATTACTCGTTCAAGCACGCGCTGACCCAGGAAGTGGCAGGGCGCTCGTTGCTCACCGAGCGGCGTACCACGCTGCACGAGCGCACCGCGCAGGCGATCGAGGTGCTGTTCCCGACTCGCATCGCCGATTACTGCAGCGAACTCGCGCATCACTACAGTCAGAGCGGAAACATTCCCAAGGCGGTCGAATACCTGCATCGAGCGGCTCAGCAGGCGCTGCGCCATGCCGCCCATCACGATGCGATGAATCACCTCGAATCGGCGCTGGCGCTATTGAACGGCTTGCCGGACACACCGGTGCGCGCGCATTGGGAACTGACACTGCTGCTGTCCCTCGGGCCGGTCCTGATGGATGTGCGCGGGTATGGCGCGAACGAGGTGGGGCGGATCTACCGGCGCGCGCTCGCGTTGTGCGAGCACACCGGCGACGCATCGCAGCGTTTCGCGACACAGCTGGGATTGCGGATGCATCACGTGGTGCGGGGCGAGTATGCGCTCGCCATCGAGCTGGGCATGCAGATGCTCAGTACGGCGCGGGATGCGAACGATTCACGCTTCCTCACCGAGGCACATAGCGCGCTGGGTTCGTGCCTTTTCCTGCAGGGCGACTTCGACGCGGCTCGCACCCAGATGGAACGAGCGCTCGCGCTTTACGATCCCGAGCAGCATCAGGCGCATGTCTTTGCACACGGGGTGGATCCCGGCATCCGGGCGCTCAGTTTCCTGGTGCTGATCCTGTGGATACAGGGGTATCCCGACCAGGCGCTCAAGCGCAGTGCCGAAGCGCTTGCGCTCGCACGGAACTTTTCCTATGGCCCCTCCCTGGCGTTCAGCCTGACCTACACGGCGCACCTGCATCAACTGCGGCGGGAGCCGATGCTGGCCGCCGAGCGCGCGGAAGCGGTCATTGCCGTATCGACGGAGCACGGATTGCCGTACTGGCTCGCATGGGGGACGCTGCTGCGGGGCTGGGCGACGAGCGCGCAAGGCAACCTCCCGGACGGCATCGCGCAGATGCGGCTGGGCCTCGACGCGCAGCGGGCGGCCGGGGGCGAAGACCAGCGCCCTTATTCCCTCGCGTTGCTCGCCGACAGTTACTGGCGAGCGGGTGACAGGGAGGCGGCACTGGGCATGCTGGACGAGGCCATGGCGGTCGTCGAGCAATCCGGCGAGCACTGCTACGAGGCCGAACTGTTCCGTCTCACCGGCCTCTATCTGGCCGGCGGGGCCGACCAGGAAGGCACGGAGCCCGAATGCGTCGACGCAGCCATCGACTGCTTTCACCGGGCGATCGCGCGAGCGCGCCGGCAAGGCGCCCGGGCGCTGGAGCTGCGGGCAGCGTCGGACTTCGCCAGGCTGTTGCAACGGCAGGGGAAGACTGGGGAGGCCACGCAAGTGCTGCGCGACGTCTATACCTGGTTCACCGAAGGCTTCGATACACGCGACCTGCAAGAAGCAAAAGCGCTGCTGGACGCATTGGGCGCGCAGGCAGAATGAATGAACCCGCGGCGAACGACGGCGCATCGTGTGACCCCGTGCCGTCCGCGAACCGCCGCTGCTCGAGGAGACGGGCATGACAACCACGCACGCGAGACGCCGCCACGATGGTCCGCGCAAACCGATCGCGCTGGCGCTACAGGGTGGCGGGATGCACGGCGCATTCACCTGGGGCGTGCTCGACCGGCTGCTCGAAGACGGCCGGCTCGACATCGAGGGCGTCTGTGCAACCAGCGCCGGCGCGATGAATGCCGCCGTGCTCGCGTGCGGGCTGCTGAAGGGCGGCGAGGACGGTGCGCGCGAGGCGCTGCACGACTTCTGGCAGGCGGTCGCGCGATCGGCGGAGCGCTACAACCCGTTGCGCTGGGTGCCGTGGCTGAAGGGGACGCACAGCTTCGGGCTCGATCATTCGCCGCTTTATGCGTTCACCGACATGATGCTGCGCGTGTTCTCGCCGTATCAGTTCAATCCGAACAACCTGAATCCGCTGCGCGAAGTGCTCGAGCGCCAGGTCGACTTCGACGCGCTGCGCAAGCACTGTCCGATCCGGCTGTATCTCTGCGCAACCAACGTCGAGACGGGGAAGATCCGCGTCTTCACGGGAGCGGACGTGTCGGCCGACGCGGTGCTGGCGTCGGCCTGCGTGCCGACCTTGTTCCAGGCGGTCTCGATCGACGGCGAGTACTACTGGGATGGCGGCTACATGGGCAATCCGGCCATCTATCCGCTGATCTACAACTGCTCGACGCGCGACGTCGTGATCGTGCACATCAATCCGCTCGTGCGTCGCGGGGTGCCCGTCACGGCGGCGGAAATCCTGAACCGGATCAGCGAGATCAGCTTCAACTCGTCGCTGATGCGCGAGATGCGCGCCATCGCGTTCGTCACCGACCTGATCCAGCAAGGCACGATCAAGCGCGGCGAAATGAAGGAAATGCTGATCCATTCCATTCGCGCCGACGACGCGCTGAGCGCGTTGAGCGTATCGAGCAAGTACAACGCGGACTGGGGATTTCTGAGCGAGTTGCACGACCACGGGCGACGCGAAGCGGATGCATGGCTCGCGCATCACTACGGCAACATCGGGCAGCGGTCGAGCATCGACATACGCCGGGAATTTCTCTGAGCGCAGGGCGGTAACGTCGGCGCGGGGCGCACCGGTGCCGCCGCCACGGGCCAAGGAGCGAACGTGAACCAGACGCAGGCGCGGTTCGTCGCGTTGTGGTCGGGCAGCGGCGGAGCCCATGCCGAGGAGGTCTATCGCTTGGTGGCGGAAGGCTATTCGGAGCCGATGCGGCATTACCACACGCTCGCACATGTGAAACGCTGCTTGCGTCAGGTCGACCTCGCGCGCGGCGCGATGCCCGATCCGGATGCGGTCGAACTCGCGCTGTGGTTCCACGACGTGATCTACGTCCCGGGCGCGAAGAACAACGAGCAGCGCAGCGCCGACTGGTTCCGGCACCTGGCCGCCGGGCGCATCGGTGCGTGCGACCGGATCTGCGCGATGATTCTCGCGACGACCCACGTCGGAATCGCCGCGGATCCGGACACCCGTTTCGTGTGCGACATCGACCTGGCCGAGCTGGGCGCGTCTCACCGGCGATTTCGCGAAGACGGCCGCCTGCTCCGGGCAGAGCGCCCCGATCTCGACGACCGGGCCTACGACCTTCACGAACGGACGATTCTTCGCTGGCTGCTCGTCCGCCCGCGCATCTATCAGACCGACTTTTTCTACACGCGGTGCGAGGCGCGTGCGCGCGGGAACCTGAGCTGGCGGCTGGGCTTGCCGATTCAGGCGTGACGACGGGCAAGCTGTCGTGCATCGCAGGTGCCGCGTGCGTTGACGGGAAGCGGACGCCGCGAGCACCCGGTGCGCGCGTGCCCGCTTCGGCCGTGGTGGGCACGCTGCCTGTCGATCCGGCCGGTGGGGCGATCGACCGAAGCCGGCGCGAAGCGGACGGGGGCGCGACGATGCGGCCCGCGCACACTATGCGTGAACGGCTACCCGATACCGCGTGGTCTGCCGATAGACGGCGTCCGGATACAGGATCACGTCACCGCTCAGGCCGGCCATGTTGACCTGATCCGGAAAGCCGCCCGCCTCCAGGCACAGCGCCGCGTGTTGCGTGCACCGTGTACCGCCGCTCACGCGTACGCCGTCGAGATAGTTGCCCGTATAGAGTTGCAGGCCCCGCTGATCGGTCGACACGATCAGTTCGCGGCCGCTTTCCGGATCGTAGACGCGTGCAACGGGCCGGGCCTCGTGCGCACCGTCGCGCAGGACGAAGCAATGATCGAAGCCGCGCGCGCGGGCCAGTTGCGCGTGCGGCCAGTCGAGGCGCGCGCCGATCGGCGCGCTGTGCCGGAAATCGAACGCGGTACCCGTCACGTCGGCCGTGCCGGTTGGGATCAGCGCATCGTCCACTTCGAGAAACGCGTCGGCGTCGATCTGCAGCAGATGGCCGCGCACGTCGCTGCCCGGCCGCCCGTTCAGGTTAAAGTAGCTGTGATTCGTCAGGTTCAACGGCGTCGGTGCATCGGTCCACCCCGCGTAGTCGATTGTCAGCGTGCCTTCGTCGTCGAGCGTGTAGCGAACCTGCACGGTCACGTTGCCCGGAAAACCCGCGTCGCCTTCCGGCGAATCGAGCCGAAGCGTCAGCCCGCCGCAGTCGTCGATCACGTCCCAGCGCGCGCGATGAAAGCCGTTCGCGCCGCCGTGCAACAGGTTGCCGTTCTCGTTGCGGTCGAGCGGGTAGCCGATGCCGTCGAGTTCGAAGCGCGCACCGGCGATCCGGTTCGCCCAGCGGCCGATCGTCGCGCCGAGGTAGGCGCCGGATTCGAGGTACTCGGCCGGCGTGTCGTGTGCGAGCACGATATCGGCAAAGCGCCCCGTGCGGTCGGGGGCGAGCCACGACACGACGGTCGCACCGAGGTCGCTGATGCCGACGCGCATGCCGTGCGCGTTGCGCAGCGTGTAGCGCCGAACGGGCTCGCCGTCGGGCAGCGTGCCCCACGGCTCGGAAGGCACGCGCGCCGCGCCGTGCGTCAGGGATGAAGAATCGGTATCGATGTGCATGGGAGGAGGTCAGATGGGCGGCGGCCGTCAGTATGACGCTGAGGCGGCCGCGCGTTCCTGGTATTCGCGCGGCGTGCAGCCCAGCTCGCGCCTGAACACTGCGTACATGTACTGGAGCGACGTGAACCCGCAACGGATCGCGACCTCGGCGCTCGACGCCTGCCGGCCGGCGAGCAGCGCCTGCGCGGCTTCGAGCTTGTGGCGCAGGATTTCCTGGTGCACGGTGCGCTGCAATTCGCGCCGGAAGTGCTCCTCGAGCAGCGAACGCGATACGCCGACATAGTCGGCGACCTGTTCGGTCTTGATCCCCTGGCACGCGTACTGGCGGATGAAATGCCGCGCGCGCATCACGTGCGGGCTCGCCAGCGGCTGGTGGCGCGTCGATTCGAGCACGTTGATGCCGACCGGCGGCACGAGAATGCGCTGCCCGGGAAAGCGCGCGCCGCGCAGCATCCGGTGCAGCAGGTGCGCGGCGGTGCGGCCCATTTCCTCGGTGCCCTGGATGACGGACGACAGCGGAATGCGTGTCAGCGTGCGCGTGAGCGGGTCGTTGTCGATGCCGATGATCGCCACCTGTTCCGGCACCGCGATCCCGGCGATCAGGCAGGCCTGCAGCAGGTGCCGCGCACGCGCATCGGTCACGGCAATCACGCCGACGGGCTTCGGCAGCGCATGCAGCCAGCCGATCAGCTGTTCGATCGCGTGATTCCAGCCCGATGCGCTCGTCGACAGCCCGCGGTAGATCGGCGCATCGAGCCCGTCCGCGCGCGCGAGCCGGTCGAACGCGAGCTCGCGCTGCTGCGCCCAGCGGTTTTCCTGCGCGATGGGCAGGCTGTACATCGCGAAATGCGCGAGTCCCGCACCGATCAGGTGCGTGTACGCGAGCGACACGAGCTTCGGGTTGTCCGTCGCAATATATGGGACATCGTCAGGATACTGGGCCGGATCCTCGTACGACGAGCCGACCGCGACGATCGGCAGCGGCGAGCCGGCGAGCGCGTCGGCGACGGCGGGATCGTCGAAGTCCGCGATGATGCCGTCGCCGTCGAAGCGCTCGATGCCGGCGAGCCGGCAGCGGAAGTCGTCTTCGAGAAACAGGTCCCACACCACGCGCGTCGTGTGCAGGTACTGGCCGATGCCGCTGATGATCTCGCGGTCGTAGACCTTGTTCGCGTTGAACAGCAGCGCGATGCGATGCGGTGTCTGGGCGGAAGGGACGCGTGTCATCTCGATCTCGGGGCACGCGCGTCGGGGGCGCCGTGCCGTTGTCTCCGGGGCGCGCCCGGGTCGGCGGCGCGCGGTGTCTGGTGTTTGGCGATTGTAGGGCGGAACGTGCGCCGCGCGCAGCGGATGGCAAGAAACATTAAGCGTGCTGCGCAATTTCGCAATTGCCGCCCGGCAGGGGCGCGGGCACGATCCAGCCTACCGAATTCGGCCGCGTGCGCCACCACGACGCGCGTTGCGCCGCAACAAGACCCTGCACGGAGACGCCATGTCGTATTTCGAACACATTCCCGCGATTCGCTACGAAGGCCCGCAGTCGGACAATCCGCTCGCGTACCACCATTACGACCCCGAGCGGCGCGTGCTGGGCAAGACGCTCGCCGAGCATCTGCGGATCGCGGTGTGCTACTGGCACACGTTCGTGTGGCCGGGGCACGACATCTTCGGGCAGGGCGCGTTCCAGCGGCCGTGGCAGCAGCCGGGCGACGCGCTCGAGCGGGCGCGGATGAAGGCCGATGCGGCGTTCGAGTTCTTCACGAAGCTCGGCACGCCTTTCTATACGTTCCATGACACCGACGTCGCACCGGAAGGCGACAGCCTGCGGGAATATGCGGCGAATTTCGCGCGGATGGTCGACTATCTCGGCGAGCGTCAGCAGGCGAGCGGCGTGCGGCTCCTGTGGGGCACCGCGAACCTGTTCTCGCACCCGCGCTTCGCGGCCGGCGCCGCGACGAATCCGAACCCCGACGTGTTCGCGTGGGCCGCGACCCAGGTATGCCATGCGCTCGATGCGACGCACCGGCTCGGCGGCGAGAACTATGTGCTGTGGGGCGGCCGGGAAGGGTACGAGACGCTGCTCAATACGGACCTGAAGCGCGAACGCGAGCAGTTTGCCCGCTTCCTGTCGATGGTCGTCGAGCACAAGCACCGGATCGGCTTCACGGGCGCGCTGCTGATCGAGCCGAAGCCGCAGGAGCCGACCAAGCACCAGTACGACTACGACGTCGCGACGGTGCACGGCTTTCTCGTGAAGTACGGATTGCAGAACGAAATTCGCGTGAACATCGAGGCGAACCACGCGACGCTCGCCGGCCACTCGTTCCATCACGAGATCGCGAACGCGTTCGCGCTCGGCGTGTTCGGCAGCGTCGACGCGAACCGCGGCGATCCGCAGAACGGCTGGGACACCGACCAGTTCCCGAACAGCGTCGAGGAGCTGACGCTCGCGTTCTACGAAATCCTGCGTCACGGCGGCTTCACGACCGGCGGGATGAACTTCGATGCGAAGGTGCGCCGCCAGAGCATCGATCCGGAAGATCTGTTCTATGGCCACGTCGGCGCGATCGACGTGCTCGCGCTCGCGCTCGAACGCGCGGCGGTGCTGGTCGAGAACGACCGGCTCGACGCGCTGCGCCGGCAACGCTATGCGCAATGGGACGACGCGTTCGGCCGCAAGATCCTGTCGGGCGACTATACGCTGGAGTCGCTCGCGGCCGAGGCGCTCGCGCGCGGTGTGAACCCGCGGCACGCGAGCGGCGCGCAGGAGCGGTGCGAGAACATCGTGAACCAGGCGATCTACGGGCTGCGCTGACGCCATGTACATCGGACTCGATCTCGGCACGTCGGGCGTGAAGGCGGTGCTGCTCGACCGCGACGGCGCGGTGCGCGCGAGCGCGAGCCGCCCGCTCGCGGTGAGCCGGCCGCGGCCGCGCTGGTCCGAGCAGGCCCCGCGTGACTGGTGGGATGCCGCTTGCGGCGTGCTGGCCGCACTCGTTTCGGATGCGCGCGCGGCGGGTATCGATCCGCGCGACATCGACGTACTCGGGCTGACCGGCCAGATGCACGGCGCGACGCTGCTCGATGCGCACGGTGAGGTGTTGCGCCCCGCGATTCTGTGGAACGACGGCCGCGCGGATGCGGAATGCGCGGAACTGGAACGGCTCGCGCCCGCGCTGCGCGCCGTGGCCGGCAACATCGCGATGCCGGGTTTCACCGCACCGAAGCTGCTGTGGGTGCGTCGTCACGAACCTGACGTGTTCGCGCGCATCGCCCATGTGTTGCTGCCGAAGGACTACCTGCGCTACCGGCTGACCGGCGCGTTCGCGACCGATCCGTCGGATGCCGCCGGCACGCTGTGGCTCGACGTCGCGAAGCGCGACTACGACGACACGCTGCTTGCCGCATGCGGGCTGTCGCGCGCGCAGATGCCGGCCGTGTTCGAGGGCAATCGCGTCACCGGCACCCTGTTGCCGGCCGTCGCGCGCGCGCTCGGGCTGCGCGAGATCCCGGTGGTGGCGGGCGGCGGCGACAACGCGGCCGGCGCGGTGGGCGTCGGCATCGTGCGGCCCGGCGATGCGCTGCTGTCGCTCGGTACGTCGGGCGTCTATTTCGCGGTGTCGGACGGGTTCCGCGCGAATCCCGAATCGGCCGTGCACAGCTTCTGTCACGCGCTGCCGCAGACGTGGCACCTGATGTCCGTGATGCTGAACGCGGCCGGCTGTATCGACTTCACCGCGCAACTGGCCGGCTATGACGGCGTCGCGGCGCTGCTCGACGATGCCGAGACGAATGCACGCGCGAGCCGCCCGTGGTTTTTGCCTTACCTGAGCGGCGAGCGTACGCCGCACAACGACGTGAATGCGAAGGGCGTGTTCTATGGGCTCACGCCCGACACGCAGCGCGCGGATCTCGCGAACGCGACGCTCGAAGGCGTCGGCTTCGCGCTGCTCGACGGCATCGACGCGTTGCATGCGGCCGGGCTCGCGCCCGACAGCATCACGGTGATCGGCGGCGGCTCGCGTAGCGCGTACTGGACGCAGATGCTCGCCGACCTGAGCGGCCGTGCGCTGACCTTGCGCGCGGGCGGCGAGGTGGGGCCGGCGCTGGGCGCCGCGCGCCTCGCGCATCTCGCGCTCGAACCGGATGCGCCGCTCGACGACGTGTGCCCGCAGCCGCCGATCATCGCGGTGCGCGAGCCGGACATGGCGCGCCACGCGTGGTATCGCGACGTGCGGCGGCCGACGTTTCGCGCGCTTTACCGTGCGCTCGAACCGGTGTTTGCCACGGGCGTTTGACGTGCGGATCGCTGACGCGATGCTCATCGCACGTTGCCGTGCTTTGCAGTGACTCGATGCGGGCGGCGCATTTCGGCGTTCGCCCGGCGTTCGTGAGGTTGTCCAAAAACAAGGAGTGGAGACATGAGATCCGTGACGCGTCGTACCGTATTGAGTTCGCTTGCCGGCGCCGCTGCGCTGGCGATCCTCGCGCTGGGCACGCCGCTCGCGCATGCGAGCAAGGACAAACCCGAAATCGGCTTCTGCATCGACGACCTGCGCGTCGAGCGCTGGTCGCGCGATCGCGACTATTTCGTCGCGGCCGCGACGAAGCTCGGCGCGAAGGTGTCGGTGCAGTCGGCCGACGCGAGCGAGGAGCGGCAGATTTCGCAGATCGAGAACCTGATCTCGCGCGGCGTCGACGTGATCGTGATCGTGCCGTTCAACTCGAAGACGCTCGGCAACGTCGTCGCCGAAGCGAGGAAGGCCGGCATCAAGGTCGTGTCGTACGACCGGCTGATCCTCGACGCGGACGTCGACGCGTATATCTCGTTCGACAACGAGAAGGTCGGCGAGCTGCAGGCGCAGGGCGTGTTCGATGCGAAGCCGAAGGGCAACTACTTCCTGCTCGGCGGCGCGCCGACCGACAACAACGCGAAGATGCTGCGCGAAGGACAACTGAAGGTGCTGAAGCCCGCGATCGATCGCGGCGACATCAAGGTCGTCGGCCAGCAGTGGGTGCCCGAATGGAGCGCGTCGACCGCGCTGCGCATCACCGAGGATGCGCTGACCGCGAACAACAACCGGATCGACGCGATCGTCGCGTCGAACGACGGCACGGCCGGCGGCGCGATCCAGGCGCTCGCCGCGCAGCATCTGGCCGGCAAGGTGCCGGTATCCGGGCAGGACGCGGATCTCGCGGCGGTCAAGCGTGTGATCGCCGGCACGCAGACGATGACCGTCTACAAGCCGCTCAAGCTGATCGCGAGCGAAGCGGCGAAGCTTGCCGTGGATCTCGCGAAGGGCGCGAAGCCCGCGTTCAATGCGCAATACGACAACGGCAAGAAGAAGGTCGACACGGTGCTGCTGCAGCCGACGCTGTTGACCAAGCGCAACGTCGACGTCGTCGTGAAGGACGGCTTCTATACCCAGGCGCAGCTGGCGAGCCAGTAAGCGTACGACGGACGCGATGCGCGGCCGCCGCGACGGCGGCCTCGCTTACTGCGAGGCAATGAACGAATGACGGAACCCTTGCTGACGATGCGCGGCATCGTCAAGGCATTCGACGGCGTGAAAGCGCTCGACGGCATCGACCTCACGGTGCGGCCCGGCGAATGCGTCGGGCTGTGCGGCGAGAACGGCGCGGGCAAGTCGACGCTGATGAAGGTGCTGTCGGGCGTCTATCCGCACGGCACGTGGGACGGCGAAATCCGCTGGGAAGGCGCGCCGCTCGCGGCAACCGGCGTGCGCGACACGGAGCGGGCGGGCATCGTGATCATCCACCAGGAGCTGATGCTCGTGCCCGAACTGTCGGTTGCCGAGAACATCTTCCTCGGCAACGAGATCACGCTGCCGGGCGGGCGCATGAACTTCGCCGCGATGGTCCGGCGCGCCGAGGCGCTGCTGCACGAATTGCGGATCGACTCGATCAACGTCGCGCAGCCGGTCATGAATTATGGCGGCGGCCACCAGCAGTTGATCGAGATCGCGAAGGCCTTGAACAAGGACGCGAAGCTGCTGATCCTCGACGAACCGTCGTCGTCGCTGAGCGCCGCCGAAACGCGCATCCTGCTGGACATCGTGCGTGACCTGAAGCGCCGCGGCGTCGCGTGCGTGTACATCTCGCACAAGCTCGACGAGGTCGCGGCCGTCTGCGATACGGTCACCGTGATCCGCGACGGCCGGCATGTCGCGACCGAGCCGATGCGCGCGCTGACCACCGACCGGATCATCGCGATGATGGTCGGCCGTGAGATCCGCGACCTGTATCCGCGCGAGCCGCACGAGATCGGCGAGGTCGTGCTGGAGGCGCGGAACGTGACCTGTCGCGACGTGACGAACGCGCGCCGCAAGCGAGTCGACGACGTGTCGTTCAGCGTGCGGCGCGGCGAGATCCTCGGCGTCGCCGGGCTCGTGGGCGCGGGCCGCACCGAGCTGATGCAGGCGATCTTCGGCGCGTATCCGGGCGCGTGCACGGCGACCGTGCTGATGAACGGCCGGGTGTTGTCGATCCGTTCGCCGGCCGACGCGATCCGCGCCGGGATCGCGATGGTGCCGGAGGACCGCAAGCGCCATGGCATCGTGCCGCAGCTCGGCGTGGGCCACAACATCACGCTGGCGGTGCTGCGGCGCTTCGCGGCGCGCGGGCGGATCGACGCGGCCGCCGAACTCGATGCGATCCGCACCGAGATGCAGCGGCTCTCGGTGCGCGCCGCGCATCCGTTCCTGCCGATCGCGAGCCTGTCGGGCGGCAACCAGCAGAAGGCGGTGCTCGCCAAGATGCTGCTGGCCGAGCCGCAGGTGCTGATCCTCGACGAGCCGACGCGCGGCGTCGACGTGGGCGCGAAGGTGGAGATCTACCGGCTGATCTTCGCGCTGGCGAAGCGTGGCGTCGCGCTGATCGTCGTGTCGTCGGAGCTGCCCGAGGTGCTCGGGCTGGCCGATCGCGTGCTGGTGATCGGCGAAGGCGAGCTGCGCGGCGATTTCGTCAACCAGGGCCTCACGCAGGAACAGATTCTCGGCGCCGCGCTGAAGCCCGCGCGGCTGTCCACCGAACCCACCGCAATGAGCGCGACATGAATTCCGAACTCTCTTCCTCGACCCCGGCGACGCCGGATGCCGAAGCGCATCGTTCCGCCGGCCGCCCGGCGGGGCTGCCGCTTCGCCAGATCTTCGCGCGCTACAAGCTGCTTGCGCTGCTGCTGGCGGTCGTCGTGATCTGGACGTTTTTCTCGGTGCTGACGGACGGCGCGTTCGTCACACCACGCAACGTATCGAACCTGCTGCGGCAGATGTCGATCACCGGCATGCTCGCGTGCGGGATGGTGTTCGTCATCATCGCGGGCGAGATCGACCTGTCGGTCGGCTCGCTGCTCGGGCTGCTCGGCGGTGTTGCCGCGATCCTCGACGTCAACCGCCACTGGCCGGTCGCGGCGACGATCCCTGCCGTGCTCGCGCTCGGCGTGCTGATCGGGCTCTTCAACGGCTGGTGGTCGACCTATCGGCGCGTGCCGTCGTTCATCGTCGGGCTGGGCGGGATGCTCGCGTTTCGCGGGATCCTGCTCGGCGTGACGGGCGGCTCGACGATCGCGCCGGTGTCGGACGGCTTCGTGTTCATCGGACAGGGCTATCTGC
Organism: Burkholderia sp. HI2714; assembly: GCF_002223085.1. Taxonomy (NCBI): domain Bacteria; kingdom Pseudomonadati; phylum Pseudomonadota; class Betaproteobacteria; order Burkholderiales; family Burkholderiaceae; genus Burkholderia; species Burkholderia sp. HI2714. Next base: position 332,546 of record NZ_NKFM01000067.1, on the reverse strand, counting down.
CGCGCCTGGTGGGGGACGGCCTCGCGATCCTGCTGTTCGCGCTCGTGTTGCTGCTGGTGGTGCGGCAGCGCGCGACGCGGCGGCGCTACCGGCTCGCGGTCGCGCCGCGGTGGCAGGACGTCGCGAAGATCGTCGGCGCCGGCGCGGTGCTGTTCGCCTTCGTCGCGACGCTCGACCGCTACGGCGGTATCCCGGTGCCCGTGCTGCTGCTGCTCGTGCTGCTCGGTGCGTTCACGTGGATCGCGACGCAGACCGTGTTCGGCCGGCGCATCTACGCCGTCGGTTCCAACCTGGAGGCGACGCGGCTCTCGGGCGTCGATACCGATCGCGTGAAGCTCGCGATCTTTGCGCTGATGGGGCTGATGTGTGCGTTTGCCGGCCTGGTGAACACGGCGCGGCTGGCGGCGGGGTCGCCGTCCGCCGGCACGATGGGCGAACTCGATGCGATCGCCGCGTGCTTCATCGGCGGCACGTCGATGCGCGGCGGGTCGGGCACCGTCTACGGCGCGCTGATCGGCGCGCTCGTGATGGCGAGCCTCGACAACGGCATGTCGATGCTGGACGTCGACGCGTACTGGCAGATGATCGTCAAGGGCGCGGTGCTGGTGCTGGCGGTGTGGATCGACGTGGTGTCGCGGTCCAATCGGCGGTGAGGCGGGGCTCGGTCTGGGCAATCCGCGCGACCGGCGCATCACGGCGGATGCACTGCGCGCGCTGCTGCTGGAGCGCGCCGAAGCGCTCGCGTTCGCGATGCGGATGGCGGACGAACGCGATCGACCGAGGCCCGATGCGACCTAGAACGAATAGGCCAGCGAAGCAAACAGGCTGCGCGGCGCACCCGGCGTGACCCACAGGCTGTTGTACGAGCTGACGTAGGTCGTGCGGTTGAACAGGTTGTTCAGCACGACCGACGCCCGCAGGTGCTTGTTGACCTGAACGTAGCCGTTGAGCTGGACGGTCGCGTAGGCCGGCAGTTCGAACCCGTCCTGCGTGTTGGCCGTGTTGCCGGCGCGGCGCCCGACATAGATCACGCCGGCGCCGGCACCGGCCTTGTCCGCGAACGGAAGGGTCGTCTCGTACATCAGCAGCGCGCTGCCGCTCAGCCGCGGTACGTCGACGAGGCGTGAGCCGGGCGCCAGCACGGTATCGCGCGTGACCTCGGCGTCGACGTACGCGAAGTTCGCGATGCCGCGCAGGCCGTGACCGAGGTCGCCGCTCCATTCGAATTCGACACCGCGGCTGCGCACTTCGCCGGCCGCGCGCGAGAAGCCGGCATTCGCGGGATCGGCGGTGAGCACGTTGCGCTTGGTCACGTAGAACGCCGAGACGGTCGTGAGCGAGCGCGCGCCCGCCCATTTCGCGCCGGCTTCGTAGCCGTGGCCTTTTTCGGGATCGAACGCGTTGCCGCCGACGTCGGCGCCGTTGTTCGGCCGGAACGAGTACGCGGTGTTCGCATACAGCGACCACGCGGGGCTCATTTCATACACGACGCCGATACGCGGGCTCACCGCGGTCTGCAACTGGCTCGTCGTCACACCCTTCAGGCGGTTGTCGATCGACTGGTGGAAGCGATCCCAGCGCAGCCCGGCCAGGATTTTCCAGTGCGGCCCGAACGCGAGCGTGTCCTGCGCGTAGACGCCTTGACCGTCGTCGCGTTCGAGCAGGTTGGTCGCGGTGCGCGGCGTCGGCGCGGGCTGGCCGTAGACCGGATCGAAGATGTCGATCGCATAGGGCGCCGCGGCGCTCGGCGTGGAGCGCGTGACGAACTGGTCGTAGTTGAAGCGATACGCATCGACGCCCATCACGAGCGTATGGCCGATGCCGCCCGTGCGGAACGTGCCGGTCGTCTCGAGGCGGCCTTGCAGGTCGTTCGAGTGAAACGCGACTTGCCGGTAGCGGCGCCACAGCGTGCGGCCGTCCGGCTGCAATGCGAATGCCTCGGACGAGCGCCCCGACAGGTCGGTGTTGCGTTGCGCGACGCCCGCGTTGATCGACCAGGCTGAATCGATGCGATGTTCGAGCGTGAACTGATGGCCCGTGTTGCGCACGTCGTAGTCGCCGTCGCGCGGCTCGCCGAGGAAGCGCGACGCGGGGATCACGCCAAGCTGCCCGTTGACCGCCAGCACGCCGCGATCGAGCGGCGCGCGCTGACGGGCGCTCTCGAACTCGTAATGGAGCGTCGTGTCCGCGCCGATGTCCCACGTGAACGACGGCGAGAACAGGTAGCGTTTGCTCGATACCGTGTCGCGGAAGCTGCCGTTGTTCTCGTTCATCGCGACGAAGCGGTACGCGAGCGATTTCGTGACGGGGCCGGTCGAATCGAGTGTCTGACGCAATGCGCCGTAGCTGCCGGCCGACACGCCGATGGTGTTCGCGCGTGCGAACTGCGGCTGCTTCGTCGTATAGCTGATGATCCCGCCCGGATCGCCGCGGCCATACAGCGCGGACGCCGGCCCCTTGAGCACTTCCATGCGCTCGAGGTTGACGGTGTCGCGCGGCACGCTCATCCCGCGATTCCACGAAAAGCCGTTGACCAGGTAGTCGGTGCCGGACGTGTTGCCGTCGCCGGCGAAGCCGCGCACCGCGTAGTTGTCCCACAGGCCGCCGAAGTTGTTCTGGCGCGACACGCCCGCGACCCAGTCGTAAAGATCGTCGCCGCGCGTGGCGGCCACGGTCTGGATCAGCTTCGTATCGACACTGCTGACCGCGAACGGAATGTCCATCACGTCCGCCTCGCTGCGCGTCGCGCTCGTCGATTCGCGTGTGCGAAACGGCGCCGTCGCGCGTTGCGCGGACACCTCGATCGCAGGCAGCGCCGTTTCCTGTGCGTCCGCTGCACCCATGCCGGCCGTGCCGACGACGATGGCCATCGGTGCGGCCGCCCAGTTCCTCCTGCTCATACCTGTCCCTTTTTGTCTCGTTCGCGTTCGGGCACGGCGGGCGGCCTTGCGCCGACATCGGTGTTCCAAACAGTACATTCGCGCGGCAATTTAATGCAAATGAGAGGCATTTGCAATCGTAATTTTGAGATGGGCCCGACAGCCCGTCGGTCGTCCGGTTCGGCGCGGTCGCCATTTGCGATTGCGAGTAGTACGGGCCGACGATCCGCACCTTCGAATGGGTCTCGATGTACTGGCCGCGGCGATCAACTGTCGGAACCGGAGAAGGGCTTGCTCGGCGAGGCGCTGCGGTTGCTCGCCGAGACGCGCGCGTGCGCTGGAATTCCGTGTCGAGGTGAACCGGCGCCACGCCGGATGTCCACGACTTCAACCGGCCGACGATCATCGAGCGGCAGCGACGCTTCGGCACGCGGTCTTGCCCGTCGGGCGAAGCCGGCACGGCGGCGCCCGCCCGTTTCGCGTGAGCCGGGGCTCACGCGAAGCCGCCCCCGAGCGGCCTCGCTGCCAGGATCGATGCCCGGCGCCGGTTACGCCGCCGACAGCGTGACCGACACACCCGTCGCGGTATAAACGGGCGTTGCCTTGAACCCGTCGACCGTCACCGTCGCGAACTTCGCGGCCGCCGCCGCGCCGTCGATCAGCGCGATGGTGTCGCCGGCCTTCGGCGCGTAGCCGTTCACGAATTTCACGTGCAGCGTGCCGCCCGTGACGGTGAGCGGGCCGCCCACGCGCAGGCGTCCGCCGCCGTTGCCGTCGATGTCGAGTTCGAGCGTCGTGTTGTCGAGCTGCGTATAGCGGGTCGCGATCGTCACCGGTGCATTGGCCGCGATCTTCACGCCGCCGCCCGGGCCGACGTACACGTCGCCCTTGCCGAACGCCGTCGTCGACGCGGCCGCGAGCGTGCCGCCGCTCACCTGCGTGCCGCCCGTGTAGCTGTTGTTGCCCGCCAGCGTCAGCGTGCCGCTGCCTTGCAACGTCAGCTTGCCGGCGCCCGCGACGTCGTTGCGCCACAGGTCGGCCGCATTGAGCCCGCCCTGCGACGCATCCATCGACACGACCACGTTGCCGTTGAACGCGCCGTAGCCGTCGGCGGCCGCGAACAGGTTCAGGCGCCCCCAGCCTTCCGCATCGTCCATGACCGGATAGCCGGACGGCAGTTCGGTCGTCTTCAGCACGACGCGCCGCTGCTCGGCGCTCAGGTACGGGAAGCGCGTCTGCAGCAGGATCTCCGCGCCCTTCGGCACGACGGGCGGCGCGTCCGTCGATTCGATCGCGCCGAAGCCGAACGTCATGCGGCGCAGGAATGCGGCCTTGTTCGTCGCGTAGTCGGCGAACCGGTCGGTCGTCGCCGTACCGGAGTGCGCGAAGGCGGAGAACGTCGTGGCGCTCGTCCCCGTCAATTGCTGCAGCGCCTGGTGGGCTTGCGTGTAGGCGGTCTGTGCGTCATTGGCGTACGCGGTCAGGTTCGCCGCGCTGACGGCCAGCGCGAGCATGCGGCCGCCGATCACGTCGAGCGGCGAGTGCATGCCGGCGAGGATCCGGTTCTCGCCGAGCTCGAGGCCGCGGCTGATCATTTCCTGGAAGCGCTCCGGCACGAGCCACGCCATCGTCGTCGCATCGCGCACCGCCTCGGCCGTGTGGCCGCTGATGAAGCCGCCGTCGGTCGCGGGCGTCGTGCTTTCCGCCGGCACGAGCGTTGGCGCGACCACCACGCTCGTGCTCCAGCGGTACGGACGCGCGTATTTGAAGAAGCGTTTGGACGGTTCGGTCGACGCGTTGTTGCCCATTTCGTTGAGCAGGTCGACGACTTTCCCGAAGCTCGCGTTCGTGCTGCTGCCGACGCCGACGTTGTTGCCCGAGTCGTTGTACAGCACCGTCGTCGCGTCGGACGGAATGCTGGTGATGCTGGTCGTCTGCTGGGCCGCGGTGCGCCACGCGGCGGTGAGCGGGCCCATGCCGTCGGTCACGCTGTAACCCTTGCCGCGCCGGTCGTCGTAGTACGCGGCATCGGCCTGCTGCGGCGTGCGGGCGGTCGTCGCGTTGACCACGTACTGCACGTTGGCCGACAGCACCGCATCGTTCAGGATCGTGCCGCACGATACGCCGCTGTTCGGCAGCCCGGAGCAGGTCGACGGCGAGATGGCCGGGAACGCGCCGAACGCCTGCGCGCTCACGCCTGCGTCGACCAGCATCGTCGCCGGTTGCCAGAGATCGAGGTAGCGGCCCAACATGCGCACCGCGGCGTTGGTCGACAGCGTCGCATAGCGCGCGTCGCCGCGCTGGTTGGTCGCGACGTTGTCGACGAAAGCGGGCGCGCTCGGGATCGGCGCACTGTCGACGAAGCCGGGGTCGGCGGGCGGCGCGGGAACGGCCGCGGCCAGGGTGCTGGTCGACGCGACATCATCGCCGCCGCCGCACGCAGCCAGCACGATCGCACTCGACAAGGCTGCGACGTGCAGCGGGAAACGGCTTCGTGACGCAAACATGCAAGACTCCATCCTGATGGTCGAAGATGGCGAATTGTGGTGATGGATCGTTACGCGGCCGTTACGGATTTGTTTCGCGCCGGATTCAATGCGCGCGAATTCCCACTATCTGGTTAATTCCCGATGCTTAGCATGTCGGGTGACGGATTGGATGCGTCCATCGACGGCACGTGCGCGGCGGGGGGGCTAGGCGCCGGCCGCGCGCGCGTCGAGCCGGAACAGCGATACCGCCTCGGCAAGCCGGCCTCCCTGTTCCTCGAGCGACCTCGATGCGGCGGCTGCCTGTTCGACGAGCGCCGCGTTCTGCTGGGTGACTTCATCCATTTGCGTAATGGCCAGGTTCACCTGCTCGATGCCTCGGCTCTGCTCGTTCGACGCGGCCGCGATCTCGCCCATGATGTCGGTCACACGCGAGATTGCGTGCGTGACCTGGTTCATCGTCTCGCCCGCGTTGTTCGCGATTTGCGAGCCGTCCTGGATTTTCCGGACCGATTGCGAGATCAGCTCGCGAATTTCCTTCGCGGCGCTCGACGAGCGCTGCGCAAGACTTCGGACTTCACTGGCCACCACGGCAAAGCCGCGGCCCTGTTCGCCGGCGCGGGCGGCCTCCACGGCCGCGTTGAGCGCGAGAATGTTGGTCTGGAATGCAATCCCTTCGATGATCGCGGTGATCTCGGCGATTTTGGCGGAGCCGGCGCTGATGTCCGTCATCGTGTCGACCATCAGGCCGACTGCCGTGCTGCCGCGCTGGGCGACCTCCGATGCGTTGTTGGCCAGCCCGCTCGCCTGCTGCGCATTGTCGGCGTTCAGGCGCACGGTGGACGTCAGCTGCTCCATGCTCGATGCGGTCTCCTGCAGCGATGCGGCCTGCTGTTCCGTGCGGGAGGAGAGGTCCTGGTTGCCGGACGCGATTTCGCCGGCGCCTGTCGCGACGTTGCCGGATGCGGTCCGGACTTCCGAGATCAGGCGGGTCAGGTTCGCCTGCATGTCCCGCATGGAAGCCAGTACGCTGCCGGCCGGCGCGGCACCGGTCGAGGATTCCATGCCGAGATCGCCGGCGGCGATACGGCGCGCGATGTCGCTGAGCGCGGCAGGCTCCGTGCCGAGCGAGCGCAGCAGGCCGCGGGTGATGAAGACGCCCAGGATCGCGGCGGCGGCTGCCGCCGCGATACACATGACGATCAGCATCAGTCGTTGTGAGGCATAGCGGTCGGCCGATTCCGTCACGAGTTGCGCGCCCAGCGTGCGGGCGTACGTCGCATAGGCGTCGGTGGCGGCGACGAGCCTGGCCAGCAGCGGTCGACACTGTTCGTTGATCATCGTGATGGCCTGATCGCGCCGGTTGTTCGCCGCCGCATCGACGATGGCGCGCGCCACCGGGCCGTACTGCGCTTCGACCACGCCGATTTGCCGGACCAGTTCGCGGGCCTTGTCGGAGGCGCCGCTTCCCTCGCGGACCGCATTCGTCAGTTCGCCGAGCAGCGCGCCGACCTCGCGGTCGGCCTGCAGCGCCGCGTCCTTTTCGAGGTCCGCGTCGCGCGGTGCGGTCGCGAGCACCTGGTTGCGGGCGGCGATCGCGCGCCGGTCGACCGCGACGCGAACCTTGTCCGCCAGGAGTGCACGGGCGTTGGTGCCGTTGACGTAATTCTCGAATGCCGCGTTCGCATTGCCGAGCGATACGATGCCGAAAATGGAGACGAGCAGGACCATGCAGGTCAGGAGGCTGAAAGCCAGGGTCAGCTTCGTGCGAACCGTTAATCGTTGATTATTCATGTGAGCAGTCCTGTTTCATTGATTCAAATAGCTTTCCTTATTATCGGATTGGTACATGAACAATTTAGGACCGTTGTCCGAAGCAATCGTTTGCGTACGCTCTGCTGCCGAAAAAAATGCAGACCCGGCCCGTGACCGGTCAAGCCAGGCGAGCGATTGGCTCGGTTTCCGCGCAACACACCCGGTTGCGGCCTTCGCGCTTCGCCCGATAAAGCGCCATGTCCGCCTGATGCGACAGCGCATGCACGGACGGGGGGCGCGCGCGATGGCCGGTCGCGCAGCCGATGCTGACGGTGAAGGCCGGAACGGTTTCCGCGAACCCGTCGAGCCGGTTGCGTTCGACTTCGCGGCGAATCGCCTCCGCGACCTGCGCGGCACCGCTTTCGTCCGTATCCGGCAGCACCGCGACGAACTCCTCGCCGCCGTAGCGTGCGGCGAGATCGCCGCGCCGTCGCGTGTGGGTGCGGATGCATTCGGCGAGAAAGCGCAGTGCCGTGTCGCCTTCCGCATGCCCGTGCCGGTCGTTGTACTGCTTGAAGTGGTCGGCATCGATGAACAGGATCGACAGGCTGCCGTTGCTGCCCCGCTGCAGCCGTTCCCATTCGTCGGCCAGCGCGATATCGAGGGCGCGGCGGTTGCACAGTCCCGTCAGCGGATCGGTTCGCGTGAGATCCATGAGCAGCGTCTGCTTGCGCAGGTTGTCGCGTAGCGCAAACGCAAGCAGCCAGACCACCGCGCAGAAGAATGCGCTGATCACGAAGGCGGACACCCCCACCGTCCACGACAGGCGCGTGATGCTCGCCAGCACGTCGCCCTCGGCCGGCGCGACGACGGCGATCAGCGGCGTGCCCGGCACCCGCTGGTACGTATACAGCCGCATGACGCCGTCGATGGTCGAACGAGCGGGGTAGAAGCCCGATTCACTGTGCACCATCCGGTCGAACGCTTTCGAGCGACGCAGGTGGTTCATCTGGTTGTCGTTCAACGACGGATTGCGCGCGAGGATCGCGCCGTCCGCGCGCAGGATCGCGCTGACCCCGTTCGGCCCGACATCGAGACCGGACAGGACCTGCTCGAAATAGGCGATGTCGATGGCGACCACCGCGATGCCGTTGAACGTATGATCCGGCCGTTCGATGCGCCGCGACAGCGCGATGGATTCCTTGCCGCCGCGCGAGCGCGCGCGATAGGCCTCGGACACGTAGAGGCCGACGTTGTCGGCGTCGCGATGGACCTTGAAGTAGTCGCGATCGCTGAAATCCCAATGATGGGTCGTGCCGCAGCATCCGTCGATCATCTGGCCGTGCCGGTCGGTCACGCCCATGCCGGTCACGTATTGCGCGGCGGTGCGCTCGAACAGCAGGTCGTGCCGCAGCCCGGCATCCATCCGCCGCACCGCGGGCTTGCCGAGATCGGACGCGAGTGCGACCAGCGCGTTGTTCGACGTTTCGACGGTGCGCGCGATCTGGCTCACCAGGACGGCTGCGACGTTGCGCGACGTCTCGTGAGCGTGTTCGATCACTTCGTTGCGCCCGACCCACAGTGTCGCCGCGCTGATCCCGAGCGCCGCCAGCGACATCAACGTGCCCAATGCCCCGACGACAAGATGGTTGCGTCCGGCCCAGTCGGCAATTTTCTCGATCGAGGTGAATGCGGGCATGCTCGTGCTCGTATGGGAAGCCGGCTGCAACGGTGCCGACGCGGGTCAAATCCGGGTTAACGGCACGGTTAACGGAAAATCGAGTGCGCCAGTGGACGCGTGCGATCGCGCATGGAAGCGCAAACGTGTGCGAGTTCGTCCGGCCGGTCGTGCAATGTCGTGCATCGGGCGCGTGCCGCCGCCCGGAGCGATGTGCGGCGACACGCGCCGCCGGCACGTCGATTGATAACCCATCGACATCAATCCTTCCAAAAATTGCACTTATCGTTTGCCCGGCGACGAGCGAACATGCCGGAAAACGACAATCGATCCACCTCCCGCGTATTTCCGGATTTTCAGGAGACACCCCGATGCACCCCTCGTCCAGCCTTCCGAACGAACGTTCGAAGGCCGCTGCAGTTTTCCGCGTCACCGCCGGGAATTTTCTCGAGCAGTTCGACTTCTTCCTGTTCGGCTTCTACGCCACGCAGATCGCCAACGTTTTCTTTCCCGCGCAAAGCGAGTTCGCGTCGCTGATGATGACCTTCGCCGTGTTCGGCGCCGGCTTCCTGATGCGGCCGCTGGGCGCCATCGTGCTGGGCGCGTACATCGACGACGTCGGCCGCCGCAAGGGCCTGATCGTCACGCTGTCCATCATGGCGAGCGGCACCATCCTGATCGCGTTCGTGCCGGGCTACGCGACCATCGGCCTGCTGGCGCCCGCGCTCGTGCTGCTCGGGCGGCTGCTGCAGGGCTTCTCCGCCGGCGCGGAACTGGGCGGCGTATCGGTCTATCTCGCCGAGCTGGCCACACCCGGCCGCAAGGGGTTCTTCACGAGCTGGCAATCCGCCAGCCAGCAGGTGGCGATCGTCGTCGCGGCGGCCCTGGGCTTTGCACTGAATCAATGGCTGAGCGCGTCGGCCATCGCCGCATGGGGATGGCGCGCGCCGTTCTTCGTCGGCTGCATGATCGTGCCGTTCATCTTCATGCTGCGCCGCAACCTGGAGGAAACCCAGGAATTCAAGGCGCGCAAGCATCGTCCGGGCATGAAGGAAGTGTTCGGCACGCTGGTTCAGAACTGGGGCGTCGTCGTGGCCGGCATGATGCTGGTCGCGATGACCACCACGAGCTTCTATCTGATCACGGTCTACGCACCGACCTTCGGCAAGACGGTGCTGCACCTGAGCACCGCCGACAGCCTGCTCGTGACGCTCTGCGTCGGCGTGTCGAACTTCGTGTGGCTGCCGATCGGCGGTGCGCTGTCCGACCGGATCGGCCGCCGGCCGCTGCTGGTCGGCATGACGGTGCTCACCGTCGTGACCGCCTACCCGGCGCTGTCGTTGCTTGCTCACGCGCCGTCGTTCGTCAACATGCTGCTCGTCCTCCTGTGGCTCTCGTTCATGTACGGGATCTATAACGGTGCGATGGTCGTGGCGCTCACGGAGGTGATGCCGGTGCAGGTGCGCGTGGCAGGCTTCTCGCTCGCGTACAGCCTCGCGACGGCCGTGTTCGGCGGCTTCACGCCCGCGATCTCGACCGCGCTCATTCACATGACGGGCGACAAGGCCGCACCGGGCTACTGGATGAGCTTTGCCGCCGTGTGCGCGCTGCTTGCGACGTTCGCGCTCTATCGTCGCCGCACGGCGACGCTGACGCCTGCGCATTGATGCCCGGCCCATCCGGAATGTTCATCAACCCACGCGAATCCGCATGACCAAGATCATGAGAAATCTGCTCCCGAAATTTTGCGCGGCCGCGCTCGTCCTTGCCACGGCCGTGGCTGCCAACGTGCAGGCCGCCGAACTGCACGTGATGAGCTCGGGCGGCTTCACCGCCGCCTACAAGCTGCTCGGCCCCCGGTTTGCTTCCACGACGGGCAATACGCTCGATACCGCGCTCGGCCCGTCGATGGGCAAGTCGCCTGAGGCGATTCCAAACCGGCTCGCGCGCGGCGAGCCCGCCGACGCGGTCATCATGGTCGGCTATGCGCTGGACGACCTGATCAAGCAGGGCAAGGTCATCCCCGGATCGCGGGTCGAGCTGGCCGACTCGCGTATCGGCGTGGTCGTGCGCGACGGCTCGGCACAACCCGACATCGGTTCCCCCGAAGGCCTCAAGCAGGCACTGCTGCACGCGAAGTCGATCGCCTACTCGGACAGCGCGAGCGGCGTGTATATCGAACGCGAGCTGTTCAGGAAGCTCGGCATCGAGAACCAGGTGAAGTCGAAGGCGAAGATGATTCCGCGGATTCCGGTGGCATCGGTCGTCGCGAACGGCGACTACGAAATCGGCTTCCAGCAGGTGAGCGAACTGCTGCCGGTCAAGGGGGCGACCTTCGTCGGCAAGATTCCCGAATCGCTGCAGTCGGTCACGCGCTTCGCGGCCGGCATCCCCGTCGGCGCGCAGCATCCGGCGGAAGCGAAGGCGCTGCTCGACTATCTTGCGTCGCCGGATGTTCAGGCCGACGTGAAATCGACCGGGCTGGATTCCGTCCCCGCTCATTGAGCCTGATCGACGGGAAGGTTTGCGTCATACCGCCTTCCCGTCACCGTCACCGTCGGCATCGGCGGCGGCACGGTCTGCATCGACCCCGTTCGGGGATACCGGCCCCCCTGCAGCGAGCCGCTGCGCAAGACGCGCACGATCGCATGCCCGTTCCCACATCGACACGAAGATCACCGCGCACGCATTGCTGATCACGCTCGTCAGTGCGCGTGCCTCGGACATGAAGCGATCGATGCCGACCAGCAGTGCCACGCCGGCGACGGGCAGGTCGGGGATGACGACGAGCGTGGCGACCAGCGCCACCAGCCCGCTACCGGAAACACCGGCCGCGCCCTTGGACGTGAGCAGCATGACGGCGAGCATCACGGCGATCTGCGACGCGGAAAGGGGCACGTCGCACGCCTGCGCGATGAACAAGGCAGCGAGCGTCAGATAGATCGCGGTGCCGTCCAGGTTGAACGAATAGCCCGCCGGCAGCACGAGCCCCACGACGCCCTTGTCGCACCCGAGCGATTCCAGCTTGACGATCAGACGCGGCAGAACGGGCTCCGACGAGGACGTCGCGAGGACGATGAGCAACTCTTCGCGCAGGTAGCGCAACAGCCGCCACAGCGCGAAGCCGTGCAGGCGTGCGAGCGGTGCGAGCACGAGTGCGACGAACAGCGCGCATGCCGCATAGAAGGACACCACCAGCTTCGCGAGCGAGCCGACCGAACCGATCCCGAAGCGGCCCACCGTGAAGGCCATCGCGCCGAACGCGCCGAGCGGTGCGAGCCGCATGATCATCGCGAGCACGCGAAAGACAACCTGGGCGACCCCGTCGATCAGCGCAAGCACGGGCTGGCCGGCCTGCCGGTGCGCATTCAGCGAGAAGCCGAACAGCAGCGACAACAGCAGCACCGGCAACACCTCGCCTTGCTCGAACGCGCCGAGCATCGTATCGGGGATCACGCTCAGCCCGAATGCCACGAGCCCGCGCGGCTGCGCTTCCTTCGCGTACTGCGCGAGGATGCTCGAATCGAGATGGTGCACGTCGATGTGCAGGCCGGCGCCGGGGCGCAGCACGAACGCGGTGACGAGCCCGATCGCGAGCGCGACGGCGGTCAGCAGATAGAAGAGCGCCAGCGACCGAACGATCGTGCGGCCGATGGCCTTCCCGTTCGCGAGTGACGTGATGCCCGAGACGATCGTGCAAAAGACGATCGGCGCGATGGTCATTCGCACGAGGCCGACGAACGCGTCGCTGAGGGGCTTGAACGTCGCGCCTGCGGCCGGCCATACATGACCGACGGTCACGCCGAGCAGCATCGCGAGCAGGACCTGCACGTAGAGCGATTTGAGCAGCCTGGCCAACCTCACGGGACGGTCTTCCTTCGTGTCTCTTGTGTCGTTGTCACGCCGATGCATCGCTGCTTACGATGCTGTCGCGCTTCGCGTCGACGATCATCCGGTGAAACGCTTCGGCGGCCGGCGTGAGCGGTCGCCCGCGCCGCTTGACGATGCCCACGCGGCGTTTGACGACCGGCTCGACGAGCGGCACGCTCGTGAGAATGGGATGGTCGTGCCCGGGCATCGCCATCGAGGGCACCGCGGCGACGCCGAGCCCCGCCTCGATCAATCCGAGCAGGGTCGTCACGTGGCGCGCTTCGCACACGCTCGGCCCGCGCGGCGCCACGGCGGCGAGCGCCTGATCGAGCAACAGGCGGTTACCGGAAGTCTTGTCCACCGACACGTATTCGTGCTCGTACAGTTCGTTCCAGGTGACGCGCTTCTTGCGCGCGAGCGGATGGTCGCGGCGGCACGCAGCGACGAACCGCTCCTGGAGCAGCATCTTGAACTCGATCTCGGATTCCTGGCTGCCCATGAAGCTCACGCCGAAATCGGCTTCGCCGCTGATGACGGTGCCCAGCACCTCGTTCGCGCTCGCGTCCAGCAGCTTGACCCGGATGCGCGGAAAGCGCTGATGATAGCGCGCGATGATGGCCGGCAGAAAGTAGTAGGCCACCGACGGCACGCACGCGATGGTCACATGGCCCAGGCGGCTCGACGACACGTCGCGAATGCCGAGCAGGGCCGCGTCGAGATCGTCGAGCAGCTGTTCGGCGCTCTGCGCGAACACGCGGCCGACCGTGGTGAGCGCCACGCGACGCGTGGTGCGCTCGAAGAGGCGCACGCCGAGCGCTTCCTCGAGCTTGTCGATCCGGCGACTCAACGCGGGCTGGGAAATGCTGACCGCTTCCGCGGCCTTTCGGAAGCTGCCCGTTTCCACGACCGCGCGAAACGCCTGCAAGTCGTTCAAGTCGAAGTTGATCCCCACGGGCGCGTCTCCGCATCTCAGATGGGGCGTATTTTGCATGATTTCGCCGGGCCGACCGTATCGGCGCGGCACGCATCCGCGCAACGCGTGATCGCAACCGCGTGCGTGAGGGGGCGGTCTTGCCGTCGATCCGCTGCTCGTCGATGCCGATGGGGCGTCGAGGCCCGGGCCTTACGGCGCAAGCAGGCCGCGTGCGGCCAGATTGGCATACAGCGCGCGCACGCCGAAGGTCCACGGCGCGATCTCGGTGCACAGCCGCACGGTGTTGACGAGTGCGCCGAGTGTGGGCGTGGAGATGGTGACGCGGTCGCCCAGGTGATGCGTGAATCCGCCGCCGGGCGCGTCGCGGTCCTGGATCGGCGAGAACATCGTGCCGAGGAACAGCATGAAGCCGTCCGGATACTGGTGATGCGCGCCGCAGGTCTGCGCGACGAGGTCGGCCGGGTCGCGGCTGATCTCGCGCATGTGGCTGATGCCGTCGAGGACGAAGCCGTCGTCCGCGCCTTCGACGTGCAGCGACACGCTGGCCTGCCGTACGTCGTCCAGCGTGAAACCGTCGTCGAACAGCCGCACGAACGGGCCGATCGCGCACGAGCCGTTGTTGTCCTTGCATTTGCCGAGCAGCAGCGCCGAGCGGCCTTCGATGTCGCGCAGGTTCACGTCGTTGCCGAGCGTGGCGCCCACCGGCCTGCCGTCGCTACCGACCGCCAGCACGATCTCCGGTTCCGGGTTGTTCCACACCGACACGGGCAGCAGGCCCACGTCTGCCCCGAAGCCCACGGCGGACATCGGCTGCGACTTCGAGAACACCTCGGCGTCCGGGCCGATTCCGACCTCCATGTATTGCGACCACGCGCCGCGGCGTTCGAGTTCCGCCTTCAGGCGCATCGCGGCTTCCGAACCGGGAACGAGCTTCGACAGATCGGTGCCGAGGGTCGCGGCCAGCGTTTCGCGCACGTCCCTCGCCTTGGCGGGGTCGCCGCCGGCCTGTTCTTCGATGACGCGTTCGATGAGGCTGACGGCGAAGGTCACGCCGCAGGCCTTGATGGCCTGCACGTCGCATGGTGCGAGCAGGTGCGTGGCGCCGGGCGCGCCATCCAGCGCCGCCTGCAGCAACGGCTCGACGCGGCCGAGCGATTCACCCGGGGCGGTGCGGGCGACAGCGACGGCGTCGGGCCGGTCGAACAGGTCCGCGGTGGTCGCCACGGTACGCGTGATGTCGAACACTTCTCCGCCGCGCACGGCGACGACGCTCGGGCCCGAACGGGCCCCATCGTGGCGCCAGACACGGCCGATCAACAGGGCCCGTGCCAGGTCGTGCGGCAGGCAGTCGGAAACGGAAAGAGTACGCATGGTCGGCTCGGCAAGGGGTGTGGGCGGTTGGGTCAGTGCGAATGGCGCGGGTTGCCGCGCTGCTCGATCACCTTCAGGTACAGCGTGGCCGGTTCGAGGCAGCCGCCGGTGGACAACTGGCCCACCAACTGCCGGTAGAGTGCCTGCCAGGGCGTTTGCGCCTGCGGCACGTTGAAGCTTGCCGTCTCGCGGCGGCGTGCGAGTTCGTCGTCATCGACGAGCACGTCGACGCTGCGGCGATTCAGGTCCACGCGAATGCGGTCGTTCGTGCGCAGCAGCGCGAGGCCGCCGCCGACCGCCGCCTCCGGCGACACGTTCAGGATCGACGGGCTGGCCGACGTGCCGCTCTGGCGCCCGTCGCCCAGGCACGGCAGCGACGTCACGCCGCGCTTCACCAGATCGGCAGGCGGCGCCATGTTAACGACTTCTGAACTGCCCGGGTAGCCGACCGTGCCGCAGCCGCGAATCACCAGGATGCAACGCTCGTCGATACCGAGCCCGGGGTCGTTGATGCGGGCGTGGTAGTCCTCCGGGCCGTCGAAGACGATGGCGCGGGCCTCGAACGTGTTCTCCGCGCCCGGCTCGGCAAGGTAGGTCCGGCGGAAGGCCTCGCCGACCACCGACATCTTCATGATCGCGCTGTCGAAGAAGTTGCCCGACAGCACCATGAAGCCGGCGCCATGCTTGAGCGGTGCGTCGGGCGTGTGGATCACGTCGCGGTCGGCGTCCTGTGCCGTGTCGGCGATCTCGCCGATCGCGCGGCCGGACACGGTGAGGCAGTCGCGCCGCAGCAGGCCGGCCGCATCGAGCTGGCGCAGCACCGCGGGCACACCCCCGGCGCGGTGGAAGCTCTCCCCGAGGTATTCGCCTGCCGGCATGCAGTTCACGAGCAGCGGCACGGATTCACCGAGGCGCTGCCAGTCGTCCAGGCTCAGTTCGACGCCCATGTGGCGCGCAATGGCGATCAGGTGCGGCGGGCAGTTGGTCGATGCGCCGAGCGCGGACGCGACGACGATGGCATTCTCGAACGCCGCGCGGGTCATGATCCTCGACGGCCGCAGGTCCTCCCGAACGAGTTCGACAGCGCGCTTGCCGGTGGCGTAGGCCATCTGGCCGCGCTCGCGATAGGCGGCGGGAATGCTCGCACACCCCGGCAGCGACATGCCCAGCGCCTCGGCCAGGCTGTTCATCGACAGCGCCGTGCCCATGGTGTTGCAATGGCCGATCGACGGCGACGATGCCGTGGTCAGCTTCATGAAGCCTTCGTAGTCGATCTCGCCGGCCGCCAGCAGGTTGCGGGCATGCCAGATCACGGTGCCCGAGCCGACGCGCTTGCCCTCGTGCCAGCCGTCGAGCATCGGTCCGCCCGACAGCACGATGGCCGGCATGTCCACGGTGGCGGCCGCCATCAGGCAGGCGGGGGTGGTCTTGTCGCAACCGGTCGTCAGGACCACGCCATCCAGCGGAAAGCCATGCAGCACTTCCACCAGCCCGAGATAGGCCAGGTTGCGGTCGAGCGCGGCGGTGGGCCGGCGGCTTTGTTCGGCCAGCGGATGGACGGGGAATTCCATCGGAATGCCGCCCGCGTCGCGAATGCCCGCCTTGGTCCGCTCGGCCAGTTCGATGTGGTGGCGGTTGCATGGCGCCAGGTCGCTGCCCGTCTGGGCGATGCCGATGACGGGGCGGCCCGATTGCAGTTCATCGCGCGTCAACCCGTAGTTCATGAAACGCTCGACATAAAGCGCGGTCATGTCCGCGTGCGCGGGGTCGTCGAACCACTCCTGGCTGCGCAGACGGCGCGGGGTCTGTGACATGGCGGGCTGTCTCCGAAGGGGCCTCGTTCATTCTTGCGTGCCGGATTGGTACCGGTAACATCGAGCGGATGTTAGCACGGGGTTTTTGCGTGGCGGAACAGAATTTTGCGTGCGGGAGGCGCAGGGAAGGGAGAACGCGCGGCGCGCGATGCACCGGTTTCGATCCCGTCGAACGGCGCCGTATCGACGCGCATCGGCCGCCAACGCGGCCTTGCCGTCATGCGACGGCGGGGCGGCGTGAGGGCAGGGGGGCGGTTCGCGCGCGCCTCGAGGGCACGCCGGTTCTCGCCGGGCGCGACCGGCCCGGTCGCCGGCCCGTCACGCGCTTTCCCGCGCGACGATCGTGTAGTCGATACGGATGCTGTGCGAATCGACCGGCTCGCCGCCGTCGCGCGCCTGCAGCGCGGCCAGCAGCGCCTCGCCCGTGCGCAGGCCGATGCCGTATGCGTCGACCGACACGGTCGTGATGGCAGGGTGGCAGCACGTCGCCACTTCGAAGTTGCCGAAGCCGGCCACCGCGATGTCCGCGGGCACGGACAGCCCGCGCCGGTGGCATTCCATGATCGCGCCGAATGCCGACATGTCGCTGACGCACATCACGGCATCGGTGTCCGGCCACTGCGCGAGCAGGGCCGCCATCGCGGGCCCGCCGTGGCTCATGGTGATCGGCGATTCGCCGAGGCGCACGGCGCGCGGCTCGCCCAACCGCAGCGCCTTGATTTCCGCCTGGTACCCCTTGAGCCGGTCCAGGCCACGGCGATCCAGTTCGCTGGCGCCGCCGAGAAAGCCGATGCGGCGGTAACCGCGCTCGGCCAGGTGCCGCACCATCGCACGTGCGGCGCGCACGTTCGAGAAGCCCACGGCGGTGTCGATGGGATGCGTGGGCAGGTCCCACATCTCGACCACGGGAATCGCCGAGCGCGCCAGCACCTTGCGTGTCGCATCGGTGTGTTGCGCACCGGTCAGCGCGACGCAGCGCGGCTGGTGACGCAGCATCGAACGGACCAGGCGTTCTTCGCGTTCCAGGTCGTAATCGGTGTCGCCGAGCAACAGTTGCAGGCCATGCGGTTCGAGCGCATCGGTCAGGCCGCGCACGGTGTCGGAGAAGTTGGAGCTCGACAGCGACGGCACCAGCACCGCGACGAATTCCGAGCGCCCCGACGACAACGCACCGGCGGCCGCGTCGGCCACGTAGCCGAGCTGGTCGATGGCCTGGCAGACGCGTGCGCGCGTCTCGGCTGCCACGCTGTGGCCGGCAAGCACGCGCGACACGGTCATCTTCGATACGCCGGCGAGGCGCGCTACGTCGGACATGCGGGGCGGTCCGGCAGGCCGGACGGCGGTGGGGCTGGGCATCGGATCGCGATCGGGAAAGCCTGGAAAGGCTACATCATACCGGTGCGGCGTACGGGGCAGGCCGCCCGCGGCGCGCCCGTCGCAGCGCGGTCCGCACTAGGGAAACCACGCGTTCGGCGACGCTTGAACACGCCTGTCGCGGCATGCTACCGTGCTGCTTGTTACCGGTATCAGAGTGCCCGTTTCTCCCGTCGCCCCATCGGCGATTTTTTTGGTCGTGGGATGTTATCGGTAACATCGATGCATCAGAGAACCCGCCGGTACGAAGAAGACCTACACAATCAGGAGACAAACCGATGCCGTCCATCACGCAGACCGCTGCCGCGCCGGCCGCGGCCGACTCATCCGAAGACGCGCTCTATCGCAAGGTCATGCGGCGCATCCTGCCGTTGCTGCTGCTCTGCTACGTCGTGGCCTACCTGGACCGCGTCAACGTCGGCTTCGCGAAGCTGCAGATGCTCGACGAGCTGAGCCTGAGCGACAGCGTTTATGCGCTCGGCGCCAGCGTCTTCTTCTGGGGCTATTTCCTGTTCGAGATGCCCAGCAACCTGCTGCTGCATCGTTACGGCGCGCGCTTCTGGATCGCGCGGATCATGATCACGTGGGGCATCGTCTCGTCGTCGATGGCGTTCATCGTGCCGCTCGCGCAGTTCTTCCACGTGCAGACGACCACCATGTTCTACACGCTGCGCTTCCTGCTGGGCCTGTGCGAAGCCGGCTTTTTCCCGGGCGTGATCCTGTACATGAACTACTGGTTTCCGGCGCGCCGCCAGAGTGTGGCCATGTCGGGATTCCTGGTGGCGATCCCGCTGAGCCTCACACTCGGCAGCGTGGTGTCCGGCTGGCTGATGGAGCAGACGCACGGCCTGTCGGGCATGAGCGGCTGGCAATGGATGCTGCTGCTCGAAGGGCTGCCGTCGATCGTGGTGGCGTTCATCGTGCTGGCCTGCCTGGGCGACGGCCCGAAGTCGGCGAAGTGGCTGTCCGCGGACGAAAAGGCCGTCCTGTCGCGCAATCTCGAATCCGAGGCGACGCACAAGTCGCACAGTATCGGCGCCGCGCTGCGCAGCCCGCGTGTCTGGCTGCTCACCTTCATCCTGCTCACCTTCAATACCGGCTTCTACGGGCTGGCGTTCTGGCTGCCGTCGATCATTCGCGCGTCAGGAGTGCGGAGCCCGCTGCATATCGGCGTGCTGACGGCCATTCCGTACCTGACGGCCATCTTCGCGATGGTGTGGAACGCGTCGCACTCGCGCAAGACCGGTGAACGCCGCCTGCACGCGGCGATTCCCGCGCTGATCGGTGGCGTCTTCCTGATCCTGAGCGCGGCGTTCGCGCACAACGTGGCGCTGTCGATCGTATTCCTGACCATCGCCACGTGCGGCATCCTCGCGCTGATGCCGATCTACTGGACCTTTCCGGGGCAGATCCTGTCCGGCACGGCTGCGGCCGCCGGCATTGCGCTGATCAATTCGGTGGGCAACCTGTCCGGCTTCACGGGCTCGATGATCACCGGCATGGCCAAGGAAATGACCGGCAACATCAACAACGGCACCTATGCACTGGGCGCGTGCCTGCTGGTCAGCTGCGTGCTGATCGCATTGATTCCGCGCGACGTGCTGCAGCCGCCGGCCGGCCGGTGAGGGCTTCGCAGTCCGTTGCACCTCGGGGTTTGCGCATCGCGCCGACCCCGCAGCGGACGCGACGGGCAACACGTGCGCGGATCGAAACGTCCGCCGCCATCCCGCCGCTGCGAGACAGTCGACCACGTGGGCGAGTGCATCCCGGGCCGGATCGAACCGATCGATTCCCGTGTCGACGCGTGCATTCCGGCCGGGGACACGGCGGGCCGCCCGCGCGGACGGCAACACCCGCTCAGTCGAGCCCGCCCTGGCACAGATACTTGATCGACAGGTAATCGTCGAGGCCGTAACGCGAACCTTCGCGGCCATAGCCCGATTCCTTCACGCCGCCGAACGGCGCGGCCTCGCTCGCGAGCGCGCCTTCGTTGATCCCGACGATGCCCGTTTCGAGCCGTGCCGACACGCGCGCGATGCGCCGTACGTCCTGCGTATAGAAATACGCGGCGAGCCCGAACGGCGTGTCGTTCGCGGCGTCGACGGCTTCGTCCTCGGTATCGAAGCGAAACAGCGCCGCGATCGGGCCGAAGGTTTCCTCGCAGTTCAATTGCATGTCGGCGGTGGCGTCGGCGAGCACCGTCGGCGCGTAATAGTTCGCGCCGAGCTCGGCCAAGCGCTTGCCGCCCGTCAGCACACGCGCGCCGCGCTCGATCGCATCGCCGACGTGGCGCGCGATCTTGTCGACCGCACGCGCGTTGATCATCGGGCCGATCTGCGCGGCCGGGTCGGTCGCCGGCGCAACCTTCAACGCGGCGACGCGCGCGGCGAGCTTCTGCGCGAACGCATCGTAAACGCCGGCCTGCACGTACACGCGGTTCGGCGATACACACGTCTGCCCGCCGTTGCGGAACTTCGCGGCCATCAGCCCGTCGACCGCGGCGTCGAGCTCGGCATCGTCGAACACGATGAACGGCGCATTGCCGCCCAACTCCAGCGACAGCTTCTTCAGCGTCGCGGCCGAATCGCGCGCGAGCAGCTTGCCGACGGCCGTCGAGCCGGTGAACGTGATCTTGCGCACGCGGCCGTCGGCGAGCCAGTCGGCCGCAGCTTCGACGCCGCGTTCGCGCGACGCGGTAACCAGGTTCAGCACGCCGGCCGGCACGCCGGCTTCCTGCGCGAGAAACGCGAGCGCGAGCGCGGTCAGCGGCGTGTCCTCCGCCGGCTTCGCGACCACTGTGCAGCCGGCCGCGAGCGCGGGCGCGATCTTGCGCGCGATCATCGCGAGCGGGAAATTCCACGGCGTGATCGCGGCGACGATGCCGATCGGCTCCTTCACCGCGCTGAGCCGCTTGCCGCGCTGCTGCTGCGGAATCAGGTCGCCATACGTGCGGGTCGCTTCCTCGGCGAACCACAGCACGTACGACGCACCGTACGCGACTTCGCCGCGCGCTTCGGCGAGCGGTTTGCCCTGTTCGCGCGACATCAGCTTCGCGAGATCGTCGGTGTGCGCGACGATCGCCGCATGCCATGCACGCAGGATCGCCGCGCGTTCGCGCGCGGGCGTCGCGCGCCACGCGGGCAGCGCGCGGGCCGCCGCGTCGGTCGCCGCGCGTGCGTCGGCGCCGCCGCTGTCGGGTGCGTGGGCAACGGTCTCGAGCGTGGCCGGATCGGTGACGGCGAAGCGGCGGCCGTCGAGCGCATCGCGCCAGGCGCCGTCGATCAGGTTGGCGGTGCGAACGAGTTCGGTTCGGGACAGCGTAAGCGGCATGACAGGTCCTTGAATGAAGCGGTTCGGCGACGCTGGCGGCCCGGCGCGGGCGTGACGCCCCCCGCGCGGACAGCGGGCTGCCGCGTGACGGGGTGACGCATGCCGGGTGTCAGTGACGTTCGCCGAACAGCGATTCGAGCGGGTAGTGCCGTTTGACGAACGGCGACTTGATGATCACGTAACTGAAATACTTCTCGATGCCGATGTTCTGCTCGAGCAGCCCTTCGACGATCGTCTGGTAATGGCTCACGCTGCGCGTGATGAACTTCAGCAGATAGTCGTAGCCGCCGCTCGCGAGGTGGCATTCGACGATCTCGTCGACGTTGCGAATCGCCGCGACGAAGCGGTCGAAATCCTCGCGCCGGTGGTCGGCCAGCGTGACTTCGGTGAACACGACCTGCACGTCGCCGAGTTTCTCGAGCTGGATGTGCGCGCCGTAGCCTCCGATGTAGCCGGCCTTCTCGAGCCGCTTCACGCGGATCAGGCATGGACTGGGCGACAGCCCGACCGCATCGGCCAGCTCGACGTTGGTCATGCGGCCGCGCTTCTGCAACTGGGAGAGGATGCGCAGGTCGATGCGATCCAGCTTGCTGTCCGTCATGTTCACGTGCGTCGGGAGTCGGAAAAATGGAATGTCCGGTTACTTTAGAGTCGAACGATGACGGCCACAAGCCCGGCTTTCCCTTGGCCGGTCAGGCCGGCTGCGCGTGCGCGGCGTCGAGCGCGCGCTGCACGCCCGCGTCGGCCAGCACGTCGTCGAGCGTCTTGCGCACGCGTTCGAACAGCAGGTCGAACTCGCCCGCGGTGAAGCTCAGCGCCGGCGCGAAGCCGAGCACGCCGTCGCCGAACGCGCGGAACACCACGCCGTTCGCGTACGCGGCGGCCGCGATCTTGTCCGGCACGTTCAGCGCCGGGTCGAAGCGCGTCTTGTGCGCCTTGTCGGCCACCAGTTCGAGCGCGCCGAGCAGGCCGACCGAACGCGCGTCGCCGACGAGCGGATGCGCGCGCAGCGCATCGAGCCCCGCGGCGAAGCGCGGCGCCAGCGCCTGGCCGTTCGCGAGCAGCCCGCCTTCGTGATAGAGCTTCAGCACCTCGAGGCCGATCGCCGCGCTGACCGGATGCGCGGAATACGTATGGCCGTGGCCGACCACCGGCGAATCGGCGCGGTCGCCCGCGATCCCTTCGTAGATTTCGTCGGACATCAGCACCGCGCCCATCGGCGCATAGCCGGCCGTCAGGCCCTTCGCGACGGTCATCAGGTCCGGATCGACCTGTTCGGCCTCGCAGGCGAACAGCGGGCCCGTGCGGCCGAAGCCGGTGATCACCTCGTCGGCGACGAACAGGATGCCGAGGCGCCGGCACGCGTCGCGCATCGCCTTCAGCCAGCCGGCCGGCGGCACGATCACACCGCCCGAGCCTTGCACCGGCTCGCAGAAGAACGCGGCGACGTTGTCCGCGCCGAGTTCGGCGACCTTCGCTTCGAGCGCGGCGACCGACGCGGCGATCAGCGCCTGCGGATCGTCGCCGAGCGGATGGCGGTACGGGTAGGGCGACGGAATATGGTGCTGGTCCGCGCGCGGCAGGTCGAAATGGCGGTGGAACGCCGGCAGCGCGGTGAGCCCGGCGCCGATCGACGACGAGCCGTGATAGCCGCGCTCCAGCGCGATCATCTGCTTTTTCGACGGGCGGCCGGTCGCGTTGAAATAGTGCGTGATGAAACGGATCGCGGAATCGACCGCGTCCGAGCCGCCGAGCGTGAAGTACACACGGTTCAGCGACGGCGGCGCGAGCGCGGCGAGCCGTTCGGCGAGTTCGATCGCCGGCTGCGAGCCGAAATGGAAATAACCGGTCGCGTAGGGCAGCTTCGCCAACTGGTCGGCGGCGGCCTTCACGATGCTGTCGCGGCCGTAGCCGACGTTCACGCACCACAGGCCCGAGAACGCGTCGAGCAGCGTGTGGCCCGCGGCGTCGCGCAGGAACACGCCGTCCGCGGATTCGAGCACGGTGACGCCGCGCGCTTCGTGCGCACGGTAATTGACGACGGGGTGGATCAGGTGTTGACGATCGGCTTCGATCAGCGCGGCTTGGTTCATGGGATGGCGGGACTCTCGTCAGGTGTCAGCGGTGAGTTCATGCTAACGGGCGAGAAATCCGGATGCGTCTTCAATTTGCGGCCCGAAACGTATGCGCGCGGCGTTTGTGCGGGGCGCTTCGGCATTTTCTGCTGCGCGCCCGGCGGGCCGGGCGCGCGTCAGGTCAGTAGCCGCGCGCGCGATCGACGACGCCGATCATCGGCTGGCCCGCGCGATGGCGCGCGAGGTTCGCGAGCACCGCGTCGACCGCGGTGTCGGGCCGCGTCGCGCTGGCGATGTGCGGCGTGATCCGGATGCGCGGATGGGTCCAGAACGGATGGCCGGCCGGCAACGGTTCGGGGACCGTCACGTCGAGGATCGCGCTGTCGAGCCGGCCGCTCGCGAGCGCGGCGAGCAGCGCGGCGTCGTCGAGCTGCGGGCCACGCCCGACCTGCACGAGCGACGCGCCGGCCGGTAGCGCATCGAACACGCGTGCGCCGAGCAGCCCGCGCGTGCTGTCGGTCAGCGGCAGCAGGCAGATCAGGATGTCGGTGCGGGCGAGGAACGCGTCGAGCGCCGCATCGCCCGCGTAGCACTCGACGCCGTCGAGCGTGCGCGGCGTGCGGCTCCAGCCGGCGCACGGGAAACCGAAGCGCCGCAGCGTGTCGAGCACGGCCTGGCCGAGCGTGCCGAGCCCGAGCACGCCGATGCGCCGCGATGCCGACGCCCGTACGGGTTTCTCGTGCCATACCTGGTCGCGCTGCTGGGCCGCATAGTCGAACAGGTCGCGATGGATCGTCAGCACGGCCTGCGTCACGTATTCGACCATCCCTTCGACGATGCCCGGCTCGATCATCCGCACGACCGGAAGGTGCGCGGGCACGCGCGACAGGTCGAACTGGTCGATGCCGGCGCCGACGGAGAACACGACTTCGAGATTCGGCAACAGCGCGACCGGATCGTCCGGCGGCTGCCATGCGGCGAGATAGCGAACGGCCGCGGCGTCGCCGAGGTCCGGCCAGATCCGGAACGGCAGATCGGGCGCCTGTTGCGCGAAGCGCGCCGCCCACTGCGCGCCGCGCACCGGGTCGGCCTTGTAGAGAAAGCTCATCGTGTGTCCCGTTCAGCCGAGCGCCTGGCTCACGATCGCGAACGCGCGCAGTTCCGGGTCGCGCGCGGGCGTCGTGCCGCGCGCCATCGTGACGACGGTATCGACGCGCGGCAGCCCGAGCCCGTCCAGCCAGTCGGACAGCCCGCTGTCGCTCGGCAGGTCGACCCGCACGAACATCCCTTCGTTCAGCGCGAGCCAGTGGCTGATGAGCGCCTGCGCGCGCAGCGCATCCGGCGCGATCACCGGGCCGATCACGTGGCCGGGGCCGAAGCGGCGGAACAGCGCGAAGCCGAGCAGTTCGCCGTCGCGATCGAGCGCGATGCCGTTCGCGACGTCGAGCAGCGCATCGGTCACCGCGCCGCGTTCGTAGCCGGCCGCGCGCGATGCGAGCGCGGCGAGGCGCGGCCCGTCGTTGGTGCCGAGCGGGCGCAGGCGCTCGCCGGGCGGCAGCGAGATCAGCGGTGGCCGGAACGCCGCGCCCTGATGCTGGTTGATCGTATCGATCGGCTCGAAGCCGAACGCCGCGTACAGCGGCTCGCGTCCCGGCATCGCATGCAGAAAGACGGTTCGTGTGCCGAAGCCGTCGAGCGCGCGGGCGAGGAGCTCGCGCTCGATGCCGCCGCCCGCGCGCTCGGGCGACACGATCACCATGCCGAGCGCCGCGTGCGATTCGCCGAGGCGCCAGCCCAGCGCGGTCCCCACGACGCCGGTCTCGTCTTCGGCCACGATGCCGCCGCCGAGCTGGAGCACGAAGCGCCAGTCCTCGAGCCGGTGCGGCCACTTGACCGCCTCCGACAGCCGATGGGCGGCGGGCAGGTCGGTTTCGGCGAACGGGCGATAGGTGAGCGTGCGGGAAGGGTTGAGGTCGGACACGCCGGACTCCGGATGGGTGGAAATGACGCATTCACTCTGCCAGCGCGGGTGCGGCGCGGATAGGACGATTCGCCTGTTTTCCGGCGGTGACGGGCGCGCCCGCGAGATCGATGCAAACCCGTTCGATCGACGCGGACGAACGCGCTGATCGTGCCGGTGCGGCCGGTCAATCCCGCCACTCGTGCTGTGGGAGTACCACTACGATGAATGCACGGCCGCGCTGCCGCCTGCCGGAGCGCCGCGCAGACAGGCGAGCCCGCTGCGGCAGCACGGCGCCCACCGGCCGGCCCTGCCGCGCCGCGCCCGATCGCACCGCAGATCGTGCTGCATGTGCCGGGCAACTTGCGGCGATTGTGCGTTTTGAGCGGCGCCGAACGATGCGCGAACGACTTTTTGCCCTGATTCAATTTCGTTAAACCCAGCCCATCCCCGGCCCTGCCGGGGCTTCACACCGACAGGACCTGACCATGATCCAGTTTGAACCGAAGTACATCACCTTCGACTGCTACGGCACGCTGACCCATTTCCGGATGGCCGAGACGGCGCGCGAAATCTATGCGGATCGGTTGTCGCCGGCCACGATGGAGGCCTTCGTGCGCGCGTTCGCCGCCTATCGGCTCGACGAGGTGCTCGGCGCGTGGAAGCCGTACCGTGACGTCGTCGTCAACTCGGTCCGTCGCACCTGCGCGCGGCTCGGCGTGACGTTCGACGAAGCCGAGGCCGAGCTGTTCTATCACGCGGTGCCGACGTGGGGCCCGCACCCGGACGTGCCGGCCGGGCTGTCGCGGCTGGCGTCGAAGTACAAGCTGGTGATCCTGTCGAACGCGATGGACGACCAGATCATGAGCAACGTCGACAAGCTCGGCGCGCCGTTCCATGCGGTGTTCACCGCGCAGCAGGCGCAGTCGTACAAGCCGCGGATGCAGGGCTTCGAATACATGTTCGACAAGCTCGGCTGCAAGCCGGAGGACGTGCTGCACGTGTCGTCGAGCCTGCGCTACGACCTGATGACGGCCGAGGATCTCGGGATCAAGCACAAGGCGTTCGTGAACCGCGGCCACGAGCCGGGCACGCCGTTCTACAACTATTACGAAGTGTCGGACATCGGCCAGCTCGCGACGCAGCTTGGGCTGTAAGTCGGCTGCGCCGGCCGATTCATCGAGCGCCGGGACGGGACCTGACCTGACCGCGATGCCGTCCGAGCCCGTCGCGTCCCGTCGCGCGTTCCATCAGCGTACGAAACGAGGGTAATTACCGATATCGAGTCGTTCAAGGCGGGGCCGCCCGGGCCGATATATGTACCGAACGGTTAATATTTCGAGGCCCCCGCATGAAGTTGTCCACCAAACTGCTGATGCTCGTCGCCGCGGCGCTGCTCGGCGTCGTCCTGCTCGCCGCGTTGTCGCTGCACACGCTGCGCGACGCGCTGATCGACAGCCGCCGCGAAGAGATCGTCATTCTGCTGACCAAGGCCGAGCATCTGGTCGATTCGTATCGCGCGATGCAGACCAGCGGCACGCTCACGCAGGAGCAGGCGCAGCAGCAGGCCAAGGCCGCGCTGGCGGCGCTCAACGCGAATTCGAAGAGCTACTTCTGGGTCACGACGTCCGACGGCGTCAACCTCGTCCACCCGAACGCGAAGTTCATCGGCACGCGCGCGAAAGGCAACCGCACGACCAGCGGCCTGACCGACAGCGAGGCGTACCGCGCGGGCATGGCGCAGTCGCATTTCGCGCTCGTCGACGTGCTGATCAAGCGCAGCCCCGACGCGGACCTTGAGCCGAAGCTGCAGGGCGTGGTCGCGATTCCGGACTGGGACTGGTGGATCGGCACGGGATTCTTCTACGACGACATCAATGCCGCCTTTACCCGGCTCGCGACGGTGCTGGGCGTCATCACGCTCATCATCGCCGCGGCGCTCGCGGCTATCGCATGGGGCGTGCTGCGCAGCGTCAGGCGTACGCTGGGCGGCGAGCCCGCGCATGCGACGCAGATCGCCGCCCGCATCGCCGCCGGCGAACTGGACGTGCAGTTCGATACGGCGCACGCCGCGCCCGGCAGCCTGCTCGTCGCGCTGGGCGACATGAAGGCGCGGCTGACCGACACCATCGCCGAGATCCAGACCACGACCCACTCGATCGCCACCGGTACCGGCGAGATCGCGCAAGGCAACCTGGATCTGTCGCAGCGCACGGAGCAGCAGGCCGCGTCGCTGCAGGAAACGGCCGCGAGCATGGAGCAGATCACGTCGACGGTCAAACAGAACGCCGACAACGCGCGCCAGGCGAATGCGCTCGTGGCCCAGGCGAAGGGTGCGACCGAACTCGGCGGCGCTGCCGTGCAGGCGGTCGTCGAAACGATGCGGCAGATTTCGGACGGATCGGTGCGGATCGCCGACATTACCGTCGTCATCGAAAGCATCGCGTTCCAGACCAACATTCTCGCGCTCAACGCCGCGGTGGAAGCCGCGCGGGCCGGCGAGGAGGGGCGCGGGTTCGCCGTCGTCGCGTCGGAAGTCCGCTCGCTCGCGCAACGCAGCGCCGCGGCCGCGAAGGACATCAAGGGATTGATCGACGCGTCGGTCGAGCGGGCCGGCAGCGGCAGCCGGCTCGTCGAGACGGCCGGCGCGCGCATGACGGAGATCGTCCGGTCGATCGACCGGGTGGCCGACATCATGGGCGAGATTTCGGCGGCATCGGCCGAGCAAAGCACCGGCATCGAACAGATCGGGCTGGCGGTCGCGCAAATGGACGAAGTCACCCAGCAGAACGCCGCACTCGTCGAGCAGGCGGCTGCGGCCGCCTCGTCGCTGGACGAGCAGGCGGCGCGCCTGCGGGCCGCCGTATCGGTATTCCGGCTCGCTGCGTGACGGCTTCGCGCCGTCCGCAGGTGGCTGGCGCGTCCTCCTGCCTTCGGTGCGCCGCGCCGGCACACGCCCGGCGTGCGCGCCGACATGCCGGTGATGGACGCGTCGCCGCCTGGCGGCGCGGCTCCTGACGGCTGCACGGGCCTGGTTTCCGTGCAGTGCCGTCTTCCCCCAAAGCCGTTCCGATCGAGCGGCATTCTTCTGAACTTTCCTGCGCGACGTCCCGTCGCGATTCCCACCGTCGGCGCCCGTGCATGCGGCGATCTGCCGCAATACACCGCGCGTTTCGGCTTTCGTCGGCAGGCGCGCACGCATTCGACACAAACGTGCGGTTTGCGTGAGCCAAACGCGCGCCGGATGCCGAACGGGCAATTTTGTCGGCGCAATCTGCGGCGGCTGCGGCCTTACGATTTCCTGCATCGACACGGGTTCGGCAGCCGCCGCGACACACCGCCGGGCACACGGCGACTCGGATGCGCACGCAGCAATTCATGCTGCGCGGGCGGCTCAAAACGGTCGATTCGTATCGTGCGGGCCGCCCGAATCGCGACAAACCGCATTTTGGCGATGCTTAAATGAATTGCATGACGACGTTGCGACCGCCACCAGCACGCGGGCGCGGCGGGATTCGAGAACCACGCTGGACCCAAGACCCCACTTTCCACAGTCAGGAGCAGTTCGGATGAGCGACGATATCGACAACGGCGGCGGCAAGGGCGGCATCACGCGCCGCGACATGATGAAGGTCATGGCGGCGAGCGGCATGATGGCCGCCGGCGCCGGCGGACTGCTGATGACCCCCGGCTCTGCGTTCGCCGCACCCGCGCCGAAGCGCGGCGGCAAGATCCGGGTCGCGAACGAAGCCGGCTCGACGGCCGATACGCTCGACCCGGCCAAGGGCTCGACGGGCGCGGACTACACGCGCTTCTTCATGTTCTACAGCGGCCTCACGCAGCTCGATGCGAGCCTGACGCCGCAGATGAACCTCGCCGAATCGCTGCAGACGACCGATGCGAAGACCTGGATCATCAAGCTGCGCAAGGGCGTCACGTTCCACGACGGCAAGCCGGTCGGCCCGGCCGACGTGGTGTTTTCGCTGATGCGCCACAAGAACCCGGCCACCGCGTCGAAGGTCAAGACGCTTGCCGAACAGTTCACGGATGCGAAGGCGACCGGCCCGGACGAAGTCACGCTCACGCTCGCCAGCGCGAACGCCGATCTGCCGGTGATCCTCGCGACGCCGCAGCTCGTGATCGTCAAGGACGGCACGACCGACTTCTCGACCGGCATCGGCTGCGGCCCGTACAAGCTGAAGTCGTTCAAGCCGGGCGTGTCGACCGTCGGCGTGCGCAACGACAGCTACTTCAAGCCGGGCAAGCCGTATCTCGACGAGATCGAGCTGATCGGCATCAGCGACAGCGCCGCGCGCCTGAACGCGCTGCTGTCGGGGGACGTGCACCTGATCAACGCGATCGACCCGCGCTCGACGCAGCGGGTCTCGTCGACGCCGGGCTACGCGCTGAAGGAAACCAAGTCGGGCCTCTATACCGACCTGATCATGCGCAGCGACAACCCGATCGTCGCGAACCCCGATTTCGTCGAAGGGATGAAGTACCTGTTCGATCGCGAGCAGCTCCGCACGGCGGTGTTCCGCGGCTACTCGGTGATCGGCAACGACCAGCCGATTCCGCCGGGGCACCGCTACTTCAACGCGTCGCTGCCGCAGCGGCCGCACGATCCGGACAAGGCGAAATTCCTGCTGCAGAAGGCCGGTGCGCTGGGCGCCGCGCTGCCGCCGATCTATGCGACGTCCGACGCGAACGGGTCGATCGAAATGGCGGTGCTGCTGCAGCAGGCCGGCCAGAAGATTGGGCTGAACCTGCAGGTCAACCGCGCGTCGCCCGACGGCTACTGGTCGAACCACTGGATGAAGCACCCGCTCACCTTCGGCAACATCAACCCGCGCTCGAGCGCCGACGTGCTGTTCACGCAGTTCTTCAAGTCGGATGCGCCGTGGAACGAGTCGGGCTGGAAGAACGCCAAGTTCGACCAGTTGCTGCTCGCCGCGCGCTCGGAAACCGACGACGCGAAGCGCAAGCAGATGTACGGCGACATGCAGGTGATCGTCGCGCAGCAGGGCCGGGTCGGCATTCCGGCGTTCATCAGCTTCCTCGACGGCTACGACAAGCGGCTCGCGGGCCTGGGCTCGATCCCCACCGGGCCGATGATGGGCTTCACGTTCGCCGAGAACGTGTGGTGGAACGCATGACGTTGTGGCTGGCCGCCGTCGCGCGGCCGGTGCGGACCACCGCGCCGGCCACGCGCGGTTTTTTCTGGAGTGCCGCACCATGAACCGAATTCTCATCGGGCTGATCGGCCGGCGCATCGCGGTCACCGCGCTGACGCTGCTGATCGTGTCCGCGATCATCTTCACGATCACGAACCTGCTGCCGGGCGACGCCGCGCAGGCCGCGCTCGGCCAGTCGGCGACGCCGGAGACGGTCGCCGCGCTGCGCCAGCAGTTCGGCCTCGACATGCCGGCGCACGTGCGTTACGTGCACTGGCTCACCGGCCTGTTGCACGGCGATTTCGGCCGATCGCTGTCCGGCGACATGCCGGTGTCGGAGCTGATCGGCGGGCGCCTGCCGAAGTCGCTCACGCTGGCGGCGATCACGACCGCCGTGTCGGTGCCGATCGCGCTGTTGCTCGGGATCCTCGCGGCGGTCAAGCGCGAGTCGGTGATCGACCGCGTGATCAGCCTCGGCACGTTGTCGCTCGTCGCGACGCCGGAATTCCTGATCGCGACGGTCGCCGTGCTCGTGTTCGCGGTGAAGCTGCGCTGGCTGTCCGCATTGTCGTACAGCGGCCCGATCGAAAGCCTGCACGATTTCCTGCGTGCGTACGCGATGCCGGTGCTGACGCTGTGCGCGGTCGTGATCGCGCAGATGGCACGCATGACGCGCGCCGCGGTGATCGAGCAATTGAGCGCGTCGTACGTCGAGATGGCCACGTTGAAGGGCGCGAGCCCCGCACGCGTCGTGCTGCGCCATGCGCTGCCGAACGCGATCGGCCCGATCGCCAATGCGATCGCGCTGAGCCTGTCGTATCTGCTCGGCGGCGTGATCGTCGTCGAGACGATCTTCAACTATCCGGGCCTGGCGAGCCTGATGGTCGACGCCGTCAGCAACCGCGATTTCCCGTTGGTCCAGGCGTGCACGCTGATCTTCTGCGTCGCTTACCTGACGCTCGTGCTGTTCGCCGACCTGTGCTCGATCGTGTCGAACCCGCGACTGCGCACCTGAGTGTTTCGTCTTTTTTCCGAGATGTCGCCCATGCAACCGATCGAACCCGTACAACGCAGCAGCGCGCTGCCGCCCTCCGGCGATCCGCCCCTGGGGCGGGGCAGCGTGCCGCCTGCCGCGCCTGCTCCCGACCAGCCGCGCAAGCGCCGCGCCGCGCGCATCGCGTTGACGACCGGCGGCCGCGTCGGCGCGTCGATGGTCGGCCTGATGCTGTTCGTCGCCGTGTTCGGGCCGCTGATCGCGCCGCATGACGTCGGCGCGATCGTCACGCCCGACGTGTTCGCGTCGTTCAGCGCGAAGCTGCCGTTCGGCTCCGACTTCCTCGGCCGCGACATGCTGAGCCGGATCCTGTACGGCACGCGGCTGACCGTGCTGCTCGCGCTGGCCGCGGTGCTGCTCGCCGCGGTGACCGGCACGACGCTCGGGCTGCTCGCGACCGTGTCGGGCCGCGCGGTCGACGAGACGATGAGCCGGCTGCTCGACGCGCTCACGTCGATTCCGTCGAAGATGTTCGCGCTGATGCTCGTCGCCGCGTTCGGCTCGTCGCTGCCGCTGCTGGTGCTCACCGCCGCGATCAGCTACATGCCCGGCTCGTACCGGATCGCGCGCGCGCTGGCCATCAACATCAGCACGCTCGAATTCGTGCAGGTGGCCAAGGCGCGCGGCGAAAGCGCGCTGTACATCGCGTGCGTCGAGATGCTGCCGAACATGATCCACCCGATGCTGGCGGACACCGGGCTGCGCTTCACGTTTGTCGTGCTGCTGCTGAGCGGCCTGAGCTTTCTCGGGCTCGGCGTGCAGCCGCCGTATGCGGACCTCGGCTCGCTCGTGCGCGAGAACATCGCGAGCCTCGGCGACGGCTCGGCCGTCGCGATCATGCCCGCGGTCGCGATCGCGATCCTGACGGTGGGCGTCAACCTGATGATCGACGGCTTGCCGCATCGCGGCCGCCGCAAGGGCGCGGCCGGCGCCGCCGGAGGACACTGATGCGACACGAATCGAACCCGCTCGTCGAGGTGCGCGGGCTGCGCGTGGTCGGCGGCCGGCCGGGCGGCGAGGAAACGACGATCGTCCACGGCGTCGACTTCGAGATCGGGCGCGGCGAGGTGCTCGCGCTGATCGGCGAATCGGGCTCCGGCAAGACGACGATCGCGTTGTCGCTGATGGGCCATGCGCGCGCCGGATGCCGGATCGCCGGCGGCTCGGTGAAGCTCGACGGCACCGACGTGTGCACGCTTTCCGCGGAGGCGCTGACCGCGCTGCGCGGCCGCAAGGTCGCGTATATCGCGCAAAGCGCGGCCGCCGCGTTCAACCCGTCGCGCACGATTCTCGACCAGGTGATCGAGAGCGCGCTGATCCACAAGACGATGACGAAGCGCGACGCGCAGGCGAAGGCGATCGAGCTGTTTCGCGCGCTCGCGCTGCCGGAGCCGGAGACGATCGGCAAGCGCTATCCGCACCAGGTGTCGGGCGGTCAACTGCAGCGGCTGATGGCCGCGATGGCGCTGATCACCGATCCGGAGCTGGTGATCCTCGACGAGCCGACCACCGCGCTCGACGTGACCACGCAGATCGACGTGCTGCAGGCGTTCAAGAACGTGATCCGGCGCTACGGGATGAGTGCGGTGTACGTGTCGCACGACCTGGCCGTGGTCGCGCAGATGGCCGACCGGATCGTCGTGCTGAGCGACGGCGTGATCCGCGAGGCGGGCGCGACCGAACAGATCCTGCATGCGCCGACGCATCCATACACGCAGAGCCTGATCGCGGCGGTCACGCCGAACGATGCCGAACGCGACGCGCCGGCGCAAGCACAGGAGCCGGCCGCGCCGGCGCCGCTGCTCGACGTGCGCGGCGCGATCGCCGGTTACGGCGGCCGTACCGCGAAGGGCTGGCCCGCGAAGGTGATCCTGCATGAAGTCGACCTGCGCATCGGGCGCGGGCAGACGGTCGGCGTGATCGGTGAATCGGGTTCCGGCAAGACGACGCTCGCGAAGGTGATCGCGGGCCTCGTGCCGGCGACCGGCGGCGCGATCCTGCTCGACGGCGAGCCGCTCGCGCGCGATATCGCCAAACGGACGAAGGAGCAGCACCGCCGCGTGCAGATCGTGTTCCAGAACGCCGATACCGCGCTCAATCCGGTGCATACCGTCGAGCGCACGCTCGCGCGGCCGCTCGCGTTCTACCACGGGATCAAGGGCGCGCGTGCACGCCAGCGCGTCGCGGAGCTGCTCGAACTCGTGCGGTTGCCGCCGGCGGTCGCGTCGCGGCGTACCGGCGAGCTGTCGGGCGGGCAGAAGCAGCGCGTGAACCTCGCGCGCGCGCTCGCGGCCGAGCCCGACCTGATCCTGTGCGACGAGGTCACGTCGGCGCTCGACACCGTGGTCGGCGCCGCGATCATCGAGCTGCTGCGCGACCTGCAGGCGAAGCTCGGCGTGTCGTACGTGTTCATCACGCACGACATCGCGAAGGTGCGCGCGATCAGCGACGACATCGTCGTGCTGTATGCGGGCCGCCGCGTGGAGACGGGCAGCCGCGACGCGCTGTGCGCGCCGCCTTATCACCCGTATTCGCATCTGCTGGTGTCGTCCGCGCCGGAGTTGCGCGCGGGCTGGCTCGACGATGCGGCCGAGCGTTGCCACCGGCCGCTGGTGCCGATCGGCGAGCGCGAGAACGAGGCCGAGCTGTGTCCGTTCCTGTCGCGCTGCGCGATGCGCGTGGACGGCGTGTGCAACCGGACGGCCCCGTCGCTGCGCACGCTCGGCAACGGCGCGCAGGTGCTGTGCCATCGCAGCGAGGAGGATCTCGCGCGCTTCCAGGCGGAGCCGATTCCCGCGGGTGTCACGCCGGTGCAGCTGTAGTGCGTGGCGCGCGAACCGTTCATCGCGCGGTGCGGTGAACAGGCCGCCGCATAGTCTGCTGCGGCGGTCGCGCAAAACGGCAATTTGCACGCGTGCCGCGCGCGAATACGCGGCAACTGCGGTTTTTGACGGTGATTAAATGATTCTCATTGAACGGTCGCCGATCGTCGTTGCCGGCATGCACAAGAAGGACCCAATGAAACTGGAATCGTACTGGCTGGATACCCGTCCGGCGTTTCGCGCCGGCAGCGAAGGGCCGGTCGAAGGGCGCGCGGACGTGGTCGTGATCGGCGGCGGTTTCACCGGCTTGTCGGCGGCGCTCGCGCTCGCGCAGCGCGGCGTCTCGGTGGTCGTGCTCGAAGCCGCGCAGGTCGCCGGCGAAGCGTCCGGCCGCAACGGCGGCCAGTGCAATACGGGCGTCGCGCAGGATTACGCGTCGCTGGCCGCGCGCATCGGCGTCGCGCAGGCGAAGCAGTTTTATCTCGCATACGAAAGCGCGGTGAAGAGCGTCGAGACGATCGTGACCGAACAGGCGATCGACTGCGATTTCCGGCGCGCCGGCAAGCTGAAGCTCGCCGCGAAGCCGCAGCATTTCGCGGGGCTCGAAAAGACCTTCAACGCGTTGCGGCGCGACGTCGATCCGGACATCGAGCTGATCGAGCCGTCGCGGATTCGCGATGAAATCGCATCCGACGGCTTTTACGGTGGGCTCCTGCAGCGCAACGGCGCGCAGATGCACATGGGCAAGTTCGGCGTCGGGCTCGCGCAAGCGGCCGTGCGCGCCGGCGCACGCGTGTACGAGGAAGCGGCTGTCACACAGATCGACAGGCTGGACGGCGAGCGCCACCGGATCACCTGCGCCCGCGGCACGATCGTCGCCGACCGCGTGCTGGTCGCGACCGGCGCATCGCAGCACGGGCCGTTCGCGTGGTTCCGGCGACGCATCGCGCCGGTCGGCAGCTTCATCGTCGTGACCGAGCCGCTGCCCGACGCGCAGTTGAACCGGCTGTTTCCGCATCGCCGCGCATACGTGACGTCGCGCCAGATCGGCAACTACTTCCGCGTGACGCCCGACAACCGGCTGCTGTTCGGCGGCCGTGCGCGCTTCGCGATGTCGAGCCCGCGCTCCGACGCGAAGAGCGGCGACGTCCTGCGTGCCGGCATGGCCGGCTACTTCCCGGAACTGGCCGGCGTGCGGCTCGACTACTGCTGGGGCGGCCTCGTCGACATCACCGCCGACCGGCTGCCGCGCGCGGGCCAGCACGACGGCCTCTATTACTCGATGGGCTACAGCGGCCACGGCGTGCAGATGTCGGTGCACATGGGCCGCGTGATGGCCGACGTGCTGTATGGCGCGGCCGCGTCGAACCCGTGGCGCGAGCTCGAATGGCCGGCGATACCGGGCCATTTCGGGCACGCGTGGTTCTTGCCGCTCGTCGGCGCGTATTACCGGATGCAGGATTTCCTGCATTGAAGCGAGCGCCGGGAGAAATCGATATGACAGTGCAATTCGTTGGCTCGCCGCGTGTCGCGCGGCCGGTCTCGCCGGCGATCGGCGACGTGCTGCGCACGATCGACGCGTCGTTCGCGCAGCCGCTGAACCTGGACACGCTCGCGGCGGTGGCCGGGTTGAGCGTGTCGCGTTTCACCGCGCGTTTTCGCAGCGAAACCGGGCTGTCGCCGCACCGGTATCTATGTCTCGTGCGGATACGGCGGGCGCAGGACCTGTTGCGCGCCGGTCTCGCGCCGTCGGTCGTCGCGACCGACGTCGGCTTCTTCGATCAGAGCCACCTGTGCCGGCATTTCCGGCGCGTGCTCGGGATCACGCCGCGCGATTACGTGGTCGCCCGAACAGGCGGCGCGCCGGTGCGAACGCCATCGACGCGCGCCTGCGCGCCGAACGCCGCGAAGCGTCGTGTCACGCGGCATAAGCGCACGCATGGACGATATGCGCCGCTGAGGGTGTCCGGCAGAAACGCCGGCGAACGACGATTTCCGATATCGCGTGACAGCTTTTGAACGAATCCGTCACGCACTGCACAGGAGCAGAAATGACCGCAGTTTTCGTGTTGCACCGGGCCGACGGCGCACCGTCTTCCACCGCATTCCGCAAGCAGGCGTTCGGCGCGAGCGATCCGTTCGCGTCGCATCGCGAGATTGCGTGGGAAGGCCCCGACGCGATGGCCGCGGGGCGGATCGTTTTCGTCGGCGAACTGGACGTGTCGAGCTTTCCGCACATCGAAACCGTCGTCGTCATCCAGGGCGAGCTGACGCTCGAAGCGGCCGGGGCCGCGCCGCTGGTGGTCGGCCCGGGGCAAGGCGCCGTCATCGGCGGCGGCACCGCACTGCGCATCGCCGCGCAATCGCCGGTGCTGCTGACGTTCTGCGCGGTAGCGTGCGCGCAACCGACGAAACGCGGCCTCTTCGAGCTCCACGCCGACGCCGACTTCAAGCCGTCCGCGACGCTGCCGGCCGAGGTGCTGCTCGGCCCCGCGCCGCAATGCCGCAGCGACAACGTGTTCACCGACGACGGCGCCGGATACTGCGCGGGCACGTGGGATTCGACGCCGTATCACCGGATCGTCCGGCCGCATCGCGCGAACGAGTTCATGTTCCTGCTGGACGGCGGCGTCCGGTTCGCGGCGCCCGACGGCAGCGTGGAATCGCTCGGTACCGGCGACGCGCTGTTCGTGCCGCGCGGCGCGTCGATCGGGTGGGAAAGCAGCGAACGCGTGGCGAAGTTCTACGTGATGCAGAACGTCAAACCCTCCACCGAACGAGACTGAGCATGTCCCCTCCGCTGCGCCATATCGAAACTTCGCCCACTCTGCCGGCTTCGGCCGACGTCGTCGTGATCGGCGGCGGCATCATCGGCGTCTTCACCGCGTACTACCTGGCCCGGCGCGGAGTGTCGGTCGCGCTGGTCGAGAAGGGGCGGATCGGCGCCGAGCAGTCGAGCCGCAACTGGGGCTGGTGCCGGCAGCAGAACCGCGATGCGCGCGAGTTGCCGATGGCAAGCAAGAGCATCGATCTGTGGGAACGATTCGCCGCCGAATCCGGCGAGGACACGGGCTTTCATCGCTGCGGGCTGCTGTATCTCAGCAATGACGAGGCCGAGCTGTCCCGCTGGGCCAGCTGGGGCGAATTCGCGAAGACCGCGGGCGTGACCACGTACATGCTAGACAGCAAGCAGGCCGCCGAACGCGGACGGGCAACCGGGCGGCAGTGGAAGGGCGGCGTGTTCTCGCCGACCGACGGCACGGCCGATCCAGGCAAGGCCGCGCCGGCCGTGGCCGCCGCGCTGATCAAGCTGGGCGGCAGTGTCCACCAGCACTGCGCGGCGCGCGGCATCGAACTGGAGGGTGGCCGCGTCGCGGGTGTCGTCACGGAGGCCGGCGTCATCAAGACGAAGACGGTCGTGATGGCCGGCGGCGCATGGGCGTCGTCGTTCTGCCGCCAGCTCGGCATCCGGTTTCCGCAAGCGTCGATCCGTCAGTCGATCCTGAGCGTGTCGCCCGTCGACACGCCGCTGCCGGATGCGATGTACACGTCCGGCGTGTCCGTCACGCGCCGCAGCGACGGACGCTACGCATTGGCGATCAGCGGCCGCGCGCGCGTGGACCTGACGCCGCAGTTCCTGCGCTTCGCGCCGCAATTCGTGCCGATGTTCGCGAAACGCTGGCGCAACCTGCTGCCGGGCGGCCTCGAAGGCGTGCGCGGCGGCCACGAAACGTTGAAGCGCTGGCGCCTCGACGCGCCGACGCCGATGGAAGCCGTGCGCATTCTCGATCCGAAGCCCGACATGCCGACGGTCGCCGAAACGTACCGCCGCGCGGCCGAACTGTTGCCCGAACTGCGCGACGCGAAGATCACGCACGCGTGGGCGGGGTTCGTCGACAGCACGCCGGACGGCGTGCCGGGCATCGGCGAAGTGCCGGGTGTGCCGGGGCTGATCCTCGCGGCGGGCTTCTCGGGGCACGGCTTCGGGATCGGGCCGGGCGCCGGGCACCTGATCGCCGATCTGGCGTCCGGTGCGCAACCTTTCGTGGACCCGGCGCCGTACCGGCCCGGCCGGTTCAGCGAGTCCGCATGGGGCAAGGTCGCCGATTTCTGATGCAACGCCGTCACATGGATGAGAGGCCGCCTGTATTCGACGCACATCGAGCCGGACCGCCCGCGCGCGGCCGGATCGGTGCGGTGAGCGTTCGCCGGTCCGACAGTGCGATGCGACAGCCTGGGAGTGCCTGATGCGTTTCAGTTCGTACTGGCTCGATACGTCGGAGCCATTCATGAGCCACTCGCCGGAGTTGCCCGACGGCAGCTGCGACGTGCTGGTGGTGGGCGGCGGGATCACGGGTTCGGCCGCCGCGCTGGCGCTGGCCAGGAAGGGCGCGCGCGTGATCGTCTGCGAGGCGGGCACCGTCGGCCAGGCGGCGTCGGGTCGCAACGGCGGCATGTGCAACAACGGCTTCGCGCAGGACTACGCGTCGCTGTCGCAACGCCTCGGCACGGAACTGGCCAACCGGCTCTATCTCGCGTTCGACGCGGGCGTCGACACGGTCGAGCGGCTCGTCAGGGAAGAGTCGATCGATTGCAATTTCGCCCGCACCGGCAAGCTGAAGCTCGCGGCGAAGCCCGAGCACTACGACAAGCTCGCGCGCAGCCAGGCATTGCTCGCGGCGAGCGTGGACCCCGACACGCGTCTGGTGACGAAGGCCGAGCTGCGCGACGAGATCGGCTCGGATCGTTATCACGGCGGGCTGCTGTTCGGCAAGAGCGCGGGGATGCATGTCGGCCGTTACGTACGCGGCCTGGCGCGCGCTGCGCAGGCGCGCGGCGCGCACATCGTCGAGCAGGCGCCGGTGCTGGAATTGAAGCGGGACACGCGCGGCACCTATGCGGCGCGGACCCCGCTCGGCGAGATCCGTGCGCGCCAGGTCCTGCTCGCGAGCGGCATTTCGCACGTCGGGCCGTTCGGCTGGATTCGCCGCAGGGTCGTGCCCGTGGGCGCCTTCATCATCGTCACCGAGCCGTTGCCGCGCGAGCTGCTCGATCGCCTGCTGCCGACGCGCCGGATGGCCACCGACACGAAGAACTTCGTCAACTTCTTCCGGACGACGCCCGACGGCCGTCTGCTGTTCGGCGGCCGCGCGCGGTTCGCGACGTCGAACCCGCGTTCGGACGAAAAGAGCGGCGCGATTCTGCGGCGTCAACTGGCCGCCGTGTTTCCCGAGCTGGCCAGCGTGCGCATCGACTATTGCTGGGGCGGAATGGTCGACATGACGGCCAACCGGCTGCCGCGCGCGGGCGAGCGGGACGGCGTTTACTACTCGATGGGCTATAGCGGCCACGGTACGCACATGGCCACGCTGATGGGCACGTTGATGGCCGAGATCATGGACGGACGCGCTGACCTCAACCCGTGGAAAGGTTTCGACTGGCCCGCGATTCCGGGTCACTTCGGCAAACCGTGGTTCCTGCCGTTCGTCGGCGCCTGGTATCGACTCAAGGACAAGCTGCAATGAATTCACCCGTTGATCATCTGCTGCAAGCCGGCCGGCTGGAGCGCTTCTTCATCGACGGCGACTGGGTGCTGCCCGACGGCGGCGAGCGGTTCGCGGTCGTCAGCCCGTCCACCGAAGACACGCTGGGCGAGATCCCGCTCGGCAGCGCGCGCGACGCGGACCGCGCGGTGCAGGCTGCGCGCAATGCGTTCGAACGCTGGTCCGCGACTTCACCGCAAGAACGCGCCGCGCTGCTCGATCGCATCCATGCGCTGATCCTGGAGCGTGCGGAGCTGTTCGCCACCGCGCTCGCGATGGAAATGGGTGCACCGATCAGCTACGCACGCGCCGCGCATGTACCGCTCGCGGCCGAACATATCCGCGTCGCACGCGACAACCTCGCGCGCTACCCGTTCGTCGAGCGGCGCGGCACGACCGCGGTCGTGCGCGAGCCGATCGGCGTGTGCGCGCTGATCACGCCGTGGAACTGGCCGATCTACCAGATCACCGCGAAGGTCGGGCCGGCGCTCGCGGCAGGCTGCACGGTGGTGCTGAAGCCGAGCGAGCTGTCGCCGCTCAGCGCGCTGCTGTTCGCGGAAGTGATCGCCGATGCGGGCGTGCCTGCCGGCGTATTCAATCTCGTGAGCGGTAGCGGCGAAACGGTGGGCGCCGCGCTGTCGTCGCACCCGGACGTCGACATGGTGTCGATCACCGGATCGACGCGCGCCGGCGTGCTCGTCGCGCAGGCGGCGGCGACGACCGTCAAGCGCGTCGCGCAGGAGCTCGGCGGCAAGTCGCCGAATATCGTGTTGCCGGATGCGGACCTGTCGCGCGCGATCCCGCCGGGCGTCGCCGCCGCGTTCCGCAACATGGGGCAATCGTGCAGCGCGCCGACCCGCATGATCGTGCCGCGCGCCGTGCTCGGCGCGGTCGAGGCGCTGGCCGTCGCGACCGCGCAAACGCTCGTGGTCGGCGATCCGTTCGACGAAGCCACCACGCACGGGCCGTTGGCCAATCGCGCGCAGTTCGGGCGGGTTGCGCAGATGATCGACGTGGGCATCGGCGAACGCGCGAAGCTGATCGCCGGCGGCCCTGGGCGGCCCGCGGGTCTCGACCGGGGCTTTTATGCGCGGCCGACGATTTTCTCCGACGTGCGCACCGACATGGCGATCGCGCAGCAGGAGATCTTCGGCCCGGTGCTCGCGATCCTGCCTTACGACACCGTCGACGAAGCGATCGCGATCGCGAACGACACGGTCTACGGGCTCGGCGCGCACGTGCAGGGCACCGACAAGGAACACGTACGCGCGGTGGCTGCCCGCATCCGGGCGGGGCAGGTGCATCTGAACTACCCGGCATGGGACCCCCAGGCGCCGTTCGGCGGGTACAAGCAGTCGGGCAACGGCCGCGAGTACGGGATCGAAGGGATGGAGGAGTATATGGAGATCAAGTCGATCGTCGGCTTTTACGACTGACACGGCGGCCGCGCGCGATCGCGCCGGCAGTACGGCTGAACCCTTTTACTTTCCGCAGGTGCCGAAATTGGAATTGGACAACCCCGTCATCCCCGACCCGTCGCTGCATGCGCATCACGCGCACTGGGCGAAGCTGCGCCGCGACCTGCATGCGCATCCCGAGTTGCGATTCGAAGAACACCGGACGGCCGACGTCGTCGCCCGCGAGCTCGAAGCGCTCGGCTATGCGGTGTCGCGCGGGCTGGGCGGCACGGGCGTCGTCGCGAGCCTGCCCGGCGCCGATCCGACCCGCGGCATCGTGCTGCGCGCCGACATGGACGCGCTGCCGATCCACGAAGCCAACGACTTCGCGCATGCATCGTGCACGCACGGGATCATGCACGCGTGCGGCCATGACGGCCATACCGTGATGTTGCTCGGCGCCGCACGCGTGCTGAAGGAACTGCCGCAGTTGCCCGGCACCGTCCATTTCGTGTTTCAGCCGGGCGAAGAGGGCGGCGCGGGCGCGCGCAGGATGATCGACGACGGGCTGTTCGAGCAATACCCGACGGAAGCGGTATTC
Organism: Burkholderia sp. HI2714; assembly: GCF_002223085.1. Taxonomy (NCBI): domain Bacteria; kingdom Pseudomonadati; phylum Pseudomonadota; class Betaproteobacteria; order Burkholderiales; family Burkholderiaceae; genus Burkholderia; species Burkholderia sp. HI2714. Next base: position 290,429 of record NZ_NKFM01000067.1, on the reverse strand, counting down.
GGCATGCACAACTGGCCCGGGTTGCCGGCCGGGCATTTCGGGTTGCGCACGGGCCCGATCATGGCCGCGGGCTCGCGCTTCAGGATCACGGTGACGGGCAAGGGTGCGCACGCGGCGCAGCCGCATCTGGGCATCGATCCGGTGCCGCTCGCGTGCTCGATGGTGCTGCAGTGTCAGACCATCGCCGCGCGGCACAAGGATCCGGTGGATCCCGCGGTCATCTCCGTCTGCATGTTCCATGCGGGCACGACGGACAACGTGATTCCGGACACCGCCGAGCTGCGCGGCACGATCCGCACGCTGTCGTCGGCATTGCAGCAGAAGCTGCAGCACGACGTGCGGCTCGCGTGCGAAGGGCTCGCGGGGGCCTATGGCGCGCAGGTCGACGTGGAATTTTTTCAGTACTACCCGGCGACGGTCAACACGCCGGCCGAGACGGCGCTGTGCGAAGCGGTGATTCGCGACACGTTCGGCGACGCGCGCGTCGACCGCGACGTGCCGCCGAACATGACGTCCGAGGACTTCGGCTTCATGCTGGAGGAGCGGCCGGGCGCGTACGTGCTGATCGGCAATGCGCAGGACGGCGCGAGCGCACCGGCGCTGCACCACCCGAAATACGACTTCAACGACGAGATCATTCCGGCCGGCGTCCGCTATTGGGTCGCGTTGGCGCAGCAGTACTTCACGCGATCGCCGTGATGCGCGAAGCCGGCATTGAAGTCGGGCCGTGGCGCACGACGACACTTTTGATTGCTTGATGAAACGGGAAAACGAGATGAACGATTCCGATACGATGCCGGCGCTTCGCTACCGGCGCTTCACCGCGGCGGACGTCCCCGCGGCCCATGCGCTTACCATCGCGCTTCGCTGGCCGTTCAGGGCGGAAGACTGGCAGTTTTCCGCGGATACGTCGACCGCGTTCGCGGCCGAGGAAAACGGCGTGGTGATCGGCACGGCGATGTGCTGGAAGTACGGTGCCGATCGCGGCGCAATCGGGCATGTCATCGTGTCCGACGCGCATCAGGGGCGAGGCATCGGCCGCAAGCTGATGGAGATGCTCATCGACGAGCTGGGGCCGCGCATCACGTTTCTGCATGCGACGCCGGCCGGCCGGCCGCTGTACGAGAAGCTCGGCTTCAACGTGTGTGGATCGCTGGGCCAATATCAGGGGAACGTGGTGCGGCCGGCCGACGTGGTTCTGCCCGAAGGCGTGCGGCTGCGGGCCGGAACGCCGGCCGACTGGCCGCGCCTCGTCGAGCTGGACGCGCGCGCGTCCGGACTCCAGCGCGATGCGCTGATGGCCGCGCTGTTCCAGCGCGGTGAAAGCGTCGTGCTCGAACGCGATGGCGAGGTGGTCGGGTTTTCGGTGCTGCGGCGCTTCGGGCGCGGCGACGTGATCGGCCCGGTGGCCGCACCGCGCGCGAGCGACGATGCGTATGCGAAGGCGCTCGTCAGCCATTGGCTGACGCAACGGGAAGGCGAATTCGTCCGCATCGACGTGCCGGACGGGACCAGTTTGCCGGACTGGCTGGCCGAACAGGGTTTGGCGCGGGTCGATACGTGTTCGAAGATGGTGCGCAACGCGCCGGCGTCGGCGCACGAAGGGCCGGCCGACCCGGCCTGCGGACAGTACGCGCTCGTCAGCCAGGCGATGCTGTAGCCCGCGGCGACGCCAGTGGGATTGGCTCGCACGCGCGGTGACCTCGGCGCGCCCGGCCCGGTTGCTCGTCGATCGTGCTGGGCCAACGGCGACCGGAACACGGGCGTGCAAGCCCGATCGCGCTTTGCCTGACGGCGCTCCCTGCTTGCCGTCAGGATGCCTGCGTGGCGGCCCGGCATTGCCGGGCCCGGGCGGCGATCGCTTTACTTCACCGGGGTAAGAACCGGCGCGCCCTTGTTCTTGAGCAGAACCACGATGAATTTCGCCGGCTTCGTGCTGCTGGCGTTTCGTCCGACCGTGTGCACATCGTCCGGTCCTTCATGGTACGTGTCGCCGGCATGGAGCGTGACCGTTTTCCCGCCGTTCAGGCCCATCACGATGCTGCCGTCGAGCACGTAGACGAATGCGTGTGCATCGTGGCGATGCACGGGATCGACGGCGCCGGGCGGATAGTCCACGGCGATCATCTCCACTTCCTTGCCCGGATACTCGGGCAACGGCTCCGTGGTCAGTTGCGTCACCGTGGCGTGGGGTGCGGCGGCGGCCGGCTGAACGGGGGCCAGGAGCGACAGCGCGAGCGGTGCAAGCGCGAGCATGAGGCGTTTCATGTCGTTACTCCAGGTTGGCCTTGTCGAGCCCGAACATCTTGTCGAACGAGCCGGGCACGACGCGGAACGCGACGTTCAGCCGGTTCCAGCAGTTGATGGCGCCCACGAGGACGGTGAGATCCGACAGCTCCTTCTCGGAATAGTGGCCCCGCACGCGTTCGTAGAGCTCGTCGGGCACGCCGTGCGACGGGATCTGCGTCAGCGCTTCGGTCCATGCGAGCGCGGCGCGCTCGCGCGGCGAGAACAGCGTCGACTCGCGCCAGATCGCGACGTGATGCAGGCGCAGTTCGCGCTCGCCGTGGATCTTTGCCATCTTGGTGTGCATGTCGACGCAGAACGCGCAGCCGTTGAGCTGCGACGCGCGAATCTCGACGAGCTCGCGGATCGGCGTCTCGATCGTCGTCTTCTGAAACAGCCCGTCGAGTTCGACGAGCTTCTTGGTCAGTTCCGGCGATTGCTGGAAGTAGTTGATACGTTGCGTCATGATCGGTTCTCCTGAAATGTGGAATCGCGACTGCCGGCCGTGCATGTGGCGCCCCACGCACGGCCTGCCTGACAACCATCGTAATCGCGGGCCACGCGGGCCAGAAGTGCCCGACAGGTGCGCATTCTGTTGCCGCTTCGGCACCAATCCATGTCGAGGGCATCGGCGCGTTCGCCGATCTCGACTCGCTGGAACGACCGGACGATCCTGCACGATGCCCGGCTCGCCAGGTGGTCGAACGTGAACGCCCCCGGCTACGCGCAGGCCATCGCGCAACTCCACGAGACGCCCGGCGGCGGAATGGCGATCGCAGCGGGAAGGCGCACGGTTCGCTACAGCGCGATGATCGTGTCGCCGCACGGCGCACCCGCGTGTTCCCCGAGCATCGCCCTGAGATCGCGTTCGATCGTGCCGCACAGCGTTGAAATGGGCACGTCGTTCGCGCCGCCCTCGAACGGGTTCTCGGTGCTCTCGCCGACCTGGTCGAGCGAGGTGTACATCCACGACACCGCGACACTGCACGGCACCACCAGCCAGACCATGTAGCCGTGCATGAAACCGCTCACGCCGTCGTTCAGCCGGTTGAATTCGTTCAGTAGACCGAACGGCAAAGACAGGCAAAAGAATCGGACGAACAGCGAGCTGACGGTCGCGTACTGGCGCGGATACGGGAAATTCTTGAAACGCTCCGCGCGCGACTGGAGGTCGGTGAAATCCCCGATCGTCTTGTGCAGGTCCATGTAGAAGCTCGTTTCGAGGCGGCCGGCCGTGTGCAGCATCGTGAGCGTGCGGCGTTGCAGGCCCAGCACGAACGTCGTGATCGACGCGGACGCGCACGCCTGTGCCGCTTCGGACGGCGACAGGTATGCCGGGAGCAGCTCCCGGATGTCCTTTTCCCACTCCGGAACGCGATAGAACCGGCGGTATTCCGCGTTGTAGCGCTTGTTCGTGCTTTCCCAGACGCGCGGGCGGCGCAAGTCGTAGCGCAGCGCGGTGAGCCACGCAAGGTGGCGATAGACCAGGGTTCGCGCGATCTCTTCGTCGCCGACGAAGTCCTGCACGATTTGGCCCCAGCGACGGCTCTTGCCGAGGATGCCGGTCCAGATGTCCAGCGCGTCCGCGGCGCGGTTGTACGTCTGGACATTCTTGAAGCCGACGATGAACGACGTTGCGGTGCCGAGGAGCGCCACGATCGTCAGCGGGATCGACAAGCATCTGACCGAAAAGAACGTGTACAGGACGACCGGGACGGTCCCGAAAACGAGGAGCTCGTAAACTTTCCAGCGCGTCCAGATCAGGAATTCCGCCAGCTTGTAGGATTTTCCGAGATGCATGTCTTTGGCCTCATCGAGGACTCAGCGTGTCGCGAAACGCGCAGCGGGGGCGGCCAGGCACGAGGCGACGGCGGCGAAGGCAGGGGCGCACCGCGCGGCGGCGCCCGACGCGTGTCGGGTCAGTCGACGACGGTCACGACATTCACGGCGCCTTGCCTGGCCATCTTGGCGTACGGGCACAGGCGCTCCGCGGCGCGAACCCGCTCCTCGGCGATGCTTCGCTCGACGCCGCGCATCCGGACGCGAACCTCGAAGATCAACGCATGACCGCCGTCCATCGGATCACGGCCGAACGAAACCCGGACCTCCACGACGGTCTCGGCCGGCGCCGTGCCGGCGCGTTGTTCGAGCAGGTTCAGCGCGCCGTGAAAGCACGCGGCGTAGCCGGCGGCGAGCAGCTGTTCGGGATTGGTGCCGCCGCCCGGGCCGCCGAGTTCGGCGGGCAAGCGCAGATCGAGGGCGAGGTTGCCGTCGTCGGATCGAACGACGCCCGACGCGCGGCCGTGTCCCGTCTCGCCGCCGGTCACGGTGACGCTCGTCGTATAGAGCGGCTGAAACGCCTCGCCCCGATACCGGTCGAGGAGGGAAAGCGCAGGGGCCTTGAGCTTCTTGTCGTCCATGATGCGTGCTCGAGTTCGGCGCCGCTTCGATTCCCGGTCAGTCGTGCGTCGAAGCTGTTGCGAACGGGGGCGGCGCGGCCCCGGGCAGATATCGTCGCCAGGGACGCGTGGCGCGCACGATCGCACGAGCCCTGCGGCGATCTTCCGGTGCGGCACGATCCCTGGCGGGCTTACGGGAAAACGGCTCCATGCTAGAGGAGCACGATCGGCGGCGGTATGGCCGTCCCGGGCGAATCAATGTTTCCCTTCGGGCACCAATCGGGATCGTGACGCGGCGCCCGGCCGTTGCGCGCCGCGCGTCAGCGGTCCAGGCAGGCGCGCAGCGTTCGCGCGTGACGTTGCGCTTCGTCCGCGTCGACGATGTTCGCGAACCCGATGACGAGGCCGCGCGGCGTTTGCCGCGTGTGGCTGTTCGTGTACCAGATCGACAGCGGCAGGACCGCCAGGCCGGCGACGCGCGCGCGGGCTGCGACGGCGACGTCGTCGACCGGTCCGTCGGGCCCGTCGGTGAACTGCACCGCGAACTGGATGCCGCCCGCCGGCAATTCGACGATCAGCCGCTCGCCGAACGCCTGCCGCAGCGCGTGCACGATCAGCATGCGGCGCTCGACGTACAGCGCGCGCATCCGCTTCAGGTGCCGCGCAAAATGACCCTGTTCGATGAAATCGGCGAGGGCGGCCTGGAGGAGGGGCGGCGAACCGGCATTCATGCTGCATGCCACGCGCTCGACCCGCTCCACCGCGCGCTCGGGCACGACCGCGTAGGCGAGCCGCAGGCCGGGATACATCGCCTTGCTGAAGGTGCTGCAATAGATCACGTGATCGCGTCGGTCAAGGCTCTTCAGCGCCGGCAGCGGGCGGCCGAGATAACGAAACTCGCTGTCGTAGTCGTCCTCGATGATCCACCCCGACGTCCTGGCGGCCCAGTCCAGCAGCGCGATGCGGCGGGACAGCGACAGCGTATGCCCGAGCGGGCTCTGATGCGACGGCGTCACCAGGGCGAAGCGGGCTTGCGGGTCCAGTTGCATGCCGCGCGCGACGTCGATCCCTTCGTCGTCCACCGGCACGGGGACGAGTTGCACGCCGGTCTCGGACAGGAAGCCGCGGGCGAGCAGATAGCCGGGATCCTCGAACCACACGCGGTCGTTCGCCCGGGCGAGGCTGCGCAGCATCAGTTCCAGCGTGGCGCGGTAGCCGCCGGTGACGAAGACCTGGTCCGGCACGCAGGTGACGCCGCGCGACAGCGTCAGATAGGTGGCGATGTGTTCGCGCAGCGGCCGGTAGCCGGCCGGATTCGGATAGCCGAGCAGCGCGCGTTCGCCACTGCGCGCGCGCAGCGACACGAGCCGGTGCCAGACCTTGCGCGGAAACGCGTCGAGCGCCGGGAGCCCGGGTTGCAGCGGGCTCGGCTCGCCGCTCAGCGCGACGGCGATCGGTTGCGGGCGCCGCGGCGGCAGGACGTCGGCGGGCGGGATCGACGGGGCCGGCGGGGCCGACGCCCGAGGCGGGCCCGCCTGTTCGCCGGGCCGGTTCGTCGGTGCGCCGGTGCGCGGAGGCGACGTGCGGGTCAGCGAGATCGGCAGGGACGGCGAGACGAACGTGCCTGCCGCGCCGCGCATTTGCAGATAGCCCTCGTCAACCAGGATCGTGTACGCCTGTTCGACGGTGCCGCGCGCCGTGTTCAGTTGCGTCGCCAGGCCGCGCAGCGCGGGTACGCGGTCGCCGGGGCGCAGGTGGCCGGCGGTGATCGCGGCCCTGAACCGCTCGCAGATCTGCAGATAGAGCGGCAACTGGTGCTGCCGGTCGATTTCGATGGTCAGCGGAAGGGTGGGCGTGGACATCACGGCCTCTCTGGTAATGAGCGCAGGGACAGGATCGGATCCCGCTTGGACTAGTCCGATCGCCGATTCTTGGCACTGATGGATAGGACATGATTCTTCCACAATTGCGTCACGCGATGCGACGGTCGTGACCGCCTTCTCCGGATCCGGCGCCCGTCACGCCCTGTCGCATTCCAGTCAAATCCATTCGTCAGGAGATTGTGCGATGAAGATCGTTGTCATCGGTGGTTCGGGCCTGATCGGCTCGCGTGTCGTCACGTTGCTCGCCGAAGCGGGTCATCAGGCGCTGGCCGCCTCGCCGCGCACCGGCGTCAATACCGTCACGGGAGAGGGGCTGACCGATGCATTGACGGACGCGGATGTCGTGGTGGACGTGACGAACGCGCCGTCGTGGGAGCCGCAGGCGGTACTGGACTTCTTCCGCACGTCGGCACGCAATCTCGGCAAGGCCGAAGTGGCCGCGGGCGTGCGCCATCACGTCGCGCTGTCGATCGTCGGCTGCGACCGGATGCCGGAGAACGGCTATTTCCTGGCCAAGGTCGCGCAGGAACAGGCGATCGAAGCGGCGGGCGTGCCGTACACGATCGTGCGCGCGACGCAATTCATGGAATTCATCGGCGGCATCGCGGACTTCAGCACGCAGGACGGCACGGTCCGCATCGGCGACGGCCTGTTTCAGCCGATCGCCGCGGAAGACGTGTCGGCGCTCGTCGCGCAGATCGCGCTTGCCGGGCCGCAGAACGGCACGGTCGAGATCGCGGGCCCGGATCGCGCGCCGTTCGCGCAGATCGTCGCGCGCTACCTGAAGTCGGTCGGCGATCCGCGCGCGGTGGTGACCGATCGCGAGGCCCGCTACTACGGCGGCCGCGTCGAGGAAACCTCGCTGGTGCCGCTCGGGAATGCGCGACTCGGCCGCATCGGCCTCGACCAGTGGCTGGCACGAGGCTGATTCGCGTTCGCACGTGTGACGGTTCGCGGGCACCCGCGGAGAGCGGGCAATCGGGATGATTGGCATGGGGGCAGCGGGAAATGAATCATTCGGAACCATCGGAGTACAGCGTGCGGCGCGACCTGGCCGGTCGTGCCGATGCCCTGTCGGCGAGCTTTGGTGCGAGCTATGCGGGCATCCTGGCATTCGTTGCCGTGGCGAGCGAGGGAAGCTTCACCAAGGCCGCCGAACGGCTAGGCGTCGGGCGGCCGGCCGTGAGCCGGAACGTCCAGAAGCTGGAGGCCCAGTTGAGCACGCGGCTGTTCCAGCGCACCACGCGCACGACCGAGCTGACGTGCGAGGGCCGGCGATTCTTCGAGAACTGCCATCAGGGCGTGGCGCAGATCGTGGAAGCCATGAACGACATGCTCGAGTTGCGGCAGGGGCCGCCGCGCGGCCTCATTCGCATCAGCTCGGCCGTGGGATTCGGCAGGAAGGTCGTGGCGCCGCTGCTGGCAAAATTCGCGGACGCGTACCCGGACATCGTCATCGACCTGCTGCTCGACGACCGGCCGATCGACCTGGTGTCCGAACGGATCGACGTGTCGTTCCGCAACGGGCGCATCGAGGATTCCAGCATCATCGCCCGCCAGTTGATTCCGATGCAGATGGCGCTCTGCGCGGCGCCGTCGTACGTGGCGAGGCACGGGCTGCCGCAGAGCCTGGAAGACCTCGACCGGCACGCGTGCATCAATTTCAGGTTCGCGAGCGGACGCCTGTTCGAATGGGAGTTCAATGTCGACGGCCGCCCGCGGAAGTACCTGCCGACCTCGCGCCTCACGTTCAACGACACGGACCTGGTATTGCGCGCGGTGCTGAACGGAGCGGGGATCGCGCAGATGGCCGGCTACCAGATTCGCGACCATCTCGCGTCGAACGAACTCGTCGTCGCGCTGGCGAAGCATGTGCCGGATGATCGCGGCCACTACATCTGCTATTTGAGCCGGCAACACCTGCCGACGCGCATCCGCATCTTCGTCGATTTCATGACCGAGCAGATTCGCGCGCTCGACCTGAACTGCATGACGCAGTTCAACCGGGATCTCACGGTTGCTTCATCGACGGGATGGGCTGCTTGACGAATTCGTGAACGAAGACGTCGGCGAATCGGTCGGCATCACGCTCGGGTGATCGGATGACAATCCAGAAGAATTCGGAATGCGAACGGAATGATGACCCGTGGCGAGCGAAATGCCGTGCCTGAAGTCAAGGCTAGCCGTGTGATTCGCGAAGGTCCTGTGTAATCGGTCCACGCCCCGTCGCGATATTCGACAACGAGCGCCAAAGGGCAAAACCACCTGCCGAATGATCGCTATCGGATTTTTAAATGAAATGGCGATTTATTCAATATCCGGATTTAAATATGGATAAAAGAAGGTCGGAATGGAAAACGATTCAGGTGTTTGATTAAAATTAAAAAGCTATTCATGCGGGACGTTTATTTTTCCGATTTTTGTGGATAAGGTTCGGTTCGGTGAAAGTGATTTGTCAGAAAGCGTGGCGATGAATCATCGCTTGCCGTGGCTTCATCTGGCTGCCGCTTTTGCCGATCCGTGTGCGCGACGACGCGTCGACAGGCATCCCTGCCCGGGATCTTGCGGCAGGCGCGATGCGCGCATATCCGTTCCGATATCCATGGCATGAGGGCTCATGAACAAGATCATCCGCAGATATGCTGCTTCCGTGATGTCACGCTCATTGACCGGCGTGGCATTGCTGGTCGCGGCGGCCGGTGCTCACGCGCACGGCCGTTTGACCGAACCGCCTTCGCGCATCGTGCTGTGCACGCAAGGGCAGAATCCGGACTGTCACGTCGACGCGTGGCACGCGAACGCGATGGAGAACGGCAAGTTCTTCCCGGCGACGCAAAGCGGCCTGTCCGATCCGTTCGCGCCGGCCGACGCGAAGAATGCCGCACCGCCGCCGGACGGCGAAATCGCCGGCGCCAGCACGAATGGCCCGCTGCCCGTGCTGAACGAGCAGTCGCCGAGCCGCTGGCAGAAGATCCCGCTGCGGCCGGGCGCGTTGCAGAATTTCAAATGGGAATTCAGCGCCGTGCACAAGACGCGTCGCTGGAACTACTTCATTACACGCGCCGACTGGAACCCGTCGGAAAAGCTGACCCGCGCGCAGTTCGAGCCCACGCCGTTCTGCACGATCCAGAATCCCGGCCAGCCTTACTGGGATCCGAACGCGAACCTGGTGCCGCAGCAGCCGACCATTCATCAATGCCGGTTGCCGATGCGTAGCGGTTACCACGTGATCCTCGCGGTCTGGGAAGTCGCGGATACGGCGATGGCGTTCTATCAGGTCGTCGACGCGACGTTCACCAATGGCGATTCGACACGCAGCCCGTTCTGATACGGCTGCGACATGGCGCGCCCGGCGATGGCCGGGGCGTCATGGATGGAAGAACGCCTGACACGGACGCGGTTGACGGCACCGGCACGCCAACCTGCTATCCGGCGACCACCTGGTTGCGACCTTGATGCTTCGCGCGGTACAGGCGTTCGTCCGCCTTGCGCAGGATCGCGTCGATCGTCTCGCCGTCCCGGCCGAATTCGGAGGCGCCGACGCTGACGGTGACCTTGACCGGTTCGCCGACGCCGGCCTCGAACGGCGCGTCCGCGATCGCCGCGCGGATGCGCTCGCCGATCGACCGGGCGGTGTCCAGCGCGGCTTGCGGCAGCAACACCATGAATTCCTCTCCGCCCATCCGCGCCACGCCATCGTACGGACGGATCGCATCGGCGCATTTGTCGACGAAGCGTTGCAACACCTGATCGCCCGCCTGATGGCCGTAACTGTCGTTGATCGCCTTGAAGTGGTCGAGATCGAGCGCGAGCAACGAGAACGGCGCGCCATGGCGCTTTGCGCGGTTGATTTCCGCCTGGACGCTTTCGATGAATTGCCGCCGGTTGGTCGCGCCCGTGAGCGGGTCCGTGGCCGCCAGGTGCTCGAGCTTTTCGTTGGTCCGTTGCAGTGCCTGCAGCGCGTGCTCCGTTCGCGCCATCGCTTCCCTCAACCGGGCAAACAGTTCTTCCTGGCTGTAGATCTTCGAAAACGAGCGGGTCGTTTGAAAGGCCTGCACCACGCCGAAACTGAGCAGGAAAAAGCCGGCCGCGAAAATGGCATGCGCGAGCCACCACATGTGATTCCACGGCCGCCCGAGGATGAACGCGAGCGACGAGAGCGCGAACGCGGTGACCGAAATGCCGTAGATCGTCATCAGCGGCGAGCGGATGCGGCGCATGACCAGCGCAATGACGTTCACGGCCGAAAGCAGCAATGCGCCGCCCTCCATCGACAGGCGTACCCACGGGTGGCCGGCCACCGGCGAGTAGGCGATCATGGCGACCGCGACGTCGACGAGCCCGAACAGGGCGAGCCACCGTAACCAGATGCGGGGATCGGCGCGGGTTGTCGCGCTGTCGGCCTTGTGACTGTAGGTAAGCTGCCCGACGAGGATCAGGATCGACATGGTCAGGCGCGACGCCGGTCCGTACAGCAGGAACAGCCAGATATTGTGATGCGCCATGCCGGTGAACGCGCCGTGCAACGCGTAGATGACGGAAAAGCCCAGAAAGCCCAGCGTCAACCAGCGCAGCAACGGCTCGCCCGACAGGCGATAGCAGCGCCAGCAGACATATGTGACGAACGCGCCTTCGAGCGTGGCGGCCGCGATCGCCAGTTCGTGAAAGGCGTGATTCTCGAATCTCAGCGACGGATCCTGGAAGAAGTACAGGTAGGCGATCAGATAGCCAGGCGCCAGCGCGAAGCCGACCAGCAGGAGTCTCGCGTACACCCGGGTGACCAGTTCGGCGGTGCGGGTCGACGCTTGGGTGGCGACATTGACGGTCATGTTCGGCCTCCGGGTTCGGTGGATGAATCAAGGGTGGGAACGGCAACGTCACGTCATCGCGGGTCGGTCGTCAAAACGATGAGGCAAAAGCATGTCATCTGAATTTCGCCGATTCAAACAATCGGCCAAATGGCTGCGAGATAAGTTCTCAGTAAAAACTGAATCCGTATTTGTCGCCGAATCCGTTGAGAATTGAGTCGATGTCAGCTTCAAGCGTGTCTACGTCGCGAGCCTTGAAGGCCAGCCATTGGTACTTCATCTGGTGCCAGAGCTTCTCGATGCGATTGAGCTCGGGGCTGTACGGCGACAGGAAGTACAAACGTAAGCCGCGCTGTCGGAGCACGTCGAGCAGCGGTTTGATGGCTTTGGCCGTGTGCACTGAGGCGTTGTCCAGAATGACCACCAGTGGTTTGCCAACCTGTTCCATCAGCAGCCCCAGGAAGCCGGCAAACAGCGGTGCGGTCATGGTTTGCCAAAGTTTGGCGGCAAACAACCGCCCCGAAGACAGCAGCGCGCCCACCAGATTCAGACGCTTGCCGCGCCGAGCTTCGATGGCATGGCATTCGCCACATTGGGTCCAGGCGCTTCGGTTGGGGTGCGCCTGGGCAAAGCCGGTTTCGTCGACGTACGCCAGTTCGATGTCGCCTCGCTCGGCGAGCAGCCTTCAGATCCTCGATTTCTGCTTTAGCGGCACGGAATCGGGTTTCGTTTCGCTTTTTTTGAGCGTGTGCCGCGTGCGTTTCCAAACGATGCCCATCCGCTTGAGCGCTTTGCTTATTGTGCTGCCGGCGACCCGTAGGCCACTGTGCTCCAATAGCTTCGCTTGTAGCTGCGGCGTCGTGAGCGCGTCTTGGCTGACCCAGGTGCGCAAGAGGGCGCGGTGTTCTGCTGTCAGCTTGGATGGCGCACCGCCCGGTTTTTTGTTGCGCACCGCTTCCCAACCTGTCTGCAGCCAACGCTTGCGGCAGTCGTACACCGTGTCTAAGTTGCGGCCCAACTCCCGCGCGATCGCAGGCCCAAGCCACCCGTCGGAGAAGTACAGCAGCGTTTGCGACCATTCGCGCTCTCTCCAGTCCGTGCCGCGTTTGACGATCTGTTCCAGTCGGCGTCTATCTTCCGCACTCAACTCCAACCCTTTCTGCTTCTTCACGTTTCGCGTCACAAAAGCCTATCGGCGCATAGACTCAGAAATGCGGAAGTGGTTCTCGGGAAGAGCTTATCTGTTTGAATTATCGAATGGCGACAATTGCAATATGGCAATGTGATCGCCTGAATATTTTCAGGTTTCGATATGAATGGAAATAATCGGTTCCAGGGTTGCTGACTGAGAATTATGTAGTATAACAAAACGAAGTGAGGGCGCCGGATTGAAGCTTTACTACATTGGCCACCTTGCGGCAGACCCCCCCATCTCGGGCCGGCGTGACGATTTAACGATACCGCTTGCATCACGTTGTCGGGGACATCCGGTTCTGAACGAAAGTGGTGGATGACATGCTTCATTAACATCGACCGAAGTCGTGGCATTTTTCGTCGTTGATATAAAAAGCAGAATCAGTATAGAAATTTTTCATCGAATGGCAATTTGTAAGGTTGATTTCTTTTGAATTCGACCTGGGCGGAGCTTTGTCAATCGAAAAGGGGAAACCATGAACCAAATCGGAATGGAGGGCATGAAAATGAAGAGCAACCCAACCGGATTCATGAAGCGATCGACCTTGAGGGGCGCGCTGGCGCTTCTGTTGGCAGCGTCGTCTGTCGGCACCGGCGCTGCCGCGGCGGCGGGGACGAGCACCGGCACGGCGCCGGCATTCGTCTATAGCCCGTACAAGGACGCGACGATTTCGATGAACTGGAACACGAACGTCATCTCGACGAACGTCACCGGACAGATGAGCCCGGTGCTGTCGGTGCTGCCAACCGGTGTCCGTACGCTGACGCTCGCGTTCGCGACCGGTGAATGCGGCAGCGAGAACTGGGCGGGCGTCGACGGCGGCGCGATGGCGGCCGCCAATGTGCCGCTTTTCACCGCGGCCAATGTGAATTACGTGATTTCCACCGGCGGCGCGGCCGGCATGTTCACGTGCGGGACGGATGCGGGCATGGCGGCCTTCGTCGATCGCTATGCGTCGAACAACCTGATCGGAATCGATTTCGATATCGAGGGCGGGCAGACGCAACAGGTGATCAACGATCTCGTCCGGCGCGTGGCCGTCGCCCAGCAGAAATATCCCGGCCTGCGTTTCAGCTTCACGCTCGCGACACTGGCCCCTTCCCAGCAGGGCGCGACCACGGCCAGCTCGTGGGGCGCCAGCGCCCCCGACAGCTTCAACGTGTATGGCGACTGGGTCATGCAGGCGATTCAGGCAGCCGGCCTGAAGAACTACACCATCGACCTGATGACGATGGACTACGGGTCGGCCGGGGCGGGGAACTGTGTGGTGGCGAACGGCACCTGCCAGATGGGACAGTCGGCGATCCAGGCGGCGATGAACCTGCACGATCACTGGGGCGTACCGTACAGCCAGATCGAGCTGACGCCGATGATCGGCGGCAACGATGTGGTCGGCGAAACCTTCACGCCGGCGGATGCGGACACCGTTGCGCAGTTCGTGAAACAGAATGGTCTCGCGGGTGTCCACTTCTGGTCGTTCGACCGTGACGTCGATTGTCCGCCCGGCGCCGCATCGTCGACGTGCAATTCGATCGGCGGTGTCGGTACGCTCGGTTATACGAACCGGTTTGCCAACGGCCTGGCGCCTGGCCGGTAAACGAAGCCGCGCCACGGAGGGGACCATGCGGGCCGTCTGCACCAGCATCATTGCGATGACGTTTCCCGTGGTCTCCAATTTCCGCGACCGGCAACCGGACGCCGCTGTTGTCGAGGGCTGGGCCGCCGGCGCGCGACGGATGCGCTCGCCGGGGGCGGAGGGTCAGCGTCCGCCCTGGGACGACGCGCCACGCTTGTCGAAGAAGTGCCCCATCAGTTCGAGCAGCGGCCGGCGTCGCTTGGTCACGGCGAATGCCCACTCGTGGGTCTGGCGCGGCGCCTCGGCCGTCGAGACTGCATCGAGAAGCCGTTGTGCGCGAGGCAGGTCGTACCACGGCAACCATGGGTATGCATGATGGGCGACGTGAAGGTTGAAATTCAGGATCACCCAGCGTGACCAGAGGGGAACGTTGGCGCAGCTGTGCGACACCACGTCCTGCTCCCAGAGCGGCGGGCGTGCCGCGTCGTCGGCCAGCAGCGGGATCTCGGCGTGATGCGGAAGGTTGAGCAGTTCGACGGCCATCAGCAACACGATCCACAGGATCGTCGAGAACGCGATGAGGCTGCCGAGCACGCCCGCACGATACGCCAGCGCGCCGACCGCCGCATAACCGGCCAGGTAGATCGCGCTGAATGCGATCTCGGTATTCGATTTCGCGCGATGCGCGGGCGTGTCGCGTTGCAGGAACGGTGCGATCCAGTGGCTGAGGAAATGATTGAACGCCATCATCGGGATCCAGTGCCGCCAGATGAATTCGAGCGTACGCGCGCCGCGTTCCGTCATCACGGAAAACTTCTGGATCATCTTGCGATTCTCCGGATCCCGTGTCGGGTGCGCGGTCCACGCGTGATGGCCCAGATGCGTTCTGCGCCGCGGCAGGTACGGCAACCCGATGATCCATCCGCAGAGATGGCCGATGGCCTCGTTGCAGGCGCGCGTACGCGATGCGGCGTTGTGCAGTGCCTCGTGCATGATCAGGTAGAGGTGAATCAGCGCGAGCGTGGCGAGGACGAGCGCGGCGATGCGTCCGGGCCCGCCGGCGAGCCAAAGCACCCACGCAGCGGCAAGCAATGCGACATCGGCGAACCAGAGCGCGAGCGTCAGGTGTCCCGTGGGTCCGTTCGGCAATGTCGCCTTGACCGAGCGCCATTCGTCTTGGGTCATGTGCTACCTCGATTGAGTGGATTGATTGGGGCGCGGCGCGTGGCCGGTGCGGATGTCAGGTGGACAGAATGCGTTGGCCGATCTCGCGGTAGGCTGCATCGAGCACGTCGATGTGTGCGTCGAGTCCGTTCTTGCTCGCGAAGCCGTTGTCTCGCCGGGCGAGCAGCAGGCAGTCGTAGCGCGCGCCGCGGCTCCAGTGCCACGCCGGCAAATAGGCCGTGATCCGGAATCCGGCTTCGAGCATCGCCTTGACCAGGGTCAGCTTGTCGGCGAGCACGATCGCGCCGACATAGGTCGTCGTGCCGCGCCGTTTCAGGAAACGCAGCAGGTCGCCCGTGACGTCGCGCTCGGTCATGAACGGGCCGCCTGCATGCTGGCAGAGATAGATCGCATCGGCCCGCTCGTCGACACGAAACGTGAAGTCATCGGAACAATCGTCCCCATGCCCCCAGAAACAGGTATCGGGATACGGTGCCGGCGTACCGGCGACACCGAGCGGTTCGAGGATCGCGCTGCGCAGGATCTCGGACTCGCGGAAGATCGGGGAGAGCGGCAGGCAATGCCTGAAGCGCGGCGAGCGGAATTTCTCGAGCGCGATGACGTGATGTTCACGCACGCCATGCGCGCTGTCGGGTGACCCGTCGTGTCCGACCACGACGCCATCGAGATGACGCAGCAACGCACGCAGCGCGATATCGGTGCGGGCAATCGCGAATGCCAGGTCGTGATCCGCGGCCGGAATCGTGTCGATCGCGGATTGCATCAGCGCCGACAGGACGCCCAGGTGACGATGGTGCGGGGAAATCATCGCGCGGCCGTATTCCCACGAGCGATTCTGCGCGTTGTAGCTGACGCTCATGCAACCGATCGTGGCTTGCGTCTCCTCTTCGGCGACAAACCACAGTTCCGATTTGTTCGAGACGGCGTGCCTCACATAGCCCGCATCGAGACAGGGGTGTGACGAGTCGCCGTATTCCCGTTCGAACAGCGCGCAGATTCCCGACGTGTCCGACACCGTTCCGCGACGTATCCGGAGTTGCCGGTGGCGGGCGCCGTTGGGCTCGACGCTGTTCCCGCCCGCGGTGCTGCCGTAAATTGAATTCATCGCCTTGCCTGCCCTGGTGATGGTGGGTGGTTGCGCGAATCGAGAGGCGACCCGCGCATCGTCGGCGACGACTTTAATTATCCTTACGTTTGATTGTCAATCAAATTAAATCGACTTATTCATTGTTTATTTCATTTGAATGATGAGGATGATGGTTGTCGAAAATGAGCGTGACGTCATGAAGTGAATCGCTGATATCCTCTTGTGTGGCGGGTCTCGGGGAGGGTGTCTCGTGTCGCCTGAAAATAGATTGAAGAGATGAAGATGGCATCCACGAATTGCCTTAAGGAATTGAATAATTCATTGGAGTGATTGAGATGATGTAAATAAAGATATCGTGACATCGGTTCAATTTCTGGTTATGAAAAACAAAGATGTTTTATTTTTGCTTTTGATGCGTTAACGGTGTTCAACGTAAAAACTCCGATTTTTTCCAGCTGCGGTCGCCGCGCGTCGGCGGTTCTCGGCCATCACGAGGTTGACGGCTTGCCGGTGCCCACCACGCCCACAAAATTCGACAAATCGGAACAGATCGGCGCGGCGAACACGCCTACCATCCGCACGTACCTCGCGCATTCCCGTACCACCGCAGCGCCGGCAGATCCTTGGCCCGCATCCCGCTGCACGCGTCTTCCTCGCCCCTTCGCATCCTGACAAGCCGCCAACAGGCAAAGGATTCGTCATGTCCGCAAGATCGTTCGCTTCATTCGTGCTGATGCTGCTGCTCGCGGCGTGCGGAGGCGACTCCGATTCGTCCGTGCCCGGCAGCGCCGTTGCAGCGGCCTCGGCGCGCGCGTCGCAGGCCACCGCGTGGAAACCGCTCGTGCCCGGCACGAGCTGGCAATGGCAGATCGACGGCAACCGGATCAACGAGACGGTGCTGGACGGCGTGAACAACCCGCGCAAGATGTTCGACGTCGACATGGAGCTGACCGATGCCGGCACGATCCAGCGCCTGAAGGCGAAGGGCGTCTATGTCGTCTGCTACATGGAGGTGGGCGGGCGGGAGGACACCCGTGGCGACGCCGGCAAGTTTCCGGACAGCGTGCTCGGCAACCCCGTCGAAGGATACGAGGATCACGAACGCTGGCTGGACATTCGCCAGACCACGATCCTGATGCCGCTGATGCTGGCGCGACTCGACCAGGCGAAGAAAAAGGGCTGCGACGGCATCGAGCCGGACCTCGACGACAGCTATCGCCAGGAAACCGGCTTTCCGCTGACGCGTGACGACCAGCTGCGGTACAACACGGCGCTGATCGCCGCCGCGCACGATCGCGGGATGTCGATGGGCCTCAAGAACGGCTCGGGTATCGCTGCCGCCATGGCGAAAGTGGCCGACTGGGCGCTCAACGAGCAATGCAACAGGTTCCACGAGTGCGGCGACTACGCGAGCTTCGTCGCGCTGAACAAGGCCGTGTTCAATGTCGAATACACGCGTCCGGACGGCATGACGCTCGCGGATTTCTGCCCGGCGGACAACCAGGCCAATTTCGACGGCATTCTGAAACTGTCGAGCGACACGCTCGCGGCGCTGCCGCGCGCGGCGTGCCGGTTCGAGTGAGCGGCGGCGCGGGGATGACGGGCTTCGCCACGGCGAAGCGTACGAGCCTGCCGCGCATGTATCGGGCGTGAGCGCTTCATCGCGGTCGAGCGTTGCGTGGTGGCCGCGGAACGGGCGGCGCGTGGTGCCGATTTCCGTCGGGCGAATGGGGGGCCATTTTGCGCGCTCGCACGCGTGCGTCACGGTGGATTGTCCGGCAAGCCTGTCGGACGACGGTCGCCAGGTCGTGTCGCGCCGCGCCGAGTGCGATCGCATCGGCCGCGATGACGACACGGGCATCGCGACTGTGCGCACGGACGGGTGCGTGCGGGCCGGCATGGGTGCGGCATCGACAGCATTCCGGTTCGCGGCCCGCGTCGCCCGGGCTGGCAATTGACGCAGGTCAACCGCATGCTTCATGCAAGCCATACAGTCGAGTCGAACGCTCGCGCGATGCCGCACGCGACTGCGCGCCGCATGCGGGAGGGCGGCGGCGACTGGGCCGGATTCGCGCCGGGCGTGTTCATGCCGCCCGCTTGCGGGCGGAACGCGATGCGTTGCGGGGCAGGGTGATGAACCAACGGTTATGGGCGCTCGGCGTGCTGCTTGCATTGAGCGCGTGCGCCGGCGCGGAACGGAACGCGGCCTTCCGCGCGACGGAAACGCAATTGTTCTCGGCGCGCCAGGGCGCGGTGCTGCAGTGTTCGACGCCTGCCGCATGCGACCGCGCATGGCACTTCGCACGCCGCTACGTCGAAGCGCATTCGTCGACCCGGATCACGCACGCCGATGCGGACACGATCGAAACGGCGGCGCCGATTCTGGCCGGAGAAGTGTATCTGTGGGCCTCCCGCACGGCGTCGGGTGGCGCTTCGGTAATCCGGCTCAAGGCAATGTGCAAGGGCATGTACGCTAGCGATGGCGGCCCGGGCTGGCGGTACGACGCGTGCGCGACGAAGATCCTCGACATCGAGCGGGGCTTCCGGTCGTACGGGAACCCGGCGCGTTCGTCCGACGCACCGACGGCGCCGGTCATGCCGCGATGATCCGGCGTCTCGCGTCCACTCGCGTGCCGGTTTCCGCATGATTTCGAACCGTTGACCTCCGTCAACGCCCGCTTCCGGCGAACGCCGATGATGAAAACCAATCCGAACGCCGCCGGCGCGTCGGTTCATCCAGCGAGGTCGGTATGTATACGAACATCATGGTCGCCGTGGACGGCAGCCCTTCATCGCAACGGGCGCTCGACGAGGGCCTGAAGGTGGCGCGATCGTGCGGTGCGCGCCTGTTCGCCGTTTTCGTCGTCGACAAATCGTTGCTGATCACTTACAGCGGGCGCCTGGACCCGGATGCATTGCTCGCCGAGATCCGGCGCGACGGCGCGTCGGTCCTGCGACAAGCGGAACGAACCATTGCGCACGCGGCAGTCAACGGCGAGACGGAACTCGTCGAGACCGAGCTTGGCGAGAGTATCGCCGAACGGCTGCAGCGCTACGTCGCCGAGCGGTCGATCGATCTCGCGGTGGTCGGTACCCACGGGCGGCGCGGGGTCCGGCGGCTGTTCCTCGGTAGCGTCGCCGAGCGGTTCCTGCGCGGATCGAGCTGCCCGGTCCTGCTCGTGCGCGGCAGCGACGCCGCACCGGCCGCGGCGGCGGCGTAGGGCCGCCATGCACGAGGCGCCGCCAGATGGCGCCCCGCGCGCAACCTGCCGAGGTGACCGTCATGCAGATCTCCTTTCCTTCCGAACATCCGACGTATTGCGGCATGGATCCGGCGCTGACCTTTCCGGCGCTGGTCGAAGGCCGCCGCGTGTACTGCGCGATCACCGCGGCAGCGCTGGAGGATCACTTCCGCGCGGCGTCGCCGCGCGAACAGGATCTCGTGGAGGCGTTTGCCCGCCACCGTCGCGCGATCGAGCGCGCCGCACGCTGCCTGCTCGAGGAGATGGACGGCCGGCCGATCCTGCTCCACAGCGGCTATTTCCGGTTCTGCACATGAGCGCCCGCAGTCGTTGACGCGCATCAAGCGCGTGCCGATTGGGGAGATTACGCTGGAATCCTGATGATCGTTCGTCCGTTGCACGGCACACGGTGCCGCGCCGATCCGGTCTTCATCATGGCGTCGCGCGGGCTGGACGAACGCGCGGGCTGCCTGTCTATCGTTCCAGGAGTACGAACCATGAGCCATGTCGCGCGTTACGATCCGTTTTCGATCGAACCCGTCGCCGACCTGTTTCAGGGGCTGTTCAGGCCGCTGCGCGGGATGACGCTGACGGACGAGCCCGAGCTTGCCTCGATGAAGATCGACGTGACGGAAAGCGACGAGGCGTACAAGGTCAACGCGGAACTGCCGGGCGTCGCCAAGGACGACATCGACGTCCAGGTGGCGGGCAGCACCGTCTCGATCCACGCGAAGATCGAGCGCAACCAGAAGCAGAAGGATGGCGAGCGCGTGATCCGGCGCGAGCGCTACAGCGGCGCGATCAGCCGTTCGTTCTCGCTGTCGGGCGAGATCGACGATGCGAACGCAACGGCGACTTACCAGGACGGCGTGCTGTCGCTGACGCTGCCGAAGAAGGCGCCGGTCGCGCAGAAGAAACTGGCGATCAGCTGATCGGACGGCAGGCAGCGGGCGATGCGGGCCCGCGTCGCCCGAACGGAGCTATCGGCGCGCGGAGCGATCCGCGCGCCGTTTCATTGAGGGGCTGCCCGAACGCCTACGCATTCGATCCGGTGCCGCCCGCGCGGTTGCGCGCCGTCTGCGCGTCGGGCGGCGTCCGTTGACCTGCATCAGCGATCCCTCGCCGCGCGTGTGCAAATCTGGAGATGTGCGGCGCGCCGGCGCGCCGCGGCTCACAGGAGTGCAGGCGATGAAGACCGACAAGCAGTTGAAGCAGGACGTTCAGGATGAACTCGAGTCCGACCCGGCGATCGACGCGACACGTATCGGTGTCGAGGTCGTCAACCGGATCGTGACGCTCTCGGGTCATCCGCCGAGCTATGCGGAGAAGCTGGCGATCGAGCGGGCGGCGAACCGCGTGGCCGGCGTCAAGGCGCTCGTCGTCGACATGACCGTGCATCTGCCGGACGACGACGTTCGCACCGACGAGGACATCGCGAACGCGGTGCGTTCGGTGCTGCACTGGACGGTCGGGTTGCACGACGACGCGGTGAAGGTGCAGGTCGAACACGGCTGGATCACGCTGTCCGGCAGGGTCGAGTGGGCGTACCAGAGCCATCTGGCCGTGCGGGCGATCTCGCAGATGCGCAGCGTGACCGGCGTGACCGACCATATCGCGGTGCAGGGGACGATCGGCTCGGCCGACATCGGCGGCAACATCAAGCGCGCGATCATGCGCCATGCGGAACGCGAGGCGAAGCACATCGCGATCGAGGTGCGCGACGGCACGGTACGGCTGTCCGGCAAGGTCGGCTCGTTCTCCGAGCGCAAGGCCGTGCGCGGGGCGGCATGGTCGGCGCGCGGCGTGCGCGCCGTCGTCGACGACCTGGTCGTCGAGTAACGCCGGCAAGCGGTAACCGGATGCGCGGTCCGCGCGGAAGGGGGAGTCGAATGACATTGTCAGGCGAGGTACGAGACGCGGACTGGTCGGTGGCGATCGAGACGATCGCCACCGGAACGGGCGGTTACCGTTGCAGGATCCGGGTGACGCTGATGTCGCCGGAGGGCGCGTGCGAGCGTACGTTCGCGCACAGCCGGACCCACGACACCGAGCGTGAAGCCGCCATCGACGGGCTGCGCGCCGGGATGACGTGGGTCGAGATGAGGAAGTCGAACACGTTTACAGTCTGACGCGGCGACAGCGGTGATCGCGAGCATGTCGCACGGGCGCCGGCATTTCGTTCGTCGTCCGATACAATGCACGTCGCATCGCGCATGCGGCGATGTGCCTAGTCGTTCGCCTGATCTCCGCCGGCAGGCGGCGCAGCGGGACGCGAGACCGGTTCGTCGTCGCGCGCCTGTTCGCGTTGCTCCCCGACATGATGCGTGACCGCGTCGGTGACGGTCGGAAAGAAGCAGGCGGGACCGAATACGTCGAACAGCCCGTAGGCGCGCAGGCGGTCCTTTACCGGGCCTTTCATCTCCGCGAAGCCCAGCGCGATCTTCTGCTCCCGGAGTTCCTCGCACAGCGCCACGAGCCGGTCCGCGGCACTGACGTCGATATCGGTGACGGGCTCGGACGCGACGACGATGCGCGCGACCGGGGACGCCGACGCCGCAACGGCAGCATGCAGATGCTCGCAGAAGATCTCGACGTTCGCGTAGAAGAGCGGCGCATCCCAGCGGAACAGCACGAGCCCCGGCGTCTGTATCGCGTCGGGATGCCGTGCGATGTCGTGATAGCCGCGCACGCCGGCCAGCCGGCCCAGCACCGCATCGTACGGATGCCACGCGCGCCACACGAACGACAGCAGCGACAGCGCGCTGGCAAGCAGGATGCCGGGCACGACGCCCATGCCGATCACGCCGGCAAAGCAGAGCACCGAAATCAGGCATTCGCCGCGGCGCATCCGGTACAGCCGGACGACGCTGCGGACGTCCGCGATGCCGAACGCCGCGTAGATCACGATGGCGGCCAGCGCCGGGCGCGGGACCAGGGTCAGCAGCGCCGGCGCGGCAACGAGCAGGATCGCGATGCACGCCGCCGCGACGAGATTCGTGACCTGGCTTTGCGCGCCCGCGGCGATCGCGACGGGCGTACGGGACGCGCTGCTGCTGACCGCGCAGCCCTGCATCACGCCGGCCAGCAGATTGGCGGCGCCCAGTGCGACCAGTTCCTGGTTGCGGTCCGGCGTATCGCGTGCGCGCGTGGAAAGGGCGCGCGACAGCATGCTGATGTCCGCGAACGACACCAGCGCGACGGCGATTGCGCCGGACGCGAGCGTCGTCAGGTCGGCGAAGGAGACGGCCGGGAGGTGCGCAACGGGCGCGCCGGCCGGCAACAGGCCGACCGTCGCGACGCCGTGCAGCGGCGACACCTGCGCGATCACGGTCGCCGCCAGCACGGCGATCAGTACGCCGGGCGCCCGCGGCATGGCGCGTTTCATCAGGAAAATGGTCGCGAGCATCCCGATGCCCAGCAGGGCCGAAGCAAGGGAGAACCGGCGTTCGACGAGGGCATGCGCGATGCGCGGCACGCTGCCGAACACGTCGCCGCCCGATACCGGCATGCCCAGCAGTTCCGGCAACCGGCCGATCGCGAGCGCAACGGCGATGCCGTTCAGGTAACCGTACTGGATCGGACGCGACAGCAGGTCGGTGACGAAGCCGAGGCGGAGCGTGCCGAGCAGGATGCAGATCGTGCCGGCCGACAGCGCCAGCGCGCCGGCCAGCGCGACGGCGCGCTGCGGATCGTGGCCGGCGAGCGGCGCGATCGCGCCGGCGATCAGCGCGGCCAGCGCCGAATCGGGGCCGAGCACGAGGATCCGGCTCGGGCCCAGCAGCGCATACGCGAGCAACGCGGCGATCGATGCACGGAGCCCGGTGATGGCCGGCAAGCCGGCCGCCTGCGCGTAGCTCATGCCGACCGGCACCAGCACGGCTGACAGTGCGATGCCCGCATAGAGGTCGCGCGGGAGCCATGAACGCCGGTAGTTCATGAGCAGCGCAACACCCGGCAGCAGGTGGGCGACGCGCTCGGACAGGGGCCGGTTCATCGCGGCGTCATCCCCGAGACGACCGGGCGAAAGGCGTGGCAGGCGCCGGCCAGCGCACGGTCATCGGGAGGCGGGCAACCCGGGCGCACGGACGAAGCGGTAGCGGGAGAACGGCCATTGCATCGGATGACGGGGCCGCCGCCGTCGCACCGGATGCCGGCGGGGCGGCACGGCCACGCACTGCGTCAAGCGGCCTTGAGCGCCGACAGTTGCAGCGCCTGCACGAAACGGGCCAGCGTCGCGACCGATCCCGTCACGCTTTCGTAGCGTTCGCGCCCGATCTGTCCGTCGAGGATCACGAGCATGCCGGCGTCGCGGGCGAGGGCGACGAGCGCCTGCGTGTCGAGGGCGGCTGGGTCGGATTGGCCGGCCTGATCGCCCGGATCGGGAAGATGGGTAGCGTATGACATGACGACTCTCCTGATGGCCCGGAATCCGGATACCGCGCAGCCGTGATCCGTGAATCCAGTATCGTTGCCGCGCCGGCGCGATTCAATCGGCGTGCCCCGAAGCTGCGGTAGGAATCGTGCGGCGGGCGTCGGCGGATTCCTACATGGCACGAGGCTTCGGCTTCGGCTTCGGCGCCGTGCGGCGTCGCACCGGCCGCGGCGCGCGTCGCCGCGCATACCAGCCGCCGATCGCGCGCCAGATGTCGGGGGCGGATTCGCAGTACGTGAACAGGTCGAGGTCGCGGCGATCGATCATCCCTTCGTCCGCGAGGAAGGCCAGGTCCACCGCGCGGCGCCAGTACGCTTCGCCAACGAGGATGACCGGCAGCGGCGGGATCTTGCGCGTTTGCAGCAGCGTCAGGACTTCGAACAGCTCGTCGAACGTGCCGTAGCCGCCGGGGAAGAATACCGCTGCCTTCGCGCGTTCCAGCAGGTGCAGCTTGCGGATCGCGAAATAGTGAAACCGGAAGCAGAGATCGGGCGTGATATATGGATTCGGCGCCTGTTCGCGCGGCAGTTCGATGTTGAAGCCGATGCTCGGCGCGCCGCGCTCGTAGGCGCCGCGATTCGCGGCCTCCATGATGCCGGGGCCGCCGCCGGTGACGATGGCGAGCCGCGCGGTGCGCGTGCACCGGTCGGCGTGACCGACGATGCGCCCGAATTCGCGCGCGACGCGGTAATACACGCTGTGCTCGACGAGCCGGCTCGCCGCCGCGACGGCGTGACGCCGGCCCGCATCGTGCGGACGCGCCGCAAGCAGGCGATTGGCTTCGCTCAGCCGCGCGTTCGCGACGGAAGGGGCAACGATGCGCGTGCTGCCGTAGATGACGACGGCATGGCCGATGCGTTCGTTCTGCAGGCGTTCCTCGGCCTTCCAGTAGTCGAGTTGCAGCCGGATGCCGCGCATGCCCGCGCGCTGCAGGATGGTGGCATCGCCGTCGGCGGGCGTGCAGTTCGGGCCGCCGGCGCGACTCGGCGCGCGATGCGGGATGCGCTGGACGCCGTCGTTGCCGACGATCGCATCGGGCCGTGTGCGAGCGCGTTTGCCGGGCGCGGCCGCCGGCGTCGGGCCGGCTGCGGTACGGCGGCGCACGCCACCTCGTGCGATACCGGCGGGAACGCGTTTGACGGCGGTCGACATGAGCGGCTGGCTGGCGGGCCGGTTACTGGCTCAGCACCCATTGCACGAGCTGGTGCGCGTCGTCGGCGGACAGCGGGCCGCCGCGATCCTCGGCGGACGGCATCGGCGTGTCGCCCCAGTGCACGCGGCCGCCGACGCGCAGCTTGCGTTCCAGTTCCGGCGCGGCCGCCGGATCGCCGCGGTAGCGCTGCGCGATCTCATGGAACGACGGCCCGAGGAACGTCATGTCGGACGTATGGCAGAACATGCAGTGCTGCGCATTGACGAGATCGGTCGACTCGGGCACGGCCGTCTGTGCGGTGGCCGGGTTGGCCGCGGCGGCGATCACGCAGAAGGCGGCATTACGCAGGAGGTTCATGTCGTTTTCCTTGTCCGGATCGGAAGGGCCGTATCGCGCCGCAGGGCGCGCTTACGAGACCACTTCGTCGAGCGGGCGGCGCGGCGAGTGCGGCGTATGCGGGCCGCGCCCGACACGCAGCAGCAACTGTGGCTCGCCGTGCAGCCCGAGCATGTGGCGCAGGTGCGCGCGCAGCCCGGCCGTCTCGATCGGCTGGTTCAGGTACGACGCGGTATAGCCCGCGCGCGCCGCGACGAGCAGGACGCGCTCCAGCGCCTGTCCGGCGGCGAGCCACGCGTCGCGATCGTCGCGCACGGTCGAAATGCATACGATCAGCGGCGACGCGCCGACGAGCTGGTGATGCAGCGCGGCCAGCCCGTTGCCGAGATCGAAGGTCCGCACCGCCATCGTCACGACGGGCGCCGCGAAGTCCAGCAGCGTCGGCACGCCGGCCGCGAACGCCGGCATGCCGTCGGCGTGCCGGCGCGGATCGATCCAGCTCGCCAGTTCGCGGCGAAAGCGCGGATCCGCAAACTGCTGCTGATCGGCTTCGGCGACCAGCTCGGCCACCCGTGCGCGATGCGCGATCGAATCGATGCAGGCGACCTCCGCGCCTTCCGCGACGCCGGCCGCGATCAGCTCGCGCTGAAGGTCGTCCGGCACGGCCGTCGATTCGAACGGCGCACGCGTCGTGACGCGCGCCGGAATCGCATCGAACAGCGCGCCGAGGGCCGCATCGGAATAGCCGTCGTCGCACACCCGGACCATCGCCAGCAGATCGGGATCGATGTCGGACGGAAACGTGCTGATCGTATGAGCGAGCCCGGCGTGATCGAGCGCGACGCGCAGGTTGAGCAGGGCCGCACCGCAGCTGATGATCAGCTCGCGATCGAACGGATCGATGACGGGCAACGCGCGTACCCGATCCGCGCAGACCGCGATCGTGGGGCCGTCGACGATGAACCGCCACGGCTGCGAGTTGTGGCTGGACGGCGCCAGCACCGCGTAGGCCAACAGCGGCCTCAGATCGTCCTCTGGGTGGGCGCGCGCGGCGAGTGGGGGAACGGATATCATTCGATCATCTCCTGGTCGCCACACGGGGGGGCGTCATGCCACTTCATCGTGTCAGCAACCGTCCGTCCGCCGTTGACCCACATCAAGCGCCCTTCACCGGGCCATGCGTTCGCGACGCGGAGCGACTAGCGTGGAGAGGTGACGCGTACGAACACGCGTGCGCGGGGAGGCGAGCATGCTTGCGATGATGTTTGACGGCACGACACCGCATTTGCGCGAGGCGCGCGTGCCGGACCCGTTGCCGGCGGCGGGCCAGTTGCTGATCGACGTACACGCATGCGGCGTTTGCCGGACGGATCTCCACGTCGTCGACGGCGAGCTCGCGCATCCGAAGCTGCCGCTGATCCCGGGGCACGAAATCGTCGGTACGGTGCGTGCGCTCGGCGCAGGCGTGACGGGCTTCGCCGTGGGCGATCGCGTCGGTGTGCCATGGCTCGGCTCGACGTGCGGCCATTGCGCGTACTGCGCGACCGGCCGCGAAAATCTGTGCGACAGCCCGGGATTCACCGGCTATACGATCGACGGCGGCTACGCAGCGCGCACCGTCGCCGACCACCGCTATTGCGTGCATCTGCCGCAGCGCTACACCGATCTCGAAGCCGCGCCGCTGTTGTGCGCGGGCCTGATCGGTTATCGAACCTTGCGCATGGCGGGCGATGCGCGGCGCATCGGCATCTACGGCTTCGGCGCCGCAGCGCATCTCGTCGCGCAGGTCGCGCATGCCGAGGGGCGGAAGGTGTTTGCGCTGACGAAGCCCGGCGATACCGTGGCGCAGCAACTGGCGCGTTCACTCGGTGCCGCGTGGGCCGGCGGTAGTGACGAAACGCCGCCCGAGACGCTCGACGCCGCGCTGATCTTCGCGCCGGTGGGCGCACTGGTGCCGGCCGCGCTCCGCGCCGTCGACAAAGGGGGGACCGTCGTGTGCGGCGGCATTCACATGAGCGATATCCCGGGCTTTCCGTACGCGTGGCTGTGGGGCGAGCGCCGCATCGTGTCGGTCGCCAACCTGACGCGTGCGGATGCGGTCGAATTCATGCGGGTCGCCGAGGCGATGCCGCTGCGGGTCGAGGCCGTGCGCTATGCGCTGACCGATGCGAATCGCGCGCTCGACGACCTGCGTACGGGCCGCTTGTCCGGGGCGGCGGTACTCGCGATGCGCGGCTGATGCGCTGGCCGCGCGCAGCGAGGTCAGATTCGCCCGAGGCCTTCCGGATCGACGATGCGGATCTGCTTGCCTTGCGCGGCGACGAGCCCCTTGTGCTGGAACTTCGACATCATGCGGCTGACCGTTTCGAGCTTCATCCCGAGATATTCGCCGATCTCGTCGCGCGTCATCCGCAGCACGAATTCGGCGGCCGAGTAGCCGCGCGCCTTGAAGCGCGTGGAAAGGTTCAGCAGGAACGCGGCCACGCGCTGTTCGGCGGTCATCGTGCCGAGCAGCAGCATCAGCGCGGATTCGCGGACGATTTCGCCGCTCATCATCTGGTACACGTGATGCTGCATCGGCCGTACTTCGCGGCACATCTGCTCGAGCTGGCCGAACGGAATGATGCAGACGGTACTGTCCTCGAGCGCGATCGCGTCGCCGTTGTGGTGCCCGGTGTGCACGCCGTCGAGCCCGAGCGATTCGCCGACGATCTGGAAGCCGGTGATCTGCTCGTCGCCGTCGCGATGCGTCACGATGGTCTTGAACGATCCGGTCCGGACTGCATAGATGCTGTTGAACGCATCACCCGCGCGAAACAGCGTTTCGCCGCGCCTGACATGTCGCGTCGTGCAGATCATCGCGTCGACGCGCGCGAATTCATCAGGAGAAAGGTCGGCCGGCATGCAGACGGTACGCAACGCGCACGTCGAGCAACGGGACGCGGCGCGCTTCGGTTGTTCCGCCCGGTCGACGGGATGCAACGGGATGAACGGGCGGAACGGCGTGGTCGGCGAAACTTCGGCATGGCTCTGCATGATCGGCTCCAGTACGTTGAGGACAGCGACGAGCCGCCGTGGGCGGGATCGCGCTGGTGGTCGCGCCGCTGGCCCTGGCGGTTGCCGCACTCATGGTGAAGAACCGCGCCGGATGGAGGCCTGTCCCGACGGCGAGTGCCGCCTTTGCTCCGCGAGGCGCGTGCTTGTTTTTCTTGATCTGGAGTATGGATGTTGCGCGGCGTCAAGGAAATCAGCAGCCGTTGAAGATGCAGTAGGTCACATGGAAGCGATGTAGGCGATTTCCTACACGGGTGCGGCATTCTGTCCGGGCCGACGCGCGGGTGCGCCGGTCGTGCGCCGGAGCCGCCGTCAGAGATCGTCCGGGTCGTCGAACAGCTTGTGGCGCATCGCATAGCGCACGAGCGCCGTGTCGTTCGGCATCTGCATCTTCTCGAGAATCCGCGTCTTGTAGGTGCTGACCGTCTTGACGCTGACACAGAGCGCTTCCGCGATTTCGGAGATCGACTCGCCGGTGGTGACGCGCCGGAACACGTCGAATTCGCGGTCGGACAGACGCTGGTGCGGCAGGAGATCGGTCGGCTCGTTCAGGCTCTGCGCGAACTGCTCGGCCATGGTCAGGCTGACGTAGACGCCACCGGCTGCGATCTTGGTCAGTGCCGCGACCAGCTCGGCGCTCGCGCTCTCCTTGGTCATGTAGCCGGACGCGCCGGCGCGGAACGCGCGCACCGCGTATTGCTGCTCGGCGTGCATCGTCAGCACGAGGATATGCAATGCCGGTTTCTCGTCCTTGATCTGCTTGATGAGTTCGACGCCGTTTCGGCCCGGCATCGACAGGTCGAGCACCAGGACATTCGCGGGGGTATCCCGCACGCGCGCGATCGTGGACGTGCTGTCGCACGCTTCACCCGCGACCTCGAAGCCGCTGGCATTCTGCAGGATGTGCCGCAGACCGTCCCGGACGAGGGCATGGTCGTCGGCAATGAGTACCCGGATCATGGCAATCCATTCCTTGCCGGATCACGTGGCGCGGGCCACGCGGCGGCTTGCGTCGATCATCGTCGCGGACCGGCGCGCTCAATCGCTCGATGATGGCCGACGCCGATGACCGGACGATGTCCATCGTCGTCGGGGCGGGACCGGCACGGGGCCGGTTCGTCGATGCCCCGAAATTGTGCGCCGGTCGCCGACGTTCGCCAATCGGGATCGATGCGTACTGCCGCCGTCGCGTGGACTTGACCGGCATCAACCGGATGACGTTGGCCGGGCCCAAACTGGTTCGGCAAGCCGGTCTAAACCGGGCAACGACAGGGAGGCGTCATGTACGCACGGATCTTCGCAGCACTGGACGGCAGCCGCAGTTCGCGGCTGGCGCTCGACGAGGCGATCGCGATCGCTCGCCATTCGGGCGGCCTGATCGTCGCCGTGTGCGTGGTATCGGACGCGCCACGACTGACGGACGTCGACCGCGGTTATATCGACCAGCGCGACCCGGCGGGGCTGGATGCAGACAAGGCCGCGCTCGCGGTGGCGGATGCGGAGGCCGCGTTTCGCCTGTGCGGCGTGCGCGGCACCGCGCAAACGATCGACGCGTGCGGCGAGGAGGTGTCGTCGGTGCTGGCGCGAGCCGCCGCGGAATGCGACGCGGACCTGATCGTGATGGGCACGCACGGACGCCGCGGCGTGCGCCGCGCGGTGCTCGGCAGCGTCGCCGAATCGCTGGTCCGCACCGCCGACCGGCCGGTGCTGGTCGTGCGTGAGGGGCGGGGCGCGTGTGCGGCCGTGTTGTGACGGAAGAGGGCAGCCGCAGGCGGCTGCCCCGTCGTCATGGGTGCGTCAGTGCGACAGCAGCACCGGCACCGTCATCGTCTCGAGGACGGTGCGTGTCGCACCGCCCAGCACGCGTTCGTGCATGCGCGCATGGCTGTACAGGCCCATCACGAGCAGATCGGCATGCAGGTCGGTTACCCGGTTCAGCAGCGTCGCGCCGACGCCGACCGACCGGTCGCGCGGCGTCGTCGAGAATGACGCGCGCACGCCATGCCGCTCGAGATACGCGGCGACGTCGACGCCCGCCGGCGTCTTGTCCGGATCGGGTTGATCGCGCACGACCGTCTCGACGTTGACGAAGCGCGCGCGGGCCAGCAGTGGCAGCGCATCGGCCATCGCGCGGGCGGCCTCGCGCCCGCCGTCCCAACCGATCAGCACGTTCTCGCCGATCGTTCGCACGTCGCCCGCGTAGGGCACGACGATCGCCGGACGGCCGCTGCCCATCACGACATCCTCGACGAAATGGCGCGCCACGTAGGTCATGCGATCGTCCGGGTCTTCCTGGCCGAGTATCAGCAGATCGGCGTGGCGTGCATGCAGAACGGCGGCAGCCGTTGCGTCGCCGGTCGGCGCCTGCCACTCGACGCTGCGTCCCGCGCGCTCGGCGGCCGTCAGGAATCTTTCTTCGGCCTCCTTGCGCCGCTGCTCGCACAGGCGTTCGTACACGGCCAGCTTCAGCGGCTCGTCGGGTCGCCGCAGCGGTTCGAAGTGATCCTGGCAGACTACGTAGAGACCGATCAAATGCGCATTCCAGCGTCCCGCCAGGTCGAGTGCGAGGTCGATGCGCGCTGCGCAGCGCGCGCTGTCGTCGAGGTGGACGAGCAGGGTCTTGTAGCTCATGACGGCTCCTTTTCGGTTGAGGCCGCGACGGTCTCGGCAGGTTTGCCGGACGGGCTGCCGGCCGGAATCATCAGCACCGGGCACGTGGCCAGGCGCAACACGCGCTCGGCCACGCTGCCGAGGAAGAGGCGCTGAACGCCGCGCCGGCCATGCGTGCCCATGACGATCAGGTCGGCCTCGATTTCGTTGGCAAGACTGACGATCCGGTGCGGGATGTCTTCGCCTGCCGGCGCGACGTTGGAGATCTGCGGCGTGCCGGCGACGTCGCGCGCTTTCAGGCGTCGCGCCGCGTCCTCGGTGACGCGCAGCCCTTCTTCACGAAAGGTGTCGATCAGGATCGACGGATCGTAGCCGTACATGTCGTAGGCCGGCACGAGGAAATCGACGACGTAGACGGGAGTCAGCCGCGCACCCGTCTCCGACGCGAGAGCCAGCGCGGCGTCGAGTGCACGGGACGACGTGTCGCTGCCGTCGAGCGCAACCAGAATGTTCGAGTACATGGCGTTTCCCTTGAACCGATGTGGATGAAATCATCATCGGCGCGTGCGCGCCAATCGCGCTGATCTGGATCAAGCGTCGCGGTTGGCGCGCAGCACACCGACCGCGGCGCGCGCGGCGATCCACGCTTCGTTGGTCGGCTCGACGACGACCGTGACCGCGCTCGACGCGGACGACACGACCTGCGCATGGTCCGCGTTCGCGCCCACGTCGATATCGATGCCGAGCCAGCCGAGCGCCGCGCAGATCCGCCCGCGCAACACGGCCGAGTGCTCGCCGATGCCGGCCGTGAAGACCAGCATGTCGAGGCCGCCGAGCAGCGCGACGAGCGCACCGGCTTCGCGCACGATGCGGTGGACGTAGAGTGTCAGCGCATCGCCGGCCAGTGCGTCACCGGCGGCTTCGCATGCCAGCAGCACGCGCGGATCGCCGGAAGCGCCCGACACGCCCTTGAGCCCCGACTCGTGATAAAGCATGTGACCCAATGCTTCGGTGGACAGCTTGTCGGCCGCGAGCAGGTGCAGGACCACGCCGGGATCGAGTGTCCCGCAGCGCGTGCTCATCATCAGCCCGTCGAGCGCCGAGAAGCCCATCGTCGTTGCGACGCTGCGACAGTCGCGCATCGCGCACAGGCTGGCGCCGCTGCCGAGATGGGCGGCGATCACGCGGCCGTGCGCACGTGGGCCGAACTGCTCGTCGAGCGCGACGACCAGGTATTCGTACGACAGACCGTGGAACCCGTAGCGGCGCACACCCTGGTCGAACCATGCATGCGGCAGCGGCAGCAATTGCTCGGCGCGCGGCAGTGTGCGATGAAACGCGGTATCGAACACGGCGACCTGCGGCACGTCGGGAAACGCATCGCGCAGCGCGTCGATCGCATCGAGGCTGTGCGGTTGATGCAACGGCGCGAGCGGCGTCAGCGTGCGAAGCGCGTCGAGCACCGCGTCGTCGACGACGACCGGGTCGACGTACCGGGCACCGCCATGCACGACACGATGTGCGATGGCGCCCAGCGCGATATGCGGCAGTTGCACGCGGATCCACATCGCGACCTGCGCGAGCACCGCACGGTATGGATCCGCCATGCGCAGCGGCAGCGTGCCGCCCGGGGCAGCGTCGAAGCGGAGCGACACGCCATTGCCGGTTTCGCTCGCTTCACCCTCGTGCAGCGGCCGCCGCGCGGGGTCCCCGTGCGGCGGATACGCGAAGACCGCGAACTTCACGCTCGACGAACCGGCATTGACGACGAGCAGCGCGAGCGTACGCATCGATCGATTCAGTGCGACATCAGCACCGGGAGCGTCATCGACGCGAGCACCGTGCGCGTGGCGCCCCCCATGATCAGTTCATGCCAGCGCGGATGGCCGTAGGCGCCCATGACCAGCAGGCCGGAACCCGTTTCATACGCGCGCGACAGCAGCGTGTCGCCGACCGACGCGCCGGTACCGGTGTCGATGTCGAGCACGTTCACGTCGCGCGCATGGCGCGCGAGCATCAATGCGGCATCGGCGGCCGGAATGCGCGTGGTCGCCGCTTCGGAATCGCCGTCGACCACCGCGGCGACCGTCGTGCGCTTCGCGTGCTCGAGGAAGGGGAGCGCGTCGTGCGCGGCGCGGGCGGCTTCGCGGCTGCCGTCCCAGGCGACGAACACCCGTTCGCCGATCGACGGGAATTCGCCGGTGTACGGCCAGAACAGCACCGGGCGGCCGGCGGACAACACGAGGTTCTCCGGAAACTGGTCGTCGATGTAGGTTTCGGGATCGTTCGGGTCGCTCTGGCCCGCAATCACGAGGTCGGCAAGACGTGCGGCGCGCGGCACGGCCACATTCGCGCGCTCATCGGCGTGAACCCAGGTGGACGGCACTTTTGCGCGAGCGGTTTCCGCATGGAACAGGCGCTCCAGTGCGGCGAGCCGCTCGTCGCGCCGCGCGCGGTGTTCACGGAAATAGTCTGCGGAACCGGCCATCACGTAGAACGAATGCGGTTCCGGCGTATAGACCGCGAACAGCCCGGTGAGATGCGCACCGAAGCGCCGGGCAAGACGCAACGCGAGTTCGAGACGCGAATGCGCGCGGGTGCTCGTATCGAGGTGCACGACTAGGCTCTTGTAGCTCATCGGAATCGCTCCATCGACGGGTGATCCGCCAGTGCAATCCAGTCTACGAAGCAGGGTTTCCGCGTGCTTGACTCAGATCAACGGGTGCCGTGCGCCACGGTCGCACAGTGAAGTGGACGCCAATTCACCGACCGGATCGAAGGAGGGAAGACGATGAGCCCCCAGGCTTTGACCACACCGAACGACGCTTGCCGCGCGGGTTGCGATCTCGCGTTGCGCATGGCCGTGCTGACTCGCGACTGGCAGCACGAATGGCACGCGCTGGCAGGGCGGCGCATCGAGCGGGACCGCGACGCGGTGCGCGGCCTGCAGCAGGCGCTGGCAACGACGAACGAGTGGACGGCGTTCGGCGAGGCGGCCCGGCAGGCGGTGCGCGACTACACGATCGCGACCGTCGCGATCTGGCAGGACGCCACCGAGCTGTGGATGCGCGGGCAGTTCGAGAGCGCGAGTGCGTGGCGCACGTGGCTGCGCGATTACGGCACCGGCGCGCTGTCGCGCTACCAGACCGACTGGTGGCCCGATCTCGGGCGGCTGGCCGTGGTCAACGAGGCGAGCATGCCGTGGCGCGACTGGATGGCCGCGTTCGAGCTCGGCATCACGGAAACCGTCGACGCGGGCGACGGGGCCGCGGACGTCCGGCGTCTCGATGGCCGCCATGCGGCGCAGGAGCACGATCATGTCCGCTGAGCGCATCGCTTTCGTCACCGGCGGGATGGGCGGCCTCGGTGCCGCGATCAGCCGCCGCCTGCACGAGGCCGGCATGACGGTGGCGGTGTCGCACACCGAACGCAACGACCACGTCGCGACGTGGCTCACGCAGGAACGCGAGGCGGGCCGCACGTTTCATGCGTACGAGGTCGACGTGGCCGACTACGACTCGTGCCAGCACTGCGCGGCGCGCGTGCTGGCCGAGTTCGGGCGCGTCGACGTGCTCGTCAACAACGCCGGCATCACGCACGATGCCACCTTCGTGAAGATGACCAAGAGCATGTGGGATGCGGTGCTGCGCACCAATCTCGACGGCCTGTTCAACATGACGAAGCCGTTCGTGCCCGGGATGATCGATGCCGGCTTCGGCCGGATCGTGAACATCGGGTCGGTGAACGGGGAGCGCGGCGCGTACGGGCAGGCGAACTACGCGGCCGCGAAAGCCGGCATCCACGGCTTCACGAAATCGCTGGCGCTCGAACTTGCGCGGCACGGCATCACGGTCAACACGGTGGCCCCTGGCTACCTGGCCACCGCGATGCTCGAGTCGGTACCGAAGGAAGTGCTCGACACGAAGATCCTGCCGCAGATTCCGGCGGGCCGCCTCGGCGACCCCGACGAAATCGCCGCGCTCGTCGCCTTCCTGTGTTCCGATGCGGGGGCGTTCGCAACCGGTGCGGAATTCGACGTCAACGGCGGCATGTACATGCGATGAAAGCATCCGTCATCCGTGTGCCGCTCCCGCGCGAATCGAGGCAGCAATCCGATCGGGACCGCCAGAAAGCCGGCACGCCCGAGTGCGCGCCGGCCGAGGCGACACCCGCCGAACAATGGAACCGCGCCGCGCATGCGAACATCGCCGCGATGACTTTCGGGCTGTCGCCCGTGTCGCTGGCGTTGGCCACGCTCGACTGGGGCGCGCACCTGGCGGTGTCGCCGGGCAAGTGCTTCGAACTCGCGGCGCAGGCGTGGCTGGCGGCCGCGCCCGCGGCGGCGGAGCAAGGCGCGGCGGACGACGCCGACACGGACGGCCTGGCCGTGCATGCGGGGCACGCCGATCCGCGCTTCGCCGCGCCCGCATGGTCGGGCTGGCCGTTTCGCACGTATCGCGACGGCTTCCTGTCGGTTCAGCGCTGGTGGCGCGAAGCGACGCGCGGCGTGCCGGGTGTCGAACGGCACCACGAGGAGCTGGTCGGCTTCGTGGCACGTCAATGGCTCGATGCGTGCTCACCCGGCAACTTCCTGACGACCAATCCGGTCGCGCTCGACGCGACGCTGCGCAGCGGCGGCGCGAACCTCCTGGCGGGCCTGCGGCACTGGCAGGACGATGTGCATGCGTTGATCGATCGCACGTGCGGCACGCGCGGCCGCGACGTGCGTACGTACCTGCCGGGGCGCGACGTGGCGATGACGCCGGGCCGGGTCGTGTGGCGCAACGCATTGTGCGAGCTGCTGCAATACGACCCGACGACACCGCGCGTCGCACGCGAGCCGATCCTGATCGTGCCGTCGTGGATCATGAAGTACTACATCCTCGATCTGCAGCCGCACGATTCGCTGATCCGCTTCCTGGTCGATGCGGGCTACACCGTGTTTGCGGTGTCGTGGCGCAACCCGGGTGCGGAAGCGCGCGATCTCGGGCTCGACGATTACCTGCGCGACGGGTGCCTGGCCGCGCTCGACGTCGTCCGGTCGATCTGCGGCGAGGCGGTCCACGCGGCCGGCTATTGCCTCGGCGGCACGCTGCTGGCAATCGGCGCGGCGGCGCTCGCACGCGACGGGCGGCAACATGAAGCGCTGCGATCCGTCACGTTGCTCGCGGCCGAGACCGATTTCAGCGAACCCGGCGAACTCGGCCTGTTCATCGACGCGAGCGAACTGTCCGCGCTCGACGCGCTGATGTGGCGGCAGGGCTACCTGGACGGCGCGCAGATGTCCGCCGCGTTCGAACTGCTGAACGCGCGCGACCTGATCTGGTCGCGGATGATGAGCGAATACCTGCTCGGCACGCGCACGAAGCCCAACGACCTGATGTCGTGGAATGCGGACACCACGCGCATGCCGTACCGGATGCATTCGGAATACCTGACCCGGCTGTTCCTCGACAACGATCTCGCGGCCGGCCGCTACTGCGTCGACGGGCGGCCGGTCGCGCTGTCGGATCTCGACGTGCCGACGTTCGCGGTCGGCACCGAGCGCGATCACGTGTCGCCGTGGCGCTCGGTCTACAAGCTCCATCTGCTGACGCACCATGCGTTGACCTTCGTGCTGACGGCGGGCGGCCACAACGCGGGCATCGTGTCGGAACCCGGTCATCCGGGCCGCCATTACCGCTGCGCGACCCGCGAACCCGGCGCGTCTTACCGCAGCCCGTGCGACTTCATGCGCGACACGCCGGCGGTCGAAGGATCGTGGTGGACCTGCTGGCGCGACTGGCTGCACGCGCGCTCGTCGGGTGACGTGCCGGCCCGCACGCCGGCCGCCGGGCTTGCGGCGGCGCCGGGCGCCTACGTGCTCGAGACATGAACGGGCATCGGCATCCGGATCCGTGCGGCGGCGCGTGCCTGCCCGGCCTGCTGCCGCGCGCGGACGGCGCATGGCCCGGGCTGATCGCGCAGGCGCGCAACGCAGCGCCGCTCGTCGTGGCCGTCGTGCATCCGTGCGATGCAACCAGTCTCGTCGCGCTGGCCGAACTCCGCGAGTCGCCGCTGGCGGCCGCGATCGAGCCGCTGATCGTCGCGCCGCGCGACAAGGTGCTGCGTGTCGCGCACGATGCGGGCGTCGATCTGTCGCCGTGGACGATCGAGGACGTGCCGCACAGCCATGCGGCGGCGGCCCGCGCGATCGAACTCGCGGCGGCCGGCCGTGCCGGCGCGCTGATGAAGGGCAGCCTGCATACGGACGAGCTGATGGGCGCGGTCGTCGCCGCCGAATCGGGGCTGCGCACCGACAAGCGCATGTCCCACTGTTTCCTGATCGAGACGCCGGCGTATCCGCGTCCGTTCATCCTGACCGACGCGGCGGTGAACATCGCGCCGGACCTCGCGCAGAAGGCGGCCATCACGCAGAACGCGATCGACGTCGCGCATGCGCTGGGCGTGGCGTGCCCGCGCGTGGCCGTGCTGTGCGCGGTCGAGACCGTCAATCCGGCGATGCGCTCGACGCTCGACGCGGCGGCGCTCGCGAAGATGGCCGAGCGCGGCCAGCTCACGGGCGCGATCGTCGACGGCCCGCTCGCGCTCGACAACGCGATCTCGCTACGGGCGGCGCACGACAAGGGGATCGATTCGCCGGTCGCCGGCCGCGCCGACATCCTGGTCGTGCCCGATATCGAAGCGGGCAACCTGCTCGCGAAGCAGCTCGAATACCTGGGCGGCGCCGTCAGCGCAGGCATCGTCGTGGGCGCGCGTGTGCCGATCGTGCTGACGAGCCGCGCCGATGGCGCTGTCGTCCGGGTCGCGTCCTGCGCACTCGCGATGGTGCTGGCACAGGCGCGGCATGTATCGCAATCCTGATGAATGAACCTGCAACCCTTTCTTTCGATGGAGGAACCCCAATGAAAGCACTCGTCTACCACGGGCCCGGGCGCAAGGCGCTCGAGGAGCGGCCGATGCCGGAACTGCAGTCGCCCACCGATGCGCTCGTGCGCGTGACGCGCACGACGATCTGCGGCACCGACCTGCACATCCTCAAGGGGGATGTACCGACTTGCGAGCCCGGCCGCATTCTCGGCCACGAAGGGGTCGGGATCGTCGAGCAGGTCGGCGCCGCCGTCGACGCGCTGAAGCCGGGCGATCACGTGTTGATCTCCTGCATCTCGTCGTGCGGCCGCTGCGAATATTGTCGGCGTGGCCTGTATTCGCACTGCACGACCGGCGGCTGGATTCTCGGCAACCGGATCGACGGCACGCAGGCCGAGTACGTACGCATTCCACATGCGCAGACCAGCCTCTACCGGATTCCGCCGGGCGCGGACGAGGAAGCGCTCGTGATGCTGTCCGACATCCTGCCGACCGGGTTCGAATGCGGCGTGCTGAACGGCAAGGTGCAGCCGGGCTGCTCGGTCGCGATCGTCGGTGCGGGCCCGATCGGGCTGGCCGCGCTGCTGACCGCGCAGTTCTACTCGCCCGCGCGAATCATCATGATCGATCCCGACAGCAACCGGCTGGAGGTGGCGCGGCGCTTCGGCGCGACGGATTGCCTCGACGGCCGCACCGGCGACCCGGTGGCGGAAGTGATGAAGCTGACCGACGGCGTCGGCGTCGATTGCGCGATCGAGGCGGTCGGGATTCCGGCGACGTTCGAGATGTGCACGTCACTGGTGGCGCCGGGCGGCGTGGTCGCGAACGTCGGCGTGCACGGCGTCAAGGCCGACCTGCACCTCGAGAAGCTGTGGGATCGCAACATCTCGATCACGACCCGGCTCGTCGACACGGTCAGCACGCCGATGCTGCTGAAGACCGTGCGCGCCGGGCGCCTCGATCCGAAACGCCTGATCACGCACCGGTTCCCGCTCGACGACGTCGAGCGCGCGTACGACACGTTCGGCCGTGCTGCGCAGACGCAGGCGCTGAAGGTCATCATCGAAGTCGGTTGATGTCCGGGTAGTGTGCGGCGGGAACCGGCAGGCGACACCCGGTTCTCGCCCCGTCCGGTGGGTCACGTCGTCAGGACGAAAGCGCAGCCGGCTCGCGTGTGTCACCGGATTCGACCGCATCGAGATCGACGCACTGCGCATACACCGGCACCTCGCACGGCCAGTGCAGCCGCTCCGCGATGCGCCGCCGCATCGCATCGGCGGCGGCCGGCTCGCCATGCGTGACGAAGGTACGCTCGGGCGCGCGCTGCATCGTGCCGAGCCAGCGGAGGATCTCCTCGTAGTCGGCATGCGCGGAGAGCGTCGTGATCGACTCGACCTGCGCGCGCACGCGTACGTACTCGCCGTGGATCTTCAATGTCGGCTCGTGCGCGGCCAGCGCCGCGCCGCGCGTGCCGGCCGCCTGGTAGCCGACCAGCGCGATCGTGTTGCGCGCATCGGGCGCGTAGCGGCTCAGGTGGTGCAGCACGCGGCCGCCCGTCGCCATCCCGCTGCCGGCGATGATGACCATCGGGCCCTGATGGTCGGCAATCGCCTTCGACTGCTCGACCGAGCGGATCATCGTGGCCGCGTGGCCGAGCGCGTTCGCTTCGGAAGGCGTCAGCCGGTGTTCGAGAATATGGTGGCGATAGATCTCGGTCACGTCGGTGGCCATCGGGCTGTCGACGAACACCGGCACGCGCGCCATCCGGCCCGACGCCTTCAGGCGCGCGATGTAGTGCAGGATCTCCTGCGCGCGGCCGACGGTGAAGCACGGCATCACGACCACGCCGCCGCGCGCGAAGGTCTTGTCGAACAGCGCGGCGAGTTCGTTCTCGGGGTCAGATTCCGGATGCAGCCGGTCGCCGTACGTCGATTCGACGACCACGTAGTCCGCATGCGCGGGCGCCAGCGGCGGCTGCATGATCGGGTCGTGATAGCGGCCGAGGTCGCCCGAGAACGCCAGCACCTTGTGATCCCAGTGCATCACGACGCTCGCCGCGCCGAGAATGTGGCCGGCCGGCAGCAGGCGGAACGCCAGTCCGCCGCCGAGCGCCGTGCATTCGTCGAACGCGACGGGCTTCAGCAGGTGCAGCGCGCGCTGCGCATCGTCCAGCGTGTAGAGCGGCTGCGCCGGATGATGCTTCGAATAGCCGTGGCGGTTTGTGAAGTCGGCTTCTTCCTCCTGCAGCCGCGCGCTGTCGCGCAGCATGATGTCGCAGAGTTCGGCCGTGGCCGGCGTGCAGTACACCGGCCCGCGAAACCCTTCGCGCGCCAGCACCGGCAGATAGCCGGTGTGGTCGAGATGCGCGTGCGTGAGCACGACCGCGTCGAGCGTGTCGGGCGCGACCGGCAACGGGCTCCAGTTGCGCAGCCGCAAGTTCTTGGTGCCCTGGAACAGGCCGCAATCGACCAGCACGCGCCGGTTGCCGTGCTCGACCAGGTATTTCGAGCCGGTCACGGTTTCGGTCGCGCCGAGAAAAGTCAGTTTCATGGATCGCCTCACGGGAGTGGACGGAGCAGTGAGTCGATTACAGCGCGGATGCGCGCGAAGCGATTGATGGAAATCAGGGATTGCCGTATCTGTATCCGTGCCCGGGTCGGGCGAGATTCGTCCTCCAGCTGTTGCGGCTCCGGATTGACGTCAATCAACGCCCGGGCCGGACGGCGGCACGCCCGGCGGCCACG
Organism: Burkholderia sp. HI2714; assembly: GCF_002223085.1. Lineage (NCBI taxonomy): Bacteria > Pseudomonadati > Pseudomonadota > Betaproteobacteria > Burkholderiales > Burkholderiaceae > Burkholderia > Burkholderia sp. HI2714. The sequence continues at coordinate 249,569 of NZ_NKFM01000067.1, read as the reverse complement.
GCCGCCGGCACGCCGTTGGTTGATCCTCGTCAACCCGCCGGCGCCGGCGTGCGCGATGCTGAATCCGGTGCGGCCCGATCGCCGATCGCGAATGTCACGACCGGTGCGGCCCAACGGGAGACGGAAATGAAGTCCGATGCAGCACTCAAGCAGGACGTCGAGCAGGCGCTGTTCTGGAATCCGGCGATCGACGCGCGGCGGATCGACGTCGACGTACGCGACCGGATCGTCACGTTGCGCGGCTCGGTCGACAGCTGGGCCCAGAAGCTCGAGGCGCAGAAAACGGCGCTGCATGTCGAGGATGCGCGTGCGCTCGTGCTCGAACTGAACGTTACACCGCCCGCGAACGCGTGCGCGGATCAGGAGCTGGCAATCGCCATCACGTTCGCGCTCGGCTGGCAGGAGGCGCTGCGCGATCACAAGATTAGCGTCGAGGTCGACCACGGTTGCGTGACGCTCGACGGCGAGGTCGATCATGCATACCAGAGTCGCGCGGCGGAAAAGATGGTCAGCCGGATGATCGGCGTCGTCGGCGTCGCGAACCGGATCCGGGTGCGCACGGACCACACGGTGCCGGACGTCGGCATGCGGATCGCCGAAGCGCTGGCGCGTCGCGCGCAGCGCGAATCCGCGGGCATTGCGATCGACGCGGTCGACGGCGTCATCACGCTGACGGGCAAGGTCGCGTCGCTTGCCGAAAGGCGCGCCGCGTGCGGTGCGGCCGGGTCGGTCAGGGGTGTCCGGGAGGTCGTCGACCGGCTGACCGTTGCGTGACGATGCATGAGCGGGCCAGTGCCCACCGTGTCGGCCTGATGCCATGAAAAAATCATTCGATTACTCCGGACTGCTGATCCCGTTCGTATTTGCCGTGCTGGTGGCGTATCAGCTGCTGATGGCCCAGCCGGCCACGACGTCGATCTCGTACAGCGATTTTCACCGCCTGGTCGACGCGCGGCTCGTCGACGATCTGGACATCGGCCCGTCGTCGATTTCGGGCGTGCTGCGCATGCCGCAGGCCGGTGCGAACCTGCCGGCCTCCGACGCGGCCGCCGTGAAGAAGGCGGGGCCGCCGTGGCGCTTCACGACCAACCGGGTCGCTGACGATCGTCTCGTCGCCGAACTCACGGCCGCCGGCATCCGCTATCGCGGCGTGCCGGATTCGGGCTGGCTCGAAACGCTTGCCGGATGGATATTGCCGGTGATCATCCTCGTGACGTTCTGGAGCTTCATGATGCGCCGGCCGGGCGGGGTCCGTGACCTGAGCGGCATGGGCAAGAGCCAGGCACGCGTGTACGTGCAGCAGGAAACCGGCATCACGTTCGACGACATCGCCGGCATCGACGAGGCGAAGGCCGAGCTGCAGCAGATCGTCGCGTTCCTGCGCAATCCTGAACGCTACCAGCGGCTCGGCGGCAAGATCCCGAAAGGCGTGCTGATCGTCGGCGCGCCCGGCACCGGCAAGACGCTGCTCGCGCGCGCGGTGGCCGGCGAGGCGGCCGTGCCGTTCTTCACGATCAGCGGCTCGGCGTTCGTCGAGATGTTCGTCGGCGTCGGCGCGGCACGCGTGCGCGACCTGTTCGACCAGGCAAAGCAGAAGGCGCCGTGCATCGTGTTCATCGACGAACTCGATGCGCTCGGCAAGGCGCGCGGTGTCGGCCTGATGTCCGGCAACGACGAACGCGAGCAGACGCTCAACCAGCTGCTCGTCGAGATGGACGGCTTCCAGGCCAATTCGGGCGTGATCATCATGGCCGCGACGAACCGGCCCGAGATCCTCGATCCCGCGCTGCTGCGGCCCGGGCGCTTCGACCGCCACATCGCGATCGACCGGCCCGACCTGACCGGCCGCAAGCAGATCCTGGCCGTGCACACGAAGCGCGTGAAGCTGGCCCCGGAAGTCGACCTGGCCGAGCTGGCGCAGCGCACGCCGGGCTTCGTCGGCGCGGATCTCGCGAACGTCGTCAACGAGGCCGCGCTGCACGCGGCCGAACTCGGCAAGCCCGCGATCGGCATGGCCGACTTCGACGAAGCGATCGACCGCGCGATGACGGGCATGGAGCGCAAGAGCCGCGTGATGAACGACGAGGAAAAGCGGACCATCGCGTACCACGAGGCGGGCCACGCGCTCGTCGCGCAAAGCCGCGTGCATTGCGATCCGGTGAAGAAGGTGTCGATCATCCCGCGCGGCATCGCGGCGCTCGGCTACACGCAGCAGGTGCCGACCGAGGATCGCTACGTGCTGCGCAAGAGCGAGCTGCTCGACCGGCTCGACGTGCTGCTCGGCGGCCGGGTGGCCGAGGAAATCGCGTTCGGCGACGTGTCGACCGGTGCGCAGAACGATCTGGAACGTGCGACCGCGCTGGCGCGCCACATGGTCATGCAGTACGGGATGAGCGAGAAGCTCGGCTTGGCGACGCTCGACGATGCGACGCCGCAGGGCGGTTCGCCCGGCGTGTGGACGCCGGGCGACGGCCGGTGCAGCGAACACACCGCGCAGTTGATCGACGAGGAGGTGCGCGCGCTGCTCGAAGAGGCGCACGCGCGGGTCGCGGCGACGCTCGGCGAGCATCGCGACGCGCTCGAACGGATCGCGCGGTGCCTGCTGCAGCACGAGTCGATCGATCACGACACGCTGGTGGCGCTCATTACGCCGCCGGACGATCGCGGCGCGGCGCGCGAGCCGGCGCGAGTCGATGCGGAGCCGGTAACGGCAACGGACACGTCGGCCTGATCCGCCACCGGTTACCGGCGATCGTGACCACTCAACAGCCGATGCACACGGCGCGGCCGCGCAATTGCGCGGCGTCGATGACGACCGACGCGAGCTGCGGATCTTGCGGGACCCGTTGCCCGCTGCGTGCACGACCTGCTGCCGGCCGGTCCCATGCTGGTGCGTGCCGATCAGATTGAGGTCGGTGCGCTTTGACAGCGCATATCCATGCGCCGAGCCGACGGGTCGACGCGACCTTCCGCCATGTCATTCAATGGCAAAATTTGCCAATTCATGCTGTTTTGTGGCTTTTCATTCGCATGTCATCTCGCGTCGAGATAGTGCGGGATCGTGCGCCAATCCCGGGAACGAACGACGCGAGCCGGCCGGTTCGCCTCGCACGCGGGAATACGTCCATGGGACGCGGCAAGCAGCAACCAATACGCTCGCCTCGCAAGGGCGGCGCGCGTCATCTCGACAGAAGGAACGTGCAATCGTGAACGCCATCACAGCGGCAGACTCTTATGACGTGGTCATCGTCGGCGCCGGCATCGTCGGCCTCGCCCATGCCTATACGGCAGCGCTCAAGGGGCTGCGCGTCTGCGTGATCGAACGCGATGCCGCATGCGTGGGCGCGTCGATCCGTAATTTCGGTTTCGTCACCGTCACCGGGCAGCACGCCGAACACAGCTGGCGGCGTGCGCGGGCGAGCCGCGAGGTCTGGGCGGACGTCGCGCCGCAAGCCGGCATCGACGTGCTGCACAAGGGCCTCCACCTGATTGCGCGTCGCCCCGAGGCGATGCATCTGATCGATGCCTTCATGCAGACCGGCATGGCCGACGGCTGCCGGGTCATGACACCCGGTGAAGCGGCGGCCGTGGCGCCGGCGTTGCGGCTCGACGGCGCGCAAGGCGTGCTGCACAGCCCGCATGAACTGCGCATCGAGCCGCGTACCGCGATCGGGTTGCTGGCGGCGTGGCTGGCGGAACGCTTCGGCGTGACGTTTCGTTACGGCGAGATGGTGCACGACGTGTGCACGCCGACCGTGCGCACGTCGCGCGGCGTGTTGCACGCGGAGCGCGTGATCGTCTGCGGCAATGCGGACAGCCGTCACTTGTACGGCGACTGGTTCGCGCGGCACGCGGTGCGGCTGTGCCAGTTGCAGATGCTGCGCGTGCGGCCGCGCCGCCCGCTGGCGCTGCGCGCCGCGGTGATGAGCGACCTGAGCCTGCTGCGTTACGCGGGTTTCGCGGCGCTGCCCGCCGCCGACGCATTGCGCACGCGCCTGAAGGCGGAGGAGCCCGTGTGCCTCGGTTACGGCATCCACCTGATCGCGGTGCAGAGCGCCGACGGCAGCCTCGTGGTGGGCGATTCGCACGAATACGGCGCCGCACCGCTGCCGTTCGCGACGCAGGAAATCGATGTGCAGATCCTGCGCCTGCTGCACGAGACGCTCGATGTGCCGGAACTGGACATCGTCGAACGCTGGACCGGCAGCTATCCGTCGGCCGCCGATGCCGATTGCGTGATCGAGGCGCCGGATGACGGCACGCGCGTCGTCGTCGTGACGAGCGGCGCCGGGATGAGCACGGGCTTCGGGATCGCGCAGGACGTGTTTGCCGCGTGGTGAGGGCAGGGGCATGCGCGTCGCGCAGTCGCCGGGTTCGCGGGATGCGCGCGAGCGATGCGCCTGCCGGCACGGCTGCAGGATTCGATTGGCACTTTTAGTGTGTTTAGCGAAACAGTCGAATCAGGAATTTGTCTAGTCATCCTGATCGAAAGATCGGATGAAATGCACCATGTTCGTGCCGCGAATCACCACCGAGAGGCACGTCAGAGCCCCGGAATTAGGGGATTTCCCGCGTTTCCCCGGTTTTTTTTGATCAACGCTTGTCGCTCGTTTTTTCTTCTTGCATGCTTGTATAGACAAATTCCTGAGGCCGCTTGCATGACCGAAGGGATGACGATCTTCAACGCAAGGAGAAAACTCGTGAACGGCAAGCGCATCAAGTGGGCAGTCAGGACGATCGGCATCATCGCAGCGGCAGCGGCCACGCTTTCCGCGCCGGTGCAGGCGAAGGAATGGAAGACGGTGACGGTGGCGCTCGAAGGCGGCTACGCGCCGTGGAACCTCACGCTGCCGGGCGGCAAGCTCGGCGGCTTCGAGCCCGAACTGCTCGCCAACGTGTGCGAGCGTATCAAGGTGCAGTGCAACATGGTCGCGCAGGACTGGGACGGAATGATTCCCGGGCTGCAGGCCGGCAAGTTCGATGTCCTGATGGATGCGATCTCGATTACGCCGGAGCGCGAGAAGATCCTGCTGTTCTCGCGTCCGTATGCCGCGACGCCCGCGACGTTCGCCGTCACCGATACGAAGATCCTGCCGAAGGCGGCGCCGGGCGCGCCGATCGTCAAGCTGTCGGGCGACGCGAATGCCGACAAGTCGACCGTCGACGTGCTTCGCAAGCAGCTGAAGGGCAAGACGATCGGCATCCAGTCGGGCACCGTCTACACGAAGTTCATCAACGACAGCTTCAAGGACATCGCGTCGATCCGCGTGTACAAGACCTCGCCCGAGCGCGATCTCGACCTCGTCGCCGGCCGCATCGACGCCTCGTTCGACGATGTCACGTACTACGCGGCGAACAACGCGAAGAAGGACAACGCATCGATCGTGCTCGCGGGCCCGAAGCTCGGCGGGCCGATCTGGGGGCCGGGCGAAGGGCTCGCGTTCCGCAAGCAGGATGCCGACCTGAAGACGAAGTTCGATACGGCGATCGGCGCCGCGCTCGCGGACGGCACTGTGAAGAAGCTCGCCGACAAGTGGTTCAAGACCGACGTCACCCCGTAAGCGCACGTCCGGCCGCCGCCGCGCAAGCGGCATGAGCGACGCGCGGCGGCGCGCATCCTGCCGATCCACTCAACGCTTGCCGGGAGGCACGCATGGCGATCCTTGAAATGCTGGGCTTCGGAACCGAAGGCTGGGGCGGCGTGCTGCTGCTTGCCGCGCTGATGACGGTTGCGCTGACGCTGGCCGCGCTCGCGGTCGGTGCCGTGATCGGCGCGGGCGTCGCGGCCGCGAAGCTGTCGCGCTATCGCAGCGCCCGCCTGCTCGGCGACCTGTATACGACGGTGTTTCGCGGCGTGCCCGAACTGCTCGTCATCTACCTGTTCTATTTCGGCGGCTCGACGCTCGTCACGGCCGTGGGCCAGTGGTTCGGCGCGGAAGGCTTCATCGGCGTGCCGCCGTTCGTGATCGGCGCGCTCGCGGTGGGGATGATTTCCGGCGCGTACCAGGCCGAGGTGTATCGCGCGGCCGTGCTCGCGGTGTCGAAGGGCGAGCTCGAAGCAGCGCGCTCGATCGGCATGCCGCGCAGCATGGTCCTGCGCCGCATCCTGATTCCGCAGGTCCTGCGCTTCGCGCTGCCCGGCATCGGCAACGTGTGGCAGCTGAGCCTGAAGGATTCGGCGCTGATCTCGGTCACCGGGCTCGCCGAGCTGCTGCGCACGAGCCAGATCGCGGCGAATTCGACCCACCAGTATTTCGTGTTCTTCGTCGCGGGCGGCGCGCTCTACCTGGTCATGACGGGGCTGTCGAACCGCGTGTTCAACCGGGCTGAAGCGATCGTCGGCCGGTCGTTCCGCCGCAACTTCGCACGCAACTGACGGAGCGCGCCCATGTCACTCGATTTCGACTTCCTGTTCGACACGCTGCGCCAGCTGCTCGCGGCGGTACCGACCACGCTCGGCCTGTTCTTCGCGTCGCTCGTGCTCGGCGGCCTGCTGTCGCTCGTGATCGTCACGATGCGCGTGTCGCCGCGCTGGCTGCCGAACCGCTTCGCGCGTGCCTACATCCTGGTATTTCGCGGCTCGCCGCTGCTGATCCAGATGTTTCTCGTGTACTACGGGCTCGGCCAGTTCGGCGTGATCCGCGAGAGCTTCATGTGGCCGCTGCTGCGCGAGCCGTACGTGTGCGCGGTGCTGTCGCTCGCGCTGTGTACGGCCGGCTACACGGCCGAGATCCTGCGCGGCGGGCTGATGGCCGTGCCGGTCGGGCAGATCGAGGCAGGCTATTCGATCGGCCTGTCGGGCTTCGCGCTGCTGCGCCGCGTGATCGGTCCGATCGCGCTGCGCCAGTGCCTGCCCGCGTATTCGACCGAAGCCGTGCTGCTGGTCAAGTCGACCGCGCTCGCCAGCCTCGTGACCGTGTGGGAGGTGACGGGCGTCGCGCAGCAGATCATCCAGCAAACCTACCGGACGACCGAGGTGTTCGTGTGTGCGGCCCTCATCTACCTGGGCCTGAACTTCATCGTCGTACGCCTGCTCGGCGCGCTCGAATGGCGGCTGTCGGGCCACCTGCGCGCGCCGAAGCCGTCCGGCGCACCCGCGGCCGACGCACGTAATGCGCGGCGTGTCGCATCCTGACCGCGTCCTTCCTTCCAGGAGAAATCGATGAACACCGCTGCTCCCGTCGCCCTGTCGGTCAGGAACATCCACAAGTCGTTCGGCGATCACCACGTGCTGAAGGGCATTTCGCTCGATGCGCACGAAGGCGACGTCATCTCGATCCTCGGTGCGAGCGGATCGGGCAAGAGTACCTTCCTGCGCTGCCTGAACCTGCTCGAAACGCCCGACGACGGCTCGGTCGCGCTCGCCGGCGAGGAACTGAAGATGAAACGCGCGCGCGACGGCAAGCTGCATCCGGGTGACCGGCGCCAGGTCGATCGCATCCGCTCGCAGCTCGGGATGGTGTTCCAGAACTTCAATCTGTGGTCGCACATGACCGTGCTCGACAATCTCGTCGAAGGGCCGCTGCGCGTGCAGAAGCGCAGTCGCGCGGAGGCGGTCGAGGAGGCCGAGGCGCTGCTCGCGCGCGTCGGCCTCGCGGACAAGCGCGGCTACTATCCGGCCCATCTGTCGGGCGGCCAGCAGCAGCGGGTCGCGATCGCGCGGGCGCTCGCGATGCATCCGAAGGTGATGCTGTTCGACGAACCGACGTCGGCGCTCGATCCGGAGCTGGTCGGCGAGGTGCTGCGCGTGATGCGCTCGCTCGCGGAGGAAGGGCGCACGATGCTGGTCGTCACGCACGAAATGGGCTTCGCGCGGCATGTGTCGAATCGCGTGATGTTCCTGCATCAGGGCGAGGTCGATGCGGACGGAACGCCGGGCGAACTGTTCGGCGGCCAGTGCTCCGAACGCTTCCGCCAGTTCGTGTCGAGCCATCATGACCGTGCCGCGAACTGAGGCCGCCATGACCGTATTCCGTTCGGCCCGGCCGCTCGACTGGCGGCAGATCGCGGCGGTGGCGGCCGGCGCGCCGCTCGCGTTGACCGACGACGCGCGCGGACGTGTCGTCGCGGCGCGCGAACTCGTCGACGCAATCGTCGCGCGCGGCATTCGCGCGTATGGCGTCAACACGGGCGTCGGTGCGCTATGCGACGTGATCGTGTCGCCCGCGCAGCAGGGTACGCTGTCGCGCAACATCCTGATGAGCCACGCGGTTGGCGTCGGCGCGCCGCTCGGTGCGGCGGAAACGCGCGCGATCATCGCGGCAGCGATCAACAACTACGCCCACGGGCATTCCGGTGTGCGGGCCGACATCGTCGACCAGCTGGTCGCACTGCTCGAGCACGATTGCCTGCCGGAAGTGCCGGCGCACGGGTCGGTCGGCTACCTGACCCACATGGCGCACGTCGCGCTCGTCTGTATTGGGCACGGCCACGCGCGGCACGGCGGCGAACGCATACGTGGCGACGAAGCGCTGCGCCGCATCGGCCGCGAGCCGCTGGCGCTCGGCGCCAAGGAGGGGCTGAGCCTGGTCAACGGCACGCCGTGCGTGACGGGGCTCGCCGCGCTTGCGCTCGCCCGCGCGGAGCGGCTGCTCGACTGGGCCGACTGGATCGCGGCGACGAGCTTCGAGAATCTCGGCGGCCAGCTCGCCGCGTTCGATCCAGCATCGCTGGCGCTCCGCATTTCGCCCGGGATCGGGCACGTCGGCGCACGCCTGCGCGCGATGCTCGCCGACAGCGCGATGCTCGCCGCGGCGAATGGGCGACATACGCAGGACCCGCTCAGCCTGCGCACGATTCCGCACGTGCACGGCGCGGCGCGCGACGTGCTGGCGGTCACGGCGGAAGTCGTCGACCGCGAGCTCGCGTCCGTGACCGACAATCCGATCGTCGCGGGCACGCGCGACGCGCCGACCGTCCATTCGCAGGCGCATGCGGTCGGCGCGGGCATCGCGCTCGCGATGGACAGCCTCGCGGCCGCGATGGCGCAGGTCGCGGCGATTGCCGAGCGGCGGCTCGACCGGCTCGTCAATCCGCTCGTGAGCGGGCTGCCGGCGTTTCTCGCGGCGCCGGGCGGCACGTGTTCCGGGTTCATGATCGCGCAGTACACCGCGGTCGCGCTGGTTGCGCAGAACCAGCGGCTCGCCGCGCCCGCGAGCCTCGACGGCGGCATCACGTCGGGCCTGCAGGAAGACCACCTGTGCCATGCGACACCGGCCGCGCTGAAGGCGCTCGACATCATCGAGAACACCACGCGCGTGCTCGCGATCGAGTTGCTGGCCGCCGCGCAGGCGTACGATTTGCAGGAGAACGAAGTGTCGCGGGCGGCGCCGACCGACGCGCTGTGGCGTTACGTGCGCGACCGCGTGCCGGCGTATCACGACGACCGGCCGCTCGCGGACGACATCGCGAGCGCGGCCGCCATCGTTGCGGGCGTGCCGCCGTCGCTGGGGTGACGCAGCGGCGGTGCGACGGTCGGCAGGTCATCCCATCTTCATTCGATCGAGGGCGCATGAACGAAGCGGAACGATATACGGCGGCCCGGCCGGGGGCCGTACCGGGCGACGACGTGCCGGCGCGCGCGCTGCCGGCCTACCAGCAGATCAAGCGCTACGTGGTCGAGCGGATCGCGAACGGGGACTGGAAGCCCGGTGGCGCGATTCCGACCGAGGCCGAACTGGTCAAGGAGTTCGGCGTGGCGCGCATGACCGTGTCGCGTGCGCTGCGCGAGCTGACCGCCGAGCGTGTGCTGACCCGCATCCAGGGGGCGGGCACCTTTGTCGAGCGCCGTCATTACGAATCGACGGTGCTCGAGATCCGCAACATCGCGGACGAGATCGCCGAGCGCGGCCATCGGCACAGTGCGCGCGTGCTGATGATCGAAAGCAGCGACGATCCCGAAGCGATCGAAGCGCTCGGGCTTCGCACGGGGCCGGTGTTTCACTCGCGCATCGTGCATTGCGAGGAGGGCGAGCCGATCCAGTTCGAGGATCGCTACGTCAATCCGGCGCTGTTTCCCGCCTATCTCGAGCAGGATTTCACGGTCGAGACCCCGAACCACTACATGGTGCGACTCGCGCCGATCCAGCGTGCGGAGTTCCGCATCTACGCGCAGAAACCCGATGCGCAGGTGCGCCGGCACCTCGTGATGGAAATCGGCGAACCGTGTCTGCTGCTGCGGCGGCGCACGTGGGTCGGCGGGCAGGTCGCGACGTCGGTGCAGCTGTGGCATCCGGCGTCACGGTTTCATCTCGCGGGGAGGGTGTAGGCAGGGTTGTTCGCTGCCGGCGTTCGCTGTCGCTGTCACGGTCGCGAAGGTGAGCGTCGGGCCACGCTGCCGGCTTGCTGTTGCGCAAACCACGTCCGGCGGGTGTTCAGGCCGCTTGCACGGGCCGGTTGACCGGGTACGCGAGCCCGGGATGTTCGCACAGCGTCGCGCCTTCGTCATCACGCCGGCAGGCGCGACGTGTTGCGCGAACCGATCAACCGCGTTCAGGAAACCGGCCGCCGATACGTGCTTGTCGTTTGCCGGAAACCCGAAACCCGAAGCCCGCGACCCGCGGCGATACTGGTCGCGGGCCGCGTTTCGATGCGCGATCACGCTGCCGTCAAGCGTGACGGCGCGCACCGCATTCGCCGCAGAACAGGTCGTCGGCGGCCATCGGCTTGTGGCACTGCGCACAGGCCGTGGCGGGCGGGGCCGCATCCGACGCCGACAGTGAAGCCGTCCCCCGCTGCGCCCGCCGCGCTGGCTGCGCGCGAGTCGCTTGCTTTCGCAAGGTGATCGGCGTCGCCTTCGCGCAGAACCGCCGCCGAGCATATCCGCCAGGTTCGCCTTGGCAACACAGATCCCGGGCGATCGACTTGTCTGACTGTCTCAACCTTGCGCAGCCATCTCCCGATGAGTCGCCGACAGCCCGTGGAACTACTGAGTTGCCGCGGAAAATGCTTTATGGTCAAATGACCATGTCAAGTGATCTACATGCCTGTTTCATCCCCAATTGGAAGTTACCGCTCGATCGTGGACTTCCTCCCCGTGGGCAACATTTTGCGAAGACTTCCGCGTGGCGGAGCCATTGGCCCATCCCCACTCCCGGAAGTGAGGCGAAATCCTGGGCGATGGAGCAGGCGTTCGCGTATGGATGCCTGGGCGGTTCTTGCCTGTCGGCGCGAAAGCGCCCGGGTGGAAAAAACAAGAATTTCTGGAGACGGTGCTAGTGAATGAAATGCACAGCAGGATGAACCAAGCGATCGATCCCTCGGCGCTACGCGCCCAACTGCGAGACGGCGCGTTGCTGGAGACGCGTGCGTGGCTTGCGTCGGGATGGGCGGAGGGCACGGATGGCCGTTCGTTTCCCGTCACGAATCCGGCCACGGGTGACATCCTGGCGCGCGTGGCCAGCCTCGGCGCCGCGGAGGTCGAGCAGGCCATTGCGTCGTCGGCGCTTGCACAACAAGGCTGGCAGAAACGCACCAGCCACGAGCGCGCGAAGATACTGCGCGCCTGGTACGACCTGATCGTGGCGAATGCCGACGATCTCGCGCTGATCATGACGTCGGAGCAGGGCAAGCCGCTGGCGGAGGCTCGCGGCGAAATCATGTATGCGGCTTCTTTCGTGGAGTGGTTCGCCGAAGAAGCGAAGCGTGTCTACGGCGACGTCATTCCGCACCCGCAAGGCGACAAGCGCATTCTCGTCATCCGTCAGCCGATCGGCGTGTGTGCCGCGATCACGCCGTGGAATTTTCCTGCCGCGATGATCACGCGCAAAGTTGCACCAGCACTGGCCGCGGGCTGCTCCATCATCGTGCGCCCCGCGGACCTGACGCCGCTCACGGCGCTTGCGCTCGCCGTCCTGGCCGAGCGGGCGGGCATTCCGGCAGGTGTCCTTCAAGTGGTGTGCGGTCCGTCGCGCGAGATCGGCGCGGTGCTCACGGCCAGCCCGGTCGTGCGCAAGCTTTCGTTCACCGGTTCGACCGAAGTCGGCCGCGTGCTCATGAGCCAGTCGTCCGGGACGATCAAGCGACTCTCTCTCGAACTCGGCGGCAACGCACCTTTCATCGTGTTCGACGACGCGGATCTCGACGCGGCCGTTGAAGGTGCGATGGCGTCGAAGTACCGGAATAGCGGCCAGACCTGTGTGTGCGCCAATCGCTTTCTCGTCCAGGCAGGCATTCATGACCGCTTCGTCGACGCGCTCACCCGGCGAGTCCAGGCGCTCAAGGTAGGAAACGGCATCGAACCGGGGGTGCAGCAGGGGCCGCTGATCCAGCAGTCCGCCTGCGACCACCTGAATCAGCTGATCGACGATGCCGTGAGCAAGGGCGCACGAATCGTCACGGGCGGTAAACGCCATCCGCTTGGGGGCACGTTTTTCGAGCCGACCGTCATTGCCGATGCGACGCCGGCCATGCGTCTCGCGCGCGAGGAGCTTTTCGGGCCCGTCGGCCCGGTGTTCCGCTTCGAGGATGAAGCAGAAGCGATCGCGATGGCCAACGACACCGAGTACGGGCTCGCGGCCTATCTCTATACACGCGACCACGGCCGCATCTGGCGTGTGGGTGAGGCGCTCGAGTACGGCATGGTCGGCCTGAATACCGGCGTGATTTCCAACGAGGTCGCGCCGTTCGGCGGGGTCAAGCAATCGGGCCTGGGCCGTGAGGGGTCCCGTTACGGCATCGAGGAATACCTGGAAATCAAGTACCTGTGCACCCAGGTCTAACGGCCAACGTCCGCATCAAGGAAACGTCAATGGAAATGTCCCCGCAGTCGATGCTTTTCGAAACTGTTCCGTCCATTCTCCAGGAATGGGGTTGTGCGCGCCGCCTGGGTCAGGTGATGGCGGCATGGACGGAGCGCCGCCGTGTCCTGATCGTGACCGATGCAGGGCTGCACAAGGCCGGTGTGCTGGAACCGGCGAAAGCGTCGTTGGCCGCCGAGGGATTCCGCGTGGCGGTTTTTGACGAGGTCGTGGCCGATCCGCCGGAGAAGGTGGTCTTGCGCTGCGTCGAGTTTGCACGCAGTGCCGAGGCGGACGTCGTCATTGGCCTGGGCGGCGGCTCGTCGATGGACATCGCAAAACTGGCCGCCGTGCTCACCGTCTCGCGGCAATCGCTCGCGGAAATGTACGGCATCGGCAACGTTCAGGGGGCGCGCCTGCCGTTGGTGCAGATCCCGACGACGGCGGGTACCGGGTCGGAAGTCACCAACATCTCCATCGTTTCGGTTGACGAAACAACCAAGATGGGCATCGTCGCACGTCAGCTGTATGCCGACAAAGTGATCCTGGACGCCGAGCTGACGGTTGGTCTGCCGCGCAGCCATACCGCTGCGACGGGCATCGACGCGATGGTTCACGCCATCGAGGCCTACACGAGCAAGCACAAGAAGAACGCCATCTCCGACGCACTCGCGCGTGAGGCGCTGCGACTGCTGGTGAGCAACCTGATCCCGGCTTGCGAAAACGGCGACGACCGGCGCGCACGCGAGGCCATGCTGCTGGGCGCCACATTGGCGGGGCAAGCCTTCGCCAATGCGCCGGTGGCCGCGGTCCATGCACTGGCGTATCCGTTGGGTGGCCATTTCCATATTCCGCACGGCTTGTCCAACGCGTTGATGCTGGCACCCGTGCTGCGTTTCAACGCTGAAGCGGCGGCTTCGCACTATTCGGAACTGGCGGACGTCGTCGGCGCGGGTGGAACGGGCGACGCCACGGCGCGCACGGCGGCGTTCATCGCATTCCTGGAAGACCTGATGGACCGCTCCGGCGCGCCGCGACGCCTGCGCGACGTGGGTGTGACGCAATCGAGCCTGCCGACCCTCGCGGCCGACGCGATGAAGCAGCAGCGCTTGCTGTTGAACAATCCGGTCGTCGTCACGGAGTCGGACGCATTGCGCCTGTACGAACAGGCCTATTGAACCGACGCCGGCAAATCCGCAGTCGCCGTAACGTAAATAGAGAGAGTGCACCGTGAACAATGTAGAAAGGATTGAGCACCACGAGATCGTTATCCTGGGTGCAGGCTTCGGAGGCCTCGGCATGGCCGCTCGCATGAAAATCGCGGGCATCGACGACTTTGTCGTGCTGGAAAAGCGTCCCGATCTCGGCGGCGTCTGGCTGGACAATTCGTATCCCGGCGCGGCATGCGATACCGAATCGCACCTGTACTGCTACAGCTTCCATCCGCATTTGCGCGTGAGCGCGATGTATGCCGGCCGGAACGAGCTGCTGCACTATCTGAAATCGCTTGCCACGCGGTTCGACCTGACGGAACACCTGCGATTCAACATCGAGATTCGGAGTGCAGAATGGGATGCCGGCGCCAGCCTCTGGCGGTTCGCGCTGAGTGACGGCTCCCGGATGACCTCACGATTCTTCGTGCCGGCCTGGGGGCAACTGAACCGCCCGATGATCCCCGCGGTTCGCGGCCTGGCGGATTTCAACGGCGAATATTTCCACTCCGCCGAGTGGCGGCACGACGTGGACCTGAGCGGCAAGCGGGTGGCAAGCATTGGCAACGCGGCCAGCGCCGTGCAGTATGTGCCGCTCATCGCGCCGAAGGTCGATCACCTGACGGTATTCCAGCGAAGCGCGAACTGGATCATGCCGCGCAACCAGATCGTCTTCTCGGCGGAGCAGCTCGATGCCTACGAGCGCGAGCCCCATCTCTTCGAAGAAAGCCGGAAATCGCTGCACGCGTTCCGCGAGTCCGGGTTCGAGCGGACCCGGATGGGTTCCAACGCGCAGCAGGAAGGCAAGAGTCTCGCGTTGGCCCACCTTCATCGCCAGGTGCCCGACCCGGTACTGCGCGAGCAACTGACGCCGGACTATGAATATGCGTGCAAACGGATTCTGCGATCGGACGACTACTACCCGGCGCTCATGCGCGACAACGTCGCGCTGGAGACGGCGGGGGTGGAATCGTTCGTCGACGAGGGCATCGTGACCCGGGACGGGCGTCTGCTTCCGTTCGACGTCGTCGTGTTCGGAACCGGATTCGAGAGTCAGGCTTTCCAGGGCAGCCTGCAGGTGCGTGGAACGGACCGCACGTTGGCGCAGGCATGGGCAGACGGCCCGGAAGCCTATCTGGGCATGACCGTGCCTGGTTTTCCGAACATGTTCATGTTGTATGGGCCGAATACGAACCTGAACCACAACTCCATCGTGTCGATGCTCGAGATCCAGCAGAACTACATCATCGACGCGATCGGCGGCATGGCTTCGGCTGGCGTGAAGGCTGTTGATGTCGATCGGGCCGTGTTTGACGAATACAACGACAAGCTGCAGTCGGCGATGGCCGGCTCGGCGTTTTCGGCAGGCTGCTCGAGCTGGTACAAGAACGCGCAAGGCAAGGTGATCAACAACTGGCCGGGCACGGTGGAAGAGTACCGCGCCGCGACGCAATGGGATCAAAGCGTGTTCGCTGCGATCTGAGCGGAGAGGCACATGACATCGGTGCACTGGTTGCCGCTGACCGAGGTGGCTGACGATGCTCGGGACGCCGTTCGGGCGTTCCGCGAACTGGGCGGACGACACTACGGCAGCTTTTCCGTCGACCAGTCGCGCGTGAACTTCGTGCGGGCCTGCGAATTGAACGGCCTCACGGGTGACGCCGCCGTTGTCCATGAAGACATCGATGTTCCCGTCGCGGACGGCAGCATTCGGGTGCGGCTCTATCGTCCGCCCGCCGGGGCCGGTGCCGACGGCACCCCGCTGGTCGTCTTCATTCACGGCGGCGGGTGGGTGATCGGCAGCGTGGACACGCATGACGGCATCTGCCGTCATCTCGCACGGCATGGCGGGTGTGCCGTCGCTTCGGTGGAGTACCGGCTGGCGCCGGAGCACCGGTGGCCGGTCCCGCTCGATGATTGCGAGCGGGCATTGGACTACCTGGCGGCCAACGCATCTGCGCTCGCCATCAATGCGTCTCGGGTGATCCTGGCGGGCGACAGCGCCGGCGGCAATATGGCGACCCTCGTCGCCAATGCGGCATCGTCGGTGGGACCCGCGATCATCGGGCAGATCCTGTTCTATCCCGTGACGGACCTGACGGCGTCGCTGCCGTCATACCAGCGCATTCAAGGCGGATTTCCGCTGGTCGCCGAGTCGATGCTGTGGTTCCGGGAACACTACGTGCCGGCCGGCACGCCATTCGATCTTCCACGCCTGTCCCCGCTGCTGCATGCGGAAGGCCGGCGGCAGCCGCCGATGTTCATTGCCACGGTGGGGCTGGACCCGCTGTGTGACGAAGGCATTGCCTACGCGTCATGCGCGGCCCGCGCCGGGAGCAAGGTCGAGCATCACCATCTGCCCGGGCATCATCACGGCATCATCACCGCCGCCCGGACGATCCCGGCAGCGACCTGTCTGCTGGATCGCGCCGCTTCCTTTGTCCGGCGGCTTGCCGAAACGGATGGCTTCGAGGTTTGACGCGTCGATCGTCGCGCGGGCCGTTGCATGCAACCGTCGCGACCGATCGAGTAATGGAAACTCCTGATTCAAATTGTCCCTCGACTGCATAGACTGGGAACCGTGGAACTTGGTCAATTGATCATGTTCGGAGTGACCGGTCAAACCGGGACGCGCACCTGAATGACCCGCGTGCAGGTCCGGTCGGGTGCAGAGGGGGCGCTCGTGCTGGTTTGAAGCGTTGTCGCTGGCATGCACGTGCAAGCGTCTTTTTCCTTCGTAGTCACATGACCAAGTCTATTGATCTAGTCGTGCGGCGTTACGGATATTTTCAATAACTGGTCATCGGAGGGATCTCATGACTAAGAATCAAGCAGATTCGGTTTTACCTGAGCACGTAGAGGTACTAATCATCGGGGCGGGGATCTCGGGGATCGATGCCGCTTGTCACCTTCGCATGAACTTGCCGGGCCGCTCGTTCGCCATCCTGGAAGCCATGGATGGATTCGGCGGGACATGGTGGACCCATCGCTACCCCGGCGCGCGTTCCGACAGCGACCTGTACACGTATGCGTTCGGATTCCGCCCGTGGCAGGGCCGCTCCATCGCCACGGCGGAGGAGATCCACAGCTATCTGGGCGATGTCATCAAGGAATATGACCTCGGCTCGAAGATCCACTACGGGCATCGTGTTCAAACGGTGAGCTGGTCGAGCGAACAGAAGCGCTGGACGGTCGAGGTGTCGCGCAACGATACGGGCGAACACTTCTCGATCACCACCGACTTCCTGTGGCTGGGGGCGGGGTACTACGACCATCGCAAGGGCTTTACGCCGAAGTGGAACGGGTTCGATCGCTTCAAGGGAACGGTCGTTCATCCGCAGCACTGGCCGAAGGACCTCGACTATGCCGGCAAGCGGGTGGTCGTGATCGGTTCGGGCGCGACCGCCGCGACGCTGATTCCGGCGATGGCCGGCACCGCGGCGCATGTGACGATGCTGCAACGGTCGCCGACGTTCTTCACGGCGGTCCCCTGGACCCACCAGCTGGACACAACGCTTCGCGAACTGAACCTGCCCGAGGAGTGGCGCTCCGAGATTCTGCGGCGTGCGCACCTGAAGCAGACGTTCGACCTGATCAACCTGTCCTCAGCGAACCCGGACGCCGTCCGCGACTGGCTGATCAACGAGACCCGCCAACAGCTGCCGGAAGGGTTCGACGTCGACAAGCACTTCAACCCCAGCTATCGCCCGTGGCAGCAGCGCGTGGCGGCGGTGCCGGAGGGCGACCTCTTCACGGCCATCCGGGAGGGTAAAGCGTCCGTCGTGACGGACACCATCGAGTCGTTCGACGAAAGCGGCATTGTGTTGGCGTCGGGCGAGCACCTGCAGGCGGACATCGTCGTGACGGCGACCGGCTTCGACATGAGCGCTTTCGGCCAGATCGCCTTCCACATCGACGGAGATCCGGTCGACATGACCAAGCGGGTCTCATATCGGGGAATGATGATCGAGGGTATCCCGAACATGGCGTTCATCTACGGCTACTACCGGTCGAGCTGGACGCTGCGCGCCGATCTCGTCTGCGAATTCACCTGCCGCGTCCTCGCGCATATGGACAAGGTGGGGGCGAAGACGGTGGAGCCGCGCCTGCGCGCCGAAGACGCCGACATGCAGCGGCTGCCCTGGACGGACCCGAACAACTTCAATGCCGGGTACGTGATGCGATCGCAACACCAGATGCACTTGCGTGGCGATCGCATGCCGTGGCAGCACCACTTCGAGTACGAGGAGGAGCGCCAGACCATTCCGGAATTGAGCCCGGATGCCGAAGTCCTCGTGTACCGCTGATCTCCGAGCAACGTTCGAATAAAGGTGATGTTATGGCACTCGATTTGCACCTCGCTGGCTTTCTCGAATCCTTAGCCGGGTCCGGCGCGAAACCGCTGCCGCAGTCAGCCCCGGAAGAGGCGCGCGGATTGATGCAGCATCTGGCTCGCGCCGTTCGCGCACCGGAGGCCGTTGTCGACGTTCACGGCGTGGAAGACCTGACCGTTCCCGGCGCGGCCGGATCGCTGCGGGCGCGGCTGTATCGTCCGACGCAGGAGCGCAATCTGCCGACGGTCGTCTATCTCCATGGCGGCGGGTTCGTCATCGGCGACCTGGATACGCACGACAACATTTGCCGCGAGCTGGCGCGCGGCGCGAACGCGGTCGTTGTTTCGGTGGACTACCGGCTGGCGCCCGAACATCCGTATCCGGCCGCGGCGGACGACGCGATTGCCGCGACCCAATGGGTGATCGCGAACGCGGGTGAGCTGGGCGGAAGCGACGTCGTGGCGGTGGCCGGAGACAGCGCCGGCGGCAATCTTGCCGCGGTCGTGACCCAGCAACTGCACGCCGACGGCATTGCGCTGTCCGCCCAGTTCCTGATCTACCCCGCGGTCGCGCAGGATCGCGCCGGCTTTCCTTCCTTCAAGGAAAACGGCGAAGGCTACTTTCTCGACCTCGAGACGATCGCCTGGTTCGAGCGACATTACGTGCCCGATGGTACCGACAGGGCGGACCCGCGGCTGGCGCCGATCCGTGCGAAGGACCTTGCCGGGTTGCCGCCTGCCGTCATCCTGACCGCCGAATTCGATCCGCTGCGCGACGAGGGCGAGGCCTACGGCCGCTTGCTCCACGCGAGCGGCGTCAAGGTCGACACGATCCGGTGCGACGGCATGATTCACGGGTTCTTCGACATGGGGGCGATTTCCCCGGGTGCCCAGGCGTGGATCGAGAAGGGCATCGCGAGTTTTCGAAAGATACTCGGCGGCGCGCAGCACCGTTGATACGTTGGCGGAAGCGACTTGATTTTCGCTTTTCGCCATTTCGTGGCCGCACGCGGATCGATGGATGACCTCCAACGCTGCCGATGCGGCCACGCAGTGCTGATGCATGACGGTATGACGCCGATCGCGCGACGGCTCGCTGAGGCCGCGGCGTGCGTGGCGGAATCGATGCATCAGGTAGTTGCTTGCGAAGCGCTCAAGCATCTATCGAGGACACAGACCCGTGAAGAACTCATTCGATTATCTTGTTGTAGGCGGCGGCTCGGCAGGCAGCGTGCTGGCTTCGCGTTTGACCGAAGATCCCGATGTGACGCTGTGCCTCTTCGAAGCCGGCGGCACGGGCGATGGATGGCCCGTCACCGTGCCGGCCGCCCTGGTGCTGATGATCCCGTCCCGGCTGAACAACTGGGCGTTCGAGACGGTGCCCCAGAAGGGGCTGCAGGGGCGGCGCGGCTACCAGCCGCGTGGCAAGGCGCTGGGCGGATCGTCCGCGATCAATGCGATGGTGTATACGCGCGGCCATCATGCCGACTACGACGACTGGGCTGCGCTCGGCAACGAAGGCTGGGGCTGGAACGACGTCTTCCCGTATTTCAAGCGCAGCGAGCATAACGAGCGGCTTGGCAATGAATGGCACGGGCGCGACGGCCCGCTGTGGGTCAGCGACCTGCGGACGGACAATCCGTTCCAGGCGCGTTGGCTGGACGCCGCACGAGAATGCGGCCTGCCCGTCACGGACGATTTCAACGGTGCGGAGCAGGAAGGCGTCGGCATTTACCAGGTGACGCAGAAGAATGGCGAGCGCTGGAGTGCGGCACGTGCCTATCTTTTTCCGCACATGAAGACGCGCGGCAACCTGACGGTGGAGACGGGCGCGCAGGTCAGGCGCATCGTGTTCGACGGCAAGAGGGCCGTTGGTGTCGAAGTCACGCGTGGGGGCAATGTCGAGACGGTCTGGGCGAAGAAGGAGGTGATCCTTTCCGCGGGCGCGTTTCAATCGCCTCAGTTGCTGATGTTGTCCGGCGTCGGGCCGAAGGACGAACTCGAGCGTCACGGGATCCAGGTCGTCGCCGATCTCCCGGGCGTGGGAGAGAACCTGCAGGATCACCCGGACTTCGTCGTCAGCTACAAGACGAACAGCCTGGATGCGCTCGGCGTTTCGGTACGCGGCGCGATCAAGACGCTGGGCGACATCCGGCAATACCGGAACTCGCGAACCGGTACCCTGACCACCAACTTCGCCGAGGGCGGCGCGTTCCTGAAGACGCGTCCCGATCTGGATCGACCGGACGTTCAGATGCACTTCGTCGTCGGGCCCGTCAGCGATCACGGAAGGAAGGTGCGGCTCGGCCATGGTCTTTCCTGTCACGTGTGCCTGCTGAGGCCGAAAAGCCGTGGATCGGTCAAGCTGCGAAGCGCCGATCCGCTGGACGCGCCGTTGATCGACCCGGCATTCCTCGAGCATGCGGATGATCTCGAGGTCCTGGTCGAGGGGTACAAGCTGACCCGGCGGTTGATGGCGGCCCCGGCGATGGCCCGGTTCGTGACGGAGGACCTGTTCGCGTCCCGGTCGCGATCGGACGACGACATTCGTGCGCTGCTGCGCGAGCGGACCGACACCGTGTACCACCCGGTCGGAACGTGTCGCATGGGGAACGACGCGCTCGCCGTCGTGGATTCCCAGTTGCGCGTACGGGGAACGGAAGGCTTGCGTGTGGTTGATGCATCGATCATGCCGACGCTGGTGGGCGCAAATACGAACGCGCCAACGATCATGATCGGGGAGAAAGCCTCGGACCTGATTCGGAGGATCTCCCGGTTCCCGTCCGCGATACCGGAAAACGCGGTTTGAGTGGCCTTCTCTCGTGCCGACGTTCGTCGGTGCGAGGGCCTCAATCGGACAGGGACGTCGCGAGCATGATGTGTGCGACGACGTCCACGACCTGAAGGCAAGGGCTCGCCGGCCGGTTGTGGCAAGACTGGACGCTGCCGGGGCATCGAGCGCTCGAGTGGCGAAGTCTGGTGACGCAGCCAACCACCGATCATGAACGCATCCTTGCTCTTCGAAGGGCAACGCGAGCACGAGGAAAGAGAGGCCGCCACCCGAGGCGCAGATGCCGGGTGGCGGCCTGTGTGCGTCAACAACCGGAGAAAGACCGGTGCCTGCTTCGCGGCGACGAGCCGCAGCCACCGACGAACCCGTCAGCCGATCGACCTCGCTCGGCGTGAGGCCCGGTCCGGGTGCGGGAAATGTTCTTCACCCGCCGCTATCCCGACGGCTTCGGCGTGTGTCATGCCGAACGCCGTCTTCAATTCGACGAGCCATGCCCGTGAACGGGGACCCCTATGCGGCGCCTGAAACTGTCCGGAAGGTGTCCGCGTGCACGAAAGGCAACGACGCGGATATTCAATCATGCACTCGCTCATACTCATCGCGGATGACGCGCCGGAAATGTCGTCAACGCTCGATACCTGCCTGACTCGCAACGGGTTTCGAACATTCCAGACCAACCGCTCCCAGACCGTGCTGGGCACGCAACTGAACCTGAAGCCGGATCTGGTCATTCTCGACGTCCGTGAACTGGGTGCGGACACCCTGGACCTGCTCGCCAGGCTTCGACGACAAAGCGATACCCCCATCGTCGTCATTTCGGCGTGTGACCTGGACAGGGCGCAGTTGCGCGCACTGCACGCCGGCGCCGACGACTACATCGTCAGGCCGTTCAACCCGGACGTGATCGTCGCGCGATTGCGCACGGTTCTTCGCCGCTCCGGTGCGCTCGCGCCTGAACGTCGTCTCCGGGTGGGCGCGCTCGAAGTCGATACGGAAAGCTATATGGCGTGCGTGAGAACGTCCTCCGGCGAAACGCCGGTATCCGTGACACTCGTCGAATTCCGCCTGCTGGCTCACATGGCCAGGCTGCCGAATCGCGCATTTACGCGCATCGAATTGCTCAATGCGTGCATGGCAGACGTGAGCGCATCCACGCGCACCGTCGACAGCCACATGAGCCGGTTACGGAGAAAGCTGGCGGCCGCGGGGGCGTCGGGCATCGTGGAAAGCGTGCACGGCATCGGCTATCGACTTCGAAAATCCGGCTGATGGGGGGAGGTGTCGCTCGCGGTCGGCATCCGCTGTTCGTTGAGTGTGCATACGGCGCGGACGTGCAGGCAGCAGAGATGGGGGCAACGCGGGCAGATTCCATCCGAGGTCAGGCAGGTTTCGACACAGCGGGCCCGATTCACGATCGCGGCCCGCTGCGCGAATCAGGCATCCGACAGTTACTGCGCGATGACCCCGTCGCGAGAAAAGATCAGCCACTTGTCGCCAGTCGAGGGGAGCGCCGCGGTGTACGTCGTCCCGGTCTGGGTGCGCAGGCGCTGAAACGTCTTGCCGTCATCGGTGCTTTGAGCCTGCAGCCCGTCGACCCCGACGGCCAGTACCGTGGAGCCTCGGGACGCAAGCGCGGTAATGGAATTCCTGGTGTCGAGCGTCGCGCGTGACCAGGTACGGCCGTTGTCCTCGCTTCGCATCAGCGTGCCGCGCAGCCCGCCGACCAGCAGCACACCGTTGGGCAGCGCCACGCCGCACCAGAACGATCCCTTGTAACCGGTCTCCACGCTTTCCCACGTGTTGCCCTTGTCCCTGGAAATCAGGAGTTGCCCCTTCTCGGCCGTGGCAAAGATCTCGCCATTGCCGTTCGAAAAAAGGCCGAACAGATTCAGGTCCGACTTCTTGCCGTTCGGGAGCACGGCTTCCTTTTTGGTCCAGGTCTTGCCGCCGTCATCGGTGACGAGGATGAGCGACCAGAGTCCGACGGCCACGCCGTGGTTGGCATCGATGAAGTGCACGCCGAACAGCGGGCGATCCTCGCTCGTCGCGAGACGTTGAACCTCCCACGTCTCGCCGCCGTCGGTCGTCTTCAGGATCGCGCCCCAGTGGCCGACTGCCCACCCTGTCCTGGCGTCGATGAAACTGACGGACGTCAGCGTCGAGCTCACGGGCACGGACTTGGCCTGACGGTACGTCGCGCCACGGTTGTCGGACAGCAGGATGATGCCGTTCGCGCCGACACTCACGACCCGCTGGCCGGCCCAGGTGGCATCCAGCACGGGGGACTGGGTCGCGATGCTGGACTGGACGGCCGGAACGGGCCGGAGTTCCGATGCGGACACCGCGCCTGGCATGCTGCCCAGCAGCGCGCCAAGGACGACGGCGCCGGCCGACAGGGAGAGAACCTTGCGATACAGGGTCATGGAATCCTCTTCTTCTTCAATGGGCGAGCAGGCCGGGGGCACGGGCGGGCTTGCGCCGCGGGAAGATGCGCTCGAGCCAGACGGCGAAGGCGGGCAGAACCGTCATGGCCATGACCATGTTGACGATGAACATGAACGCCAGGAGCTTGCCCATGTCCGCCTGGAACTTGAGCTCGGAGAACGACCAGGTGGCGACGCCGATCGCGAGCGTGATCGCCGTGAAGATGGTGGCCGTCCCGATCTCGAGGATCGATTGTTCGAGCGCCTTGACGATGCCGACGCCGTTGGCGAGATGCAGCTGCAGCCGGTTGTAGATATAGAACGCATAGTCGACGCCGATGCCCACCGCGAGCACCATCACGGGCAACGTGGCGACGGTCAGGCCGATCTGCAGCTCCTTCATGAACCAATACCCGATGAACGTGCCGATCGTCAGGGGCAGGCAGCAGGCGAGGACCGCGCGCAGGTCACGGTACGTGACGAGGACGAGCAGGACGATGGTCGTATAGACGTAAAGCATCATCGGCAATTCGCTGCGCTCGATTTCGTCGTTGACCGCGGCCAGCACGCCGGCATTGCCGGACGCGAGCCGGATCTTCACGCCCGGCAGCTTGTTCGTATCGCGGAAATGCTTCGCGGCGTTGATCACCTGGGTGATCGTGGTCGCCTTGTGGTCGGCCAGATAGATGTTCACCGCGGTCATGCTGCAGTCCTTGCGCATGACGCCGGGCGTGCGGGCCACTTCGCCGGCCAGCGACGAATAGTTGTCGGGGTCGATGGGGATCGCGGACATCTTCGGATTGCCTTCGTTGTATCCCTCGTTGTATTGCCGCAGCAACGAGGAAAACGAAACGACCGACAATACGCCGGGGACGGCACGCATCGACCAGACGAAGCGATCCTGGTAGGCGCCGACCTCCACGTTGTTGCAGGACTGGGGCGGCGCTTCGAAGACGATGGAAATCCAGTCCAGGCCGACGTCGTAGCTCGACGCAATCGAAACCGAATCCTGGTTGAACCGGGCATCGGCACGCAGCTCGGGCGCGCCGGCCTGCAGCGTGCCGACCACGCGGTCCCGACTTTCCCACGCCGCCACGCAGAACACCACGACGGCCGCCAGCAGGACGATCGCCGCATTACGCGGAATGGCGACTTTGGCGAGCACGCGGAGCACGCGGCCACGACGAACGGCATGCAGTTCCGCATTCTTTGCATAATTGCCGTCGACCTTGAGCAACGACGCGGCCAGCGGCAGCATCACCAGGTTCGTGACGATCTTGTACGCCACGCCGAGCGAAGCGGTGATCGCGAGCTCGCGCACCATCGGGATCGGAATCAGGATCAGCGTGACGAAGGACACGAAAGCGGTCACCAGCGCGAGCGTGCCGGGAATCAGCAGCCCGCTGAAGCTGGATCGGGCGGCTTGCTCCACCGACTTCCCGTGGGAGATCTCGCGCACGATGAAATTGATCTGCTGGACGCCGTGTGACACGCCGATCGCGAACACCAGGAACGGAACCAGCACGCCCAACGGGTCGAGCCCGTAGCCGAGGAGATGCAGCGTGCCGAACTGCCAGACGAGCGAGACGAGCGAGCAGGTCAGCGGCAGGATCGTCAGGCGAACGGAGCGGCAGTACCAGTAGACGGCCAACGCGGTCAGGAGCAGGGCGATCGCGCAGAACTTCAGGACGGACGATGCGCCGTTTGCAATATCACCGATCTGTTTCGCGAAACCGATGATCTGGATTTCATAGTTCGCATCCTCGAACTTGGCGCGCAATTGCGATTCGAGCGCCTTGTCGAATGCCACGTAGTCGACCCGCTCACCCTTCGCATCCAGCTCGTTGAGATCGGCGGTGACCATTGCGCTGCTCTGGTCGCGCGACACGAGGCTGCCGACGAAGCCACCCTGGGCGGTCGAGCGCGAAATGGCGCCGACCGTGTTGCCGTCGAGCTGATCGGGCGTCACGGTGCCGGGAATGAGCGGGTCCGCGCGGAATCCGTCTTCGGTGATCTCGTTGACGAATGAATTCGGTGTCCAGAGCGACTGGACGCTGCTGCGGGACACGTTCGGTAGGAAGGTGACCGCCTGGGTGACTTCATACAGGCGCTTCAACGCAGCCGGCGTCCAGATGCTGCCCTTGCGGGCCTTGACGACGACGATCAGACGGTTGGCGCCGAGCAGGTCACCGCGATACTCGTTGAACGTCTGCGTGTATTCGTGGCCCAACGGAAGCTGCTTCTCGAACCCGGCATCCATGCGCAGCTTGACGGCGAAGCAGGCCATGACGACCGTAAAAAGAACCAGAAGCCCCAGCACGAGACGCCTGTGACCGAACAGCGTATTTTCCAGCGAATGAAGAATTCTTAGCAGCTTGCTGGGTCGGGCTGCGTCGGAAACAGGCGTTTGATTCATATTGACCTCAGAAATTTCGAGATGCGACGATTGCCACGAAGTCTCGGTCACGTAGCGGGTTGGCGAGCGGGTTGGTCGGGCCCATGAAGCGGGTGTAGTTCAAGGCGACCTGCCAGTTCGCCGGGTTCTGTATGAAGTTCACATACAGGTTCATGGCCGTCACGCCGCGCATGAACTGGGCATTCACGTTCGGCGTATTGCCGAAGAGGCCGTATCGGACGAATATCCCCGGATTGACCTGCCAACCGGGAATGACGGTGCCGTCGTAAACCCAGTTGAAGTCGACGTCGATCCCGCCGGAGTATTTCGTTCCCTGGGCACTACCCGGCGAGTTGAGTGCGCCGGTCGCGAACAGGTCGTTGAATTCGTTCCCCCACAGAAGCGCGCCAGGCGAAATCGGCGACCCGCCGTAGCTCTTGTGAAGCCCCGGATAAGCAATGATCACCGTCTCGGTCGTCAGCGTGGCGGTCTGGGCGCCGAGCAGCTTCAGGAATGCGGCGGAATTGCCGGGCTGGAGCGAGTAGAGGGTCGTCAGGTGCCACTGGAATCGCTTCTCGTCGACCCAGCAGTTCCCCCCTTGCGCGACGCATCCGCTGGCCGGATTCAGGGGAACGGCATCTCGCGGCCGGTACGAGAGTTCGGTACCGATCGCCCAGTCGCCCACGGGGAAGTTGGCGCTGACACCGATCATGTGGCGGTCTTCCGGAAATCGGAAGACCGTCCCGCCCGTCGAACTCAGCGAGACTTGCGGGAACTTGTCGTGGTACGCGATCGTGTAGAAACCGAGATTCAGGTCCGTTCCCGCCGGCTGGTAGCGAATGGAAAAACCATACTGCCCGCCGTTCTTCGGATGGACGGTCGAGACGCCGTACGTGTTGTTGCCGGGCCCGACGATCTGATTCGACCAATAGCTGCCCACCGGCGGAAGGTAATTCTGGTTCCAGTTGCTCTGGTAGTACCCTTCGACGTTCACGCCGTGACCCACGCCGGATGCGACGCTCACGATCGGCGCGGGCAGGATGATCTCCTTGACCTGCGCCCCGGGCTGGGACGCGCGATTCACGTCGATCGCATTCGTCGCATTGATCCCGCCGACTTCCCAGATGCTTTCGCCCCAGCTGACCACCTGGTTACCCACACGGACGCGGGCAATCTGGTCGCCTACGTTGAACTGCTTGCTGACCCACAGGTCGAGCAGGCGTGGCTTGAAGCGGATGTTCTTCTCGGCGTCGGACGGAAGCCCGCCGCTCAGGCTGGGTGCGGGGTTGTAGAACAGGTCCTGTCCGCTGCTTGCGCCTGTCGTGCGGGTACCGGAGTAGTCGTATTGCCAGGTGCCGCGCGCCATGAACGTGAGCCCTTGCGACGGCATCTTCAGGACCAGCTCGTGGTTGCCCTTGAGATAGCTCGTGAACGGATCTCCCTTGCCGTAGTTGATGTCGCCCTGATCGGAGAGGCCGCTCAACTGACCGAGCCGGCCGCCACCGGTCTGCGCACCGGTGGCCACGTTGTAGGTCGGCGAGACGAGATTGCTGCTCGGCGACGCCGTTCGAATGCCGACGCCCGCCGATATCGTCGAATCGAAACTGCCTTCGACGTTCCCGATCGTGAACGTGAACGCGTGCGCGCCGCCGCACCCGACGGCGACGAGCGCCGCGATCGCCGCGCGCACGAACACCACGCTGGAGCGGGGCTGTAATGAGGAGGTGGTAGCCATTTTGTTTCGGCCCCTGTCAACGCTCGCTCAACGCACGGAGATTATCGGCGTTGTAGAAGCTCGGCTTGTAGTGTTGGTCCGCCGACGAGTCGACCGACCACTTCGCGTCCCGTCCGGCCGCGAGCATCGAACCGTCCACGAGGTACCGGCCGTCGACGAGGTTGTATTGAGCGAATGCGAGCGTGTCGCAGCTCCCCGTCTCGTACACCGGAATGATGTAACCCTCGCGGACCTTCGAGATGTTGCCCTGCGCGTCGTAGTCCACCGCGCCGAGGTAGCTCCAGCTGTCTTCGTCGACGTAGAACAGGCGCTTGGGCGCGGTATGGCGCATCCCCTGCTTGACCGTGGCTTCCACGACCCACACGCGATGGAGTTCGTAGCGACGCTTCGCCGGGTTCACGAAGTCGGGGCCGTAGGCGTCTTCAAATTTTTCCGAGAAGTCGTACATGCCGAGATCGTTGTACGTCACGACCATTTCCTTCTTGCCGAGCAGCTTCCACGAGAACCGGTCCGTCTGTCCGGAGAAGACCAGCGCTTCATCCATGTTGTACTGGTTGTCGAAGCCGATCTGCGGCGCATCGTATGCATACGACGGCATGCGACGGGTGCGGCGCTGCCCCGGGAAGTAGTAGAAGACTTCCGTCGGCTTGCCGGCGTAGGTCGTAAAGATCGCGGCCTGGCCGGCAATCGCCGCCGGGGACTTGTACGCGTAGTAGGCGTTGCCTTCGACCTGGTTGACCTTCGCGAACGTCGTGCCGGCCTTGTCGCCCCACGGCTGGTAGATCCACGCGTCGGACACGTTCTTGATCCAGTCGGACGCACCCTTGCGCGGGGAGACGACGGTGATGATGTCGCGCATCTCGACGCCGGCGCCGCGGTAGTGCACCTTCGCGTTCCACATCACTTCCGCGCCGGTCTTGGGCGCAGGGAACGGATAGCCGGGCAGGTGGGCATCGGCGAGTTCTGATCCGTCGGCGGTCATCTTGGCGAAGCCCGCGTTGTTCTTCGTGTTCTCCGCGACGAAATCGGGGACGCCGCACGTGCGCCGGGACGGATAGACCGGCATCGTGAAGCCCTTCAGGTTCTTCAACAGCGCAATCTGGCCCGGGTTGAGCTTGTCCGCGTACTTGTCGACGTTGCTGGCGTCGATCGTGTACAGGGGCTTGTCGGATTTGTATTTGAAGAAATCCGCGCGGCGCTTGCCGTAACTCCAGCCCGCCCCGACGTTGCCCACGGGGGCCCAGGCGGGAATGCCGCTCGCGGTGCCGGCGACTTCGGCGCCCGATGGCGTATGTGAAGAATCCGTACCTTCCGCAAGCGCACCGGTCAAAGACATCGCGACTGCGGAAGCGATGACGGACAATTTCGCTGCCGATCGGATGAGCGAAGCAGATTTCTTGAAAGCATGAGTCTTGACCACGGCTATCTCCTTGACCTTGACCAGGTGACGTGCGCCCGCCAAAGGGTTGTGCATAGGTGAAAACGGATGAAGGTACCGATAGTCCTGTCCGTTTGTTAGCTATGCGAAATGAAAGAGGGTGCGTTTTGCTTTGTTTTCGTGAATCGGCGAACCCCAGGTCATTGCTGTCACGCTGGCGTTCGTGTTGTCCGGCTGCCTGACGGCGTGCCGGACGGTATGGCTGATACCTGCAGCTATTGGGCGCCCGCCGAAGCAGGATGCGGCTTGTCAGGCTGGACCTGCTCCGTACGTGCGCCGCTTTTGAGCGACTTCCGGCTTATGCCGGGACCGACGAGAAGTATTCGGCCGGCTGAGCGTGCCATCCTGCCCAGCGCTTCTCCCAGTAGAGGTTGTGAATCTTCTCGGAGATCGGGCCGGGGCCTTTGTGGTTGCCAAGCGGTTGGTCGTCCACTGCGCTGACGGGCATGATCCCGCCCGCCGACGACGAGGTGAATGCTTCGTCGGCCTCGCGCAGCTGGGTCGCGGTGTACTTGCCGATGTTCACCTTGATGCCGAGCTCGGCGGCGATATCGAAGACGCTCTGGCGCGTGATGCCCAGCAGGCAGCCTTCAGCCGGGGTGTAGAGCTCCCCGTTCTTGACGAAGAACACGTTCGCACCGGCTGCCTCGGTGAGGTTGTCATGTTCGTCGACGAGAACCGCCCAGTCCTTCTCCTGCGTCATGGCTTCGAAGAGCGCGAGCTTCATGTCCATCCAGTGGAAGTTTTTCGCCGTGGGATCGACCGCCTTCGCGGAAATGCGGTTGTACCGCTTGCTGATCAGCAGGTTCGAGCCTCGCGTGCGGACCTCGTCGTCGGCCTGGAAGAAGAACGGCACGGCAAACGCGAACATCGCGTTCTTCATTGCGCTGCGGTCGCGGCGGTCGACGCTCAACGGGCCGCGGGTGACGCACCACCAGACGTAGGCATCCTTCAACCCGGCGTTACGCACGAGCGTGTGGAGAATCTCCTTGACCTGGTCGCGATTGAACGGATTCTCGAGGAAGAACTTCGCCGCCGACTCTTCCATGCGCGCGAGGTGATCGTCGAGTCGAAAGAAGTTGCCCCGCGAGACGGTGACGACATCGTAGGCCGCGTCGGCATGCAGGAATCCCGCGTCGACGAGCGGGACGGTCGCTTCGGTGATGGGGACATAGTTGCCGTCACAGAAGGCACTGCCATCTTCATAGCGGGGTTCATGCGGAGCGCGAGCATGCAGCGGATTCTCGTGCATGATCTGCTGGACTTGAATGATTGCCATGGTGATTACCTTTCGCTCCCGAGGGAGAGTTGTCGTTCGATATTGACGTCAAAACGCGACCGGATCGCGGTGCGCTACTTTGCGGATTGCTTACTGCCTGGCTATCCGGCGTGAAGTCTGCCATATGACTTGATCAAATGACCGTGTAGTAGAAAGTATTGCTCGAAAAATTCCTTGTCGATGAAGGTTAACCCTCTGTGATGCGTGGCTGGATACTCGAGCGGCGAGCAGACCCGTGTTTGCCGGCCGCGATGGTCGAATGTCCGTTCCGGTAGACCAAACCGATCCGCCTGAAAAAAGTCGCTTCGGCGTGGTGCGCGCTTCGCCGGAAGCCGACTCGTGGCCCCGTCTCCATCGTCATCCGGTCACACCCGCTGCAGATCCTTTGCAGCAGCATGACTGTTCGTTTCCTGAAGCGTCGTCCTTCGGCATGCCGGTGGCAATACTGATTATTACTGAGTCGCGTGACTTGGCCAAATGATCAAAAAAGACGTTAGTATGAATCTTCCCGGGCGATCCAGAAGGCTGAAGACTCGCCCTCGATACCAACTGACATGGAGCGAGCAGATGCCGATTTTCGAAGCAGACCATCTCCGCAGGGCGTTCATTGGCGGCCGCTGGGTGGGGCCGGTGAACGGTGGCATTGAGCACGACATCATCAATCCGGCGACCGGCGAAGTCTCCGGCGTGTTGCTGTTCTCTGATGAAGCCGATGTGAACCTGGCCGCGGAGGCGGCGCGCGACGCCTTCGCGGCATTCTCGAGCACGCCGCTCGTCGAGCGGCTCGCGCTGCTCGAGCGCGTGATCGGCGTATACACCGAGCGGTTGCAGGATATGGCGGACGCCATCACGCTCGAGATGGGTGCGCCGATGGACGCCATTTCTCGCCCGCTTCAGGCGGCATTGGGGCTCTGGCACCTCCATACGACCCTGGAAGTCGCGAAGCAGTATCCGTTCGAACGAACCCAGGGCACGTCGCGGATCGTGAAGGAGCCGGTGGGGGTGTGCGGGTTGATTACGCCGTGGAACTGGCCGATGAACCAGGTCATGTGCAAGGTGGCGCCGGCGCTGGTGGCGGGTTGCACGATCGTGTTGAAGCCGAGTCAGAATGCGCCGTATTCAGCCATCGTTCTCGCCGAGATCCTCGAGAAGGCCGGCGTCCCTCCCGGCGTATTCAATCTCGTGCAGGGCTCCGGGCAGCGCCTGGGCAGCGCAATCGCGTCCAGCCCGCTCTTCGACATGGTGTCGCTGACGGGTTCGACGAGCGCGGGCGTGGAGGTCGCTCAGGCCGCTGCGACGACGATCAAGCGGGTGACGCTGGAGCTGGGCGGAAAGTCGGCGAACATCATTCTGGACAGCGAAAACTTTCAGCAGGGCGTCACGCATGGGGTGCTCCAGATGATGGCCAACTCCGGCCAGACGTGCACCGCGCCCTCGCGCATGCTGGTGCCGGCACATCGGCTCGAGGAGGCGGAGCAGATCGCAGTTGCCGCATGCGGGCAGGTCGTCGTCGGCGATCCGCGCGATCCCGGTACGACCATGGGGCCGATGGCGAACCAGCGCCAGCATCGAAAGGTGCAGGAGATGATCCAGACGGGGATCGACGAAGGTGCGGTGCTCGTGTCGGGCGGGCTCGGCAATCCCGCCGGGCTTGAACGAGGCTACTACGTCAAGCCGACGGTCTTCAGCCGCGTGAACAATCGCATGAAGATCGCAACCGAGGAGATTTTCGGTCCCGTCCTGGTGATCATCCCCTATCAGGACGAATCGGACGCTGTCGCCATTGCCAACGACTCGCCGTACGGATTGTCCGGCTACGTCTATGGCGACTCGATCGAACAGTCGGAGCGAGTCGCCAGAAAGTTGCGGACCGGGATGGTGCATCTGAACGGCGCACCCGTCGATATCGCGGCGCCGTTCGGTGGGTACAAGCAGTCCGGCAACGGGCGAGAGTGGGGTTACGCCGGCATCGAGGAGTTCCTGGAGACGAAGTCGATGTTCGGCGCGGCGCCGGGCGCCGCCAGCTAGCGGGAATCGACGACGGGCGCCCGGCGGTCCGCGGACGTCCGTCTACGGAAAGGCGGCAAGATCGAAGCCAGCCATGAGGCGTCGCGCTGACGGGCTCTGTCGGGTTGCCGTCGATGGGCACAATGGCACGCCGCGTCGACGCTCAAGCCTGCACCGTCGAGCTCGAGAGAGAAGTGGCAAACGCCTCCAGCGCTGAACTTGCACTTTCCAGGTTCGCCCTGAGCTCGCGGATATTCGTGTCCCCTTGCCAACTGTTCAGCAATCCGTCGACCAGGATGATGCTCATTCTGGCGACGGATTCGATCGCGTCATGGTTGACTTGCGGCGCGCACTTGCCGAGGTAAGCGATCGTTCGCTCGATAGTCTGGACATAGGTTTTCAACGCGAACTCGGGGCGATGACGCTCTGCCCACTGGATCAGTTCAGACTGTGCCCGGGCGTACGAGGGATGCTGCACGAGCCATTCGACATTCTTGCGCAGCTGCCATCCGGCGAGTTCGCCGAAAGAATGAAATTCCTTGTCAACGGGGGCATTCGCCGCGAGAAGGTCGAACAGGGATTCGTAAACCGCGTCGAACAGATCGTCCTTGGTATGGAATACATAATGCAGCGACGCCAGGGGGCAGCTTGCGGCTTCAGCGATTCGCCGCGTGGTGGCTCCAGCGACGCCGTGCGCGGCGATGACTTCAACGGCAGCGTCAACAAAATCTTGTCGCCGCAACGCAGCGCGAACTCTTGTCATTGGTAAACTCCGGTACCCGAAAATCCTCTTCCGTTCACGTCATACACAGGTGTAGTGTTTATCCGTGATACATGGTCAATTGACCATAACGCTCGTGAATTATGTCGGCTTCTTGAAAGTTTGTCCATGAATGGGCTGGGCCACGGATGCCCTGAATATTCAGTTCGCTTGTTTCAGCTGATTCTGGAAAATCTGATCGAGTGACTTGATCATTTGATCGGTCAACGTTAAGCAGGCAAAGAGGCGCTGTCGATGGAGGTAAACCCGTGAGCGCGCGCACTGTAACGTAAGACCGGGGGTTGCTGCCTGCCGGGAGCGTCGGGTTTCCATGCGAACGGAAACTAGGTGCTTGGATGCAGCCGGTGTGGATTCTCGGTGGTGCCGGTTACTTCACGTCGCACGTGTCGCGGTCGAACGCGAACGAGGGTTCCTGAAAGCACCTTCGAGCAGAGCGTGTGCGCAGGGCGGCGCATGGTTGAGATTGCAACGTCATGCGCCGCGAGCCGTGCGGTCATTTGAAGCGGCGACGCTGCCGCTGTGAGGGCACCGGGGGGAGCCGGTGCCTCCGCGCAGGTGGCAGCGGTTCAGTGCTTCCGTACTGACTTGCGAGGGGGCTTGGCGGCAGGGCGGGCATCCGACAGTGTCGCCGCGTAGGCGGCCAGCATCTTGCAGGCGTGGTCGACATCGACGGCCAGACGTTTCGAATCTTCCTGGGCAAACCACGAGAAGAGCAGGCCGTCGATCAGGACGATGGTCAGCCGCGCGATGGCGTCCAGCGCCTTGGCATCTGCACGGGGCTCGGCGGTGGCCAGGTTGCTGCGGGCACCTTCCTGGGAGATGCGAAGGGCGCCGACGGCCATGTCGGGCTGATGCCTGAGCGCCCATGTGTACAACTCCGACTGGGTCTTCGCGTAGGTCGGGTTGGCTTCGAACCAGGTCATGACGGAGCGCAGGTTGAACTCCGCCAGGTCCGACAGGGTGCCGTGCTCCGGAGCCTCGGGGCTATCCGAGCGAATCAGGTCGATCAGTGACTCGTAGACGGCGAACAACAGCTCGTCCTTTGAGTGAAAGACGTAGTGCAGGGAAGCCAGTGGGCATCCTGCAGCCTCGGCGATGCGGCGGGTCGTGGCACCCTTCACACCGTGCTCGGCAATCACCGCGACAGTCGCCGCCACGAGGTCCTGGCGGCGGACTTCAGCCCGTACTCGCTGCATAGGCCAGCGCTCCGTTTTGTGTCTTCGTCCAAAGGCGCTACCCGTGCAGGGTAGTCGAATCCTCGGATATTAGCATGACGATGGGCGGCATTTCGCCAGCAATGTGAGGCATCGGCCTGCCCGGATGTTGCGCCGCCATGGCGGCGTGAGAAATGCCGTTCGCAGGTACGTGCCGGGCATGGTGATGGCGTCGCTGCGTCGCGACGCCGGACGAACATCACAGCGGCGAGGCGGTTCGGCGGCAGGCTTCGTGAACCTGGAGGCGGACTCGCTCATCGTGGATCGGCCCGGCGCATCAAGTGGTGCGCCGCTCGTCGAGCGGCGCTTGCGGTTCTGCTTCGACGAGGCTGTTTCGCAGATGCGCAGGTACGGTGACCATCGCACGTGCACGGTTAAGCAGCCGTGCGTGTCCTGGAAGGGCGCCACTGCATTGGCTCGTACGGTGCCGTCATGACGAAGCTAATGGAAACTCCGTATTCCCAATGTCCTGTCGAAGCATAAGACTCGTGCCTGTAGATTCGTGGTCATTTGATCAAGTCAACTTGTCTGCACCGCTATCGTGACGCTGAGCACCACTTGGTGCGGCGGATTCCCCGTGCCGGGGCATGCGTATCACCACCGGGCGCGTCAGCCGCACTTCACGGCGGGCGAACCCCCGGATCCGATTGGCATACGGCTTGCTTGATAGTCGTATGACCAAGTCAAATGATTCGAGTGGTTGACTTGAACGAAGGATATTTCTCGGTAGTGTGGTCAACGACAACGATAGGGAATACGAATGAGCAACGTGATTGCTGTCTTGGGCCTGGGGGTGATGGGGTCTGCCATTGCCGCTTCCCTGGTTGGCGATGGCGCGGAAGTCGTCGTCTGGAACAGGAAGACGGAAAAGGCGCAGCGCCTGCGCGAGCTGGGAGCCCGCGTTGCCGAGCATGCCACTGCGGCCTGCGATCAGGCAGACGTCATCGTCGTCGTGACTGCAACGCCGATCGACCTCGCGGCGGATTTTGAGGAACTGGGCGAGCGCCTGAAAGGGAAAACGGTGGTCAATCTGGCTACGGGGCGCCCGTCCGAGGTCCTGAAGCTGGCTCAAATCGTGAGCGGCGCCGGCGCCAAATTCATCAGTGGAACAATCCAGTGCTTCCCGCCGGATATCGGCCGAGAGAGCGCGGTCATCCTTTTCGGTGGCGACGAGAAGATCTGGAACGAAGTTGAGCCTTTGCTTCGAAAGATCGCGCCCCAATCCACCTACGTCAGCACACGACCCGATGTGCCGAACGTGCTCGATGCCGGGTTGACGGGCACCTTCGTTTTTGGTGCCGGCGCAGCGTTCCTGGAAGGTCTCAGGTTCGTGGTGAATTCCGGTGTTTCGATCGACGAGATTCGCGATCTGATTCCAACCTATATCGCCGGGCAGACGCACTTCATCGAAGGCCTGTTCGAATCCGTGGCGGCTTCCGACTATCAACCACGAGGCGCAGACCTGGACATCTACGCGCGAGCGACCGGATTGTTCCAGCAGGCGCAGGAAGATATCGGGCAGCCGCCGCGAATTCTGAAGGCGCTGCGCGAGCGCATCCTGTCATCCATTGCAGAAGGCAGTGGTGACCGAGGGTACGCCGCACTCTTCAATCATTGACAACCTGTTAGAGGAATCATCATGTCTTTGCAACGCCTTTCAAGTAATAGCACTCCTGACGATCTTGCCAATGCAGTCAGGCAGGATGGCGGGGCGATCGTCAAAAACTTTCTCGATTCCGATTTGCTTGCGCGAATCCAGCGTACGCTCTTCGACACGCTCGAGTCCGCTCCGAACGGAGTAGACGATTACTTCGCCGGGACACAGACGCGTCGCGTCTCGCGCCTCTTCGCGCGTACCGACTGGATGGCCGAGGTTGCGTTGCATCCGCTCTATCTGGGCGCGGCGCGCAGCATCCTGCAGACGCCGATCAAGATCTGGAGCGGCGAAAACCAGGTCGATGTCGCGCCCGATATTCAGGTGGGGGTGACGCAAGCCATCCAGATTCTGCCGGGTCAGGGCCTGCAGCCGTTGCATCGTGACGATTCCGTATGGCTCTGGCGGCACCCGAACTATGGGCGCGAGGCCCGGTTTCAGGTGATGGTGGCCGTATCGGACTTTACGGCGGAAAACGGCGCCACGCTCGTCATCCCGGGTAGCCACAAGTGGGACGACGAGCGCATGCCCAGGCAGGAGGAAGCCATTCCCGCGACCATGTCGGCTGGCGATGCGCTGTTCTTCATCGGCTCCACCTATCACGGCGGCGGGAAGAACACCAGCAATGCACCGCGCACCGGCCTGACGATGTCGTATGACCTCGCGATCCTCCGGCAGGAAGAAAACCAGTACCTCACGCTGCCCATTGAACGCGTGAAGCGCTATCCGGAAGAGCTGCAGCGCCTGCTCGGCTGGACGTACGGCACGACTTTTGCCGGCTTCGTCGAGCGTAACGGTCAAATGTCGGACCCGAACGACCTGTTGAAAATGAAGGATTTCCTCGAGGTCGGGCATTTCGATTAACGGTCGGGAGGGGTGGTGGAATCCTGGCCCGGTTTTCACGCGGAGATCGGGCGATTCCATCACCTGAAGGCATCGTAGTCGGTCGACGGGATGCCGGGGGCGGTGAAGCGCGAGCAATTTCGATATTGCGATTTTTCGGTGGGATGCAGCAGTCTTCGAAACAGTGCCAGTATGAATGCGAGCAAGAGGGCGGTTCGATGCCTCGTCGCGATCTCGTATTCGTGCAAACGACAAGGAGTCGATCGTGAGTTACGAAATCAAGGGAATCCGAAGAATCGCGCTACTTTATACAGGGGCTGTGGTCTGGACTCCCACCTATCTGCTCCCATTCAGCATCGAAGAATCGATGGCCCGGTTCGGGCTGTCCGAGAGCACCGCTGGTTGGCTTGCGTCCGCGGTGCTGCTCTGTCTTTCGCTTTCCATCATCTTTTTCGGTCGTCACACGGCGACGTTGAACAAGAGAACGGGTGCGCTCGCTGCGGCAGCGCTTGCCGTTCTGTCGACGTGCGCGATGTTTTCACATAATTTCTATGTATTCGTCGCGGCGAAGCTGGTTCTCGGCGTCGCCTTGGGCGTCAGCTGTGTGTGCGCGTATGGGGTGATTGCACACGTCAAGCACCCGGAGAAGGTCGCGGCGCAAGTCGCTGTGGCGATGGCCATCATATTTTCCTGTGCGATGTACGTCGTACCGATCCTGAATGTGAAGATGGGCAGTATCGGTGTGGATGCCGTCCAGCTCGCCGTGGTCGTGGCGGCGCTGTTTTTCGGCGCGTTCATGCATCCTGCCGTCAACGCAAGCGAGGAAGAGGTCGCGAAGGACGCCATCAAATCCAACGACGTCCGAGGGATTCTGATCAGCGCATTCTTCATCTACGTCTCGCAGACGGCCCTCATGGGATTTGCCGCCGAGGTCGCTGCAACCCGGGGCGTCGAAGCGGAGCAACTCGGCATGCTGTTCATGCTCAATGCGGCCCTCCAGTTGCCGGTGGGCGTGGCGGTCAACTGGCTGGGCGATCGCTTTGGCCTGTTCAAGCCGATCGCTCTTGGACTCGCGCTGTTGATCGCATGCAGCCTGGGCATGTATTGCGTGGGTGGCAGGTGGGCGTTTCTCGTGGCAACGGCGCTCGTCAGTGCCGGCGCGACGCTGGTTGCCCCTTACATGGTGGGGGCACTTTCGCAAATGGATGCCAGCGGAAGAAGCACCGCGACCTGTGCGTCGGCAATCAATCTTGGCCTGGCCGTGGGCCCAGCGATTGCCGGCACGGTGTTCAGCGTGGCCGGTTTGCGCGCGGTCGGCTGGCTCTCCGTCGGGTTGCTGGTGGTGCCGCTCTTTCTGACCAGCGTGGCGATCCGGCAGTTCAAGGCAAAACACGCCGAAGCCGCTGTCGCCTGACGTGCGCGGCGACGCTGTCAACCGAGCGTGGCCGCACTGACCGCACCGGTACCTGGGCGGCGCCAGCATGCCTGACATGCCGGTGCGGAGCAGACATCTCTCGAAAGAGCCCGCTCGCGTCGACAGGCAGCGCAAAAAACTGCCGTGAACGTGGATGACGAACGTAGCGGCAGACCCATTTCTCGACGATCGCGGAATTTTTTCATGGAACTCAAATTCTATCTTTATTGCCTGGCCGATCTCGCGTTGATCGTGACTTCGTTCATATGTGGCGTGAAGTACTTCGGGAAGCGCAACGGCCTCCTCGGATTCGAGTCGCTGGTCGTGACGTTCTCGGCAACGAATTTGATGATCAATGCCTTGACCGGCAAGGCGATCTTTTTAAGTATCTCGCTTTTCTGCGACGCGTTTTCAAGAGGCTTCGGCGTGCCGATCATCATCGTTGCGGGCATGATGTCGGTTACGCATCGATATAAACCGTCGATTGTCGGCGACGTGTTGTATGCGGTGGGTGCACTGGTGGGGACGGTTATTTTGTGGACCGCGGATTTCATGGTTGGACCCAAGCCGTATTTCTATCTGGTGATGTGGTCTTTGTTCTCGCTTTACCTCATTTACGTCGTCAAGAAATTGGCGAATGCCGGAGAGTATCGTAATGCTGCGGGTGTGATCCTGACACTCGTATCCACGCAGATTATTGCGAGCATCTACGACTTCTATCATATCCCGGGCGACAGCGATCACATGATTTTCTATATATTCGCATTGCTGTCGTGGTCTTATATGTCGGTTTCGTTGTATTACGCCTATTGTGCGCTGGAAAGGGTGCAGGAAAAGGAAGGGAATCTGCCTCGAGGTTATACCCTTGGCCGCCTGGAGCGAAAGCCGCAGTAATTGTCGCGTTCCTTCGGGAATGTATTTATATCTTCATCCGAGAGAACGGATATGGCTACCTTGATCGTGCGTTATCCCACAGTAGAGGGTATGAAATTTGATCGCGAGTACTATCGTGCAACGCATATCTCGCTGGTACGGGCAGCTTGGGGAGAGTTTGGCCTGCAATCGGCGGAGATCCTGTTTCCGGCGCCGGGGCCGCAGCCCGATGCATGCGTAACCGTGTTGCGTTTCAGCGAGCAGGCCGGAATCGACGCCGCGCTGGCCTCGGCCGGAACAGCCGAGGTGGTCGGCGATGTGCCGAACTTCACCAACGTCCAGCCGGCGATCTTCCGCGCCGGCGACTGACCGAGTCGTCGACGACCGAAACCTCGTCTACGAGGGAAAGAAGGTCTGAGACAAAGTGTCCGCGTGGACACATGCGCTCGGGCCTTGACGACGAAGATACAAGACCTTCGAAGCAGAATGCCGATCGGCCGCGGACGAGATGGCCGACTGGAACTTGACGAAGATGCGGTTCGGGAGTGGATCGAGCCTTGCCTGAAGCCGGGCGTATCGATTGCCCGCGCGGCCGCTCAGGGTTTTGACGCGGGGCGAATGCACTCGGCAATACAGCCTTCGGCCGCAGGCCGAAGGCTCATCCAACATCCGGCATCAACGCTGCACGGTATCCAGAATATCCAGGCGGCTCACTGCAACCGCCTTCTGCTTGATCGCGCCAAATGCGACCTCGGTCGCTTCGAGCGTACGCGCGATGTCTTCGTCGGTATGGCTCGCCGTGAAGAACATGTTGTGCCACGGGTGGAGATAGGCACCGTTCTTGATGACTTCCGACGTCCACGCCCGGCCGCGCGACACGAGCTCGTCGTCACCCGCGAACAGCATCTGGGGCATGACGCTCGGCCCGGTCTGCTTGAGTTCGAAGCCATGCCGCTCGGCTTGCTCGGCGATGCCGGCGCGCAGCTTGTCCGCCAATCGCTTGGTGTGTTCGAGGTAGTCCGTTTCTCGTACCAGGCGCAGCGTTTCGATGGCCGCGGCCATCGGCACGGCCGAGAGCCAGTAGGAGCCCGTGACGAAAATGTTCGTCGCAGCCTCTCGTGCCTTGTCCGAACCGAGCACCGCCGCGATCGCATAGCCGCCGCCGATGGCCTTGCCCCAGCAGCTGAGGTCCGGGTGCACGCCCCAGTCCGACCACGTGCAATCACGCGACAGGCGCAGCCCCGTGCGGACCTCGTCGACGACCAGAAGCGCTTCCTGCTCGTCCGCGAGGCGACGGCATTCCTTCGCGTACTCGATCGACGGGAAAAACTGATCGTAGAGCACTTCGTGCCGGAAGGGCGTTGCGTAGATGGCCGCTACGTCACCGTCGACGCTCTTGACGGCCGCATTGAGGCTCTCGATATCGTTGTACTCGAAGTAGACGATGTGAGCCCGGTCTTCCTTGGTGATCCCCGTCGTATAGGGCACGTTCCACGGGGACGCACCATGGTACGTGCCGCGCGCAACGAGAATCTTGCGCTTCTCGCGATAGGCGCGCGAGATCACCATGGCCATCGACGTGGCGTCCGAGCCGTTCTTGCAGAACATCGCCCAATCGGCGTGGCTGACCTGTTGCGTGAGCGCCTCGGCAAGCTGAACCATCACCTCGCTGGGGCCCGTCGCCGTGTCGATCTTCTGCAACTGGAGGGCAGCGGCCTGCTCGATCCGCTCGTTGCCGTAGCCGAACAGGTTCGTGCCGTAGCCACACACGTAGTCGATGTACTTGTTGCCGTCGACGTCCCAGAGATGGGTACCTTTCGCTTTCGCAAAGTACAACGGGAAATCTTCCGTCAGGTACTTGACGCTCTGGTGACCGTACATCCCGCCCGGGATGACCTTTTCGGCTCTTGCGAACCACTCGTTCTTCCTTGCCAGCCTGTCCATGCTCGACTCCTTGTGAAAAATTCGTTCTGGGAACGTCCGACCCGGTATCAAGTCTTTTGACTGAGTCACGTGACCAAGTATTCGAACCCCGGAATTTGGAGAATGCTGCTTCCGAAATCTCGCGTCCCGTCGTTGGATCAACGCGCTGTCCGGCCTCGCGTCGCGAATGCAGCGTCGCTGCGTCACCCGCTTGGGCCTCTGCCGTCGCTTTTCTAGACTTGGTCATGTGACCAAGTCTAGTGTCTACAAATGTCATCCAGACGGAAATTGGCGTTTTCCACTAGTCCCGCACGGCGGTGGCTCAACGTCTCGCTCGGCATGCCACGGCAATGGGGGAGGCGAGTCGAGCAGCGGCAATTCGCCGGCGTGCGCTGCGCGACGTCGCTATCTGATCCGCATAAGGACAATCCCCGTTCAACCTTCGAGCAGGGAGGCAGGGCGATCAAGGTGGGGATGCTGACTAGGCGGCGGTGTACTTCCGCCAGAAGGCTTCGCAGCGGGAGAGCGCGGTGCGTACGGGCGTATTCAGGCCCGCGGTGCATGCATGGCAGGGGCAGACTGAT
The DNA here is from genome assembly GCF_002223085.1 of Burkholderia sp. HI2714. Lineage (NCBI taxonomy): Bacteria > Pseudomonadati > Pseudomonadota > Betaproteobacteria > Burkholderiales > Burkholderiaceae > Burkholderia > Burkholderia sp. HI2714. The sequence continues at coordinate 207,934 of NZ_NKFM01000067.1, read as the reverse complement.
CGACGCAGTCGGAAGTATCCGCAGCGCGCGGGCCCGCGCGTCCTCGATGCATGGACCCGCTAACCGTCGGGCCGGTTCGAGACAGAAAGCCGCCGATCGAAGCACGAGCCATGCGGTACGCGGATCGTGTTCGATACGATCCGCATGCAAGGCAACGCCGGCATGTTCGATCTTTCCAGGTGGAGGCTATTGGCTCGAGTCGTAGTGCTCGATATGGTAGAGGACCATGAATCCCGGGCTTAATACAAGAAGGAGCCCGGCAACGAGAGAGATTGCGACAAATAAACGCTTCACCATGATCACGCTCCTGAGTTGGATGAGGTGCAATAGAAAGTCGATTCTTGGCGTTGGGCGAACTGGTGAGCGACCTGGTCGTCGGTCACGGTCGCAACGCGATTCGTCAGGTCGATCTTCATGGGGTGTCTCGCGGGTGGCGATGCTGTCGTGGCCCGCGCACGTGCATCAGGGAATCCGGGGGAGGGGATCAACCCTCCCGGACCGATGCGTGCGCCTGTTCGCGGCTCAGAGGCCGAGGTGCGTGGCGATATCGTCGTAGTCGACTTGCCACAGGCCCGGCGTGCCGGCGGGATATTGCGAGCGGAAGCCGATGATTCGCTGGACGCGTTTCGACAGGCGTCGCACGGTGTCCATCTCGACGATGAACGGATACGCTTCCTCCGGCGTCAGGTAGGACGGTTGCATCGGAATCGTGAGCCCGCGTCGGCGCTCGTTCTTCGTCACGTTTGCGCCGCCACCGTGGATCACCTTGCCGCTGAACAGCAATGCGTCGCCGGCGTCCATCTCGGCGGCAATGGTCATGTCGGGCGTGCCCTTGCTGTCGAAGTAGTCCTCGTCCCAGTTCTGGCTCCCCGGAATAATTCGGGTGGCACCGTTTTCCTCGGTGAAGCGCGTCAGGGCAATCATGAGATTGGTGAACACCGTCGGCCCGTTGACTCCGAGCGCGCACAGGGGCGGAAAATTGCCGACATCGCGATGCAGCATCTGTGCCGTGTTGCCTGGGCCGATGTCGATGACCTGCGCGGTCGAAAGCCACCAGTCGCCGGACTCTTCACGGTAGAGCACCTCGCCGAGTTCATGAAAGAGATCGTCGTCCAGTACGTCTCCGAAAGTCCTGCTGTGCGTGACCATGTTCGTCAGGCGCTTCGTATAGGTGCCGTGGAATTCCTTGATCAGTTCGTTATCGTGCGACGACCCCTCGCGAAGCCGCTCGAGCGGCGCATCGACCTCACGGTTGATGTTCGCGACCTGCTCCTGGGTCAGATAGTTCTTGATCCGGACTCCACCATATTGATTCATGAGCGACACGATTTCTTGCGCGCTGGTCTGCTTGGGGACGGTAGGGAGGGAGCCCTGAATGTTCTGAATATTTGCGTTCATGTTTGCCTCAAAGTTGCGTGGACGGGTAAATCAGACGCGGCATCACGTTCTGATTCGGGTGTGATCCAGACATCAAGTCGAGTTTTTGACTGAGTCATTTGACTGAATATACCTTCGCCATCTGCCATACGTTCCTTTCACGCCAGTTGACGGAATGCGCACGTTGTTCGCGACGTTGTCGCGACCTCCGGGTGGTTCAGTATCTGTTTCCAGATCCAGAGGCGACGGACATGGCGTCATTCACCAGGCTTTCCGCTGAGCTGCCGTATTCGTGACGAATCAGGTCAATTGACCAAGTCGTATGATCGAGGAAGTTAACATGGCGTTTTTCGACGGTCGATCATGGTTAACCCGTCGCATTTGAATGGTGTAGAAAGTCGCCGGACGCGTGTCACGCCTGTACCGAATCGAACGCGCGTCGTTGGTGATGGGCCCGGACTCGCTGCGCGAGAACGCTAGCGTCGCAAATGTCGGGAACGAGCCGGTTTTGACTCAAGCCGATGGTCGAGCGGCTCAACGCGTGATACTCGATTTTAAAAAGTGGCTTGTACTGTTTTGAGCAGACATGCTCGGAGGCGGCTCATGGTGTTGCTTTGACATCCTCTGCAAAATAGGAGCGGCGCAAGCCACGCGATCGGGCACGCAAGTTGCTCGCTCGTCGGAGGCGCCCATGCACGAAGCGAGCCATCCATCCCGTGCCCGGTCGGGCGCACACGACCGGACCTCGGCCGATCCGCGGACGATTTTTCAAGCGCTTGTCAATTCTGTCCCGACATCGCGGCGCGTTACGCCTTCTGCAAGACGAAGCGCCGTGAGATGTGCGAACGCCATTGCGCGAAGGCATGCCGGTATTTTCACGGCGGCTCGCATATTTTCACGGCGGCTCGCATGCTGAGCCAGGCACGGAAATCGCTCCGGTCCGCCAACGAACGCTGCACGACGAATGTCTGTCGTTCAGATCGCCTGCTCGAGAGGCGCTTCACTCAGCGATTTCGCGATCTATTGTCATGAGGGCAACGCCATGCACACATTCACGAACTGGAGCCCATTGGTCTCGCTGATCGCCGGGATTCTCATTCTGGTGGTACCGCGCCTGCTGAACTACATCGTTGCAATCTACCTGATCGTCATTGGACTGCTCGGGCTTTTCGGCGGACATTTCCACTGACGCGCCGCATCGGAGTCTAGATAGGTTCGACGCGTACCTCGACTGAATCCCGGGGCACCGTCAATCGCGTGCGGCCAAGCAGTGCGTCCGCGGGCGCGGTGCCGTCCGGGTTCAACGGCTTCACCTTGTTGAACGTGACGGAAAAGTATTCCGGTGTGACGATGGCCGACGCATAACCCTGCGCGTCGTGGTCGGCGTGGCACAGATCGGGGTTGTTCGCCATCAGGAAGCGGTCGAGTCTGGCTGGGGTCGCCGCGATCGACGCGAGCGGTGTACCGTTCCACGCGGCTTTCAGGTAGGAATAGAAGGACATGCTGCTGATGCCGGCGCAGACGAAATCGACGATGACCGGCACCCCCGTCGCGGGATCGGGATCGTCCCGCACGACGCCGCCCTGAAAGGCATGCAGGTCTCCGGTGATCGCGACGACGTTACGGATCCCGTGCTCCCTCAAGTAAGCGAGCAGTTCGTGCTTGTGCGCGGGATAGCCGTCCCATGCGTCGCAATCCACCACGAGGCGGGCCGCCGGTGTCCCGGGTGCGCCTGGCATCACGAACCACAGACGGTTCAACATCACTTCGTTGCCCCATACCTTCCAGGTTGCCGGCGAGTCCTTCATCAAGGTTTTCCACCATCGTGTCTGTTCCGGACCGAGGATCGACGGCGGGCGGCCGAGCTGCCGGGTGTCGCGCGCCTCGTCACGTTGCAGCATGTCCTGCTTGACGAAGTAGCGCGAGCCGGCCGCGTCGTCACCGTGCACCGGGTCGTGCCCGTGCGCACGTGCGATAGCGGCTTCGCTCACGACGTGGTCGTCGCGATACAGCCGCTCGTCCGTCATCACCAGATGCATCAGCATGCCGAAACGAAAATCGCGATAGATGCGAATGTTCGTGTACGACGGATTGTCCGGCTCGAAGCGCACGTCGTCCCAATCCACCGGCATGTACTCCGCCCACGCGCGACTGGCGCTGCGGCGCCGCCGGGTTTCCTGCCGCTCCTCGTTGGTGTAGACCTGATGGTCCTGCCAGCAGTCGTCGGAAAATTCGTGGTCGTCCCAGATCGCAATCATCGGCAGGCGCTGGTGCAGCGTCTGCAGGCGCGGATCGGTCCGATAGGTGCGATAGAGCGTCCGGTAGTCTTCGAGCGTCTCGGCATACGCGCGGCCGTCCGCGAGCAGCTTGCCGCCGCTCAGGTGCAGCGGACGATGCGCCGGCTCGGCACGGCCGGGGGGAGAGGTCCCGACCGTTTCATAGATGTAGTCGCCCACGTGCACGACGAAATCGAGGTCGCGCTCGTCGGCCAGCAGCGTCATCGCTTGCCAGTGGTTGACGCTCCAGTCCTGGCAGGTGAGCCACGCGAAGCGAACCTGTTCGTTGGCCTCGTTTGCCGCCGGCGCCGTGCGCGCGACACCCGTCATGCTGACGTCGTCGCCGGTGATGAACCTGTAGTGGTAGGCGGTCTTCGGCGAGAGCGCCGTCACCTTCGCGCGCACGGTGAAGTCGTAGGTGGCCAGCGCCCGCATCGGGACGCTGGCGACGAGCGTCGAGAAATCCGCCAGTGCCGACACTTCGAGTCGCAGCGGTACCGCGTGCGGGACACCTTTTCCATCGTGCTGCACGCCGCCGGATACCGGAACGCATCGCGTCCAGAACACGATGGAGCGATCGCGCGGATCACCGCTTGCTACACCTTGCGGGAATCGATGGAGGTTCTTGCGCACCGGGCTGCCCGGCAACGCCGCCGGTGAAACATCGTGCGTGACGGCGACGGTTGCAGCCGCAATGGTAAAAAAAGCCGACGACTTGAGGAAATGGCGACGATCCATTGATCCTCCCGATCGAAATCCCACGAATGCGGGAAGCGCTGCAGCAGGCACCCGCTTCTCGCGCCGGACAAGCTTGCCACTGCCCCTGCCGCGCGCGGCAGGGGGCAGTCGATCCGGAACGTTACTGCGAAGATCGACGACTGAAAAGTCGTGCGAACCCCATTTTCGAATTCCCGGCACGCCATCTGGCGGAAGGCGCCTGTATTCAGGAACGCGCATTGCTGGATACCGGGCAGCAAACTCGGGGAGTGAGCAATGCACATCGGCCACAGCGTCGGCAAGGCGGCCGCGTGGCTCGTCGTGAGCGTCGCCCTGGCGCTTGCCGCGCTGGTGATCGTCATCGTGACGTTCGACTGGAATCGAGCCCGGCCCTGGATCGACGACAAGGTGTCGGACGCGATCGGACGGCAGTTCGCCATCAACGGCGACCTGCATGTCGGGTGGCGTCGGCCGGCGAGCGAGCACGGCTGGCGCGCATGGGTGCCCTGGCCACGATTCGTCGCACGCAATGTCACGATCGCCAACCCCGACTGGGCGCGCACGCAGTATTTCGTCACGCTGGACGCGATCAGTTTCGAGGTCGAGGCGCTGCCGCTGATAGCACGCCGCATCGTGATTCCGGCAATCGACCTGGTCAATCCGTCCGTCGACCTCGAACGCCTGAAGGACGGGCGAGTCAACTGGACGTTCAAGTTCAAGCAGCCCGCTCAGCCGGGACGATGGACGCTCGACCTGCATGAAATCGCGTTTTCCCAGGGCAATCTCGGCTACTACGACCAGCAGAAGCAATTCGATCTGAGCGCGGTGATCGACACGCTCGGCCAGCCGATTCCGTTCGGCGCGGTGATGAAACAGCAGGAGGCGCTGGCGCACCACGAATCGGCAAAGGCAGTCGGGCCGGCAGGTCAAAAGAAGCTCGCGGCCCAGGCCCACGCCGGTTCGGCGCAACCGGTGGTTCCGGCGTCGGGTGCCGAAGCGGCGTCACGCGCATCGGCGGCGGCTTCGCAAGCGTTGGCCGCTGCTTCGCATGCGGCAGCGACGACATCAGGCACCGCAATCGCCCCGGCTGCATCAGGGCCGGCCGCGGTATCGAACGCCCCCGCAGCTGCCGCACCGGGTGCGGCGGCCTCGGCGGCCTCGGGTGCGTCGGCGGGTGCGGCGCCCGCGGCCTCCACCGGTGTCGGCACTTACACGATTGGCTGGACCGTCAAGGGGACCTACAAGAAGGGCAAGGTCGCCGGCACGGGCAAGATCGGCAATTTGCTGGACGTGCAGGGCGCGCAGCGCCCGTTTCCGGTTCAGGCCGATCTGCGCTTTGGCGATACGCACCTGGCGCTCGTCGGCACGCTGACGGACCCGTCTCACCTGGCCGCGGTCGATCTCCGGCTGTGGCTTGCGGGCACCAGCATGGCCAAGCTGTATGACGTCACGGGCATCACGCTGCCCGAAACCTCGCCTTATGCGACCGACGGCCGGCTGGTCGGCCAGTTCCGGGAGTCCGGCAACGTCTTCAAGTACGAGAACTTCACGGGACGCGTCGGCGGCAGCGATCTCGGCGGCACGCTGGTGTACGTGTCGCGCGAACCGAGGCCGTTGTTGTCCGGTACGCTGGAGTCGAGGCTGCTGCAGTTCTCCGACCTTGCGCCGCTCATCGGCGCCGACACGAATGCCAGCAAGGCGCGGCGGGGTGCCGCGGCCACACAGCCCGCGAACAAGGCGTTGCCGGTCGAGACATTTCGCACGGAACGCTGGAAGAAGATCGACGCCGACGTTCGATTCACCGGCCGGCGCATCGTCAAGACCGCGAGCCTGCCGATCACCGACCTGTCGACCCATCTCGTGATGCATGACGGTGTGCTGACGCTCAACCCGCTGAACTTCGGTGTCGCGGGCGGGACGCTTGCGTCGAACATCCACCTGGACGGCAGCGGCGTACCGCTCAAAGGGCGGTTCTCGCTGCAGGCACGGCATCTGAAACTCAAGCAACTGTTCCCGACCTTCCCGGTGATGCAAACGGCGCTCGGCGAGATCAACGGCGATGCCGCGTTATCGGCCACCGGCAATTCGCCGGCGGCGCTCGCCGCGACTTCCAACGGGGAGGTGAAGACACTGGTGACCGACGGTACGGTGAGCCTCTTGCTGATGGAAGCCGCGGGGCTGAACGTCGCCAACGTGGTGTACGAGAAACTGTTCGGCACACGCGACGTCAAGATCAACTGCGGCGTGGCCGACTTCGTGGTCACCAACGGCGTGCTCGACTCGCGCGTATTCGCGCTCGACACCGAGGACGCGGTGATCGTAATGGACGGCAACGTGAACCTGCGGGACGAGACCATGAACCTGACGATCCATCCCCATACCAAGGGATTCCGGGTGATATCGCTACGCTCGCCGTTGTACGTCACCGGATCCTTCAAGCAACCGCACGTCGGGGTGAAGGCGGGCGCACTGATCGCGCGTGGCGGTGCCGCGGTCGGGCTGGGCTTGCTGAATCCGCTCGCCAGTCTGCTCGCGTTGCTGCAGCCGGGCCGCAGCCGCCCGTTGCCGTGCGGGCAGATGCTGGCCGACATGGAGCGGCGCCCGGTCGCGCCACCGCCGGGCGTACGACAGAAGACGAAGGCGGCGCCGGCGTACATGAACGTGCCGGCGGCGGCTTCTGCAGCTTCCGCGCCGGCGGGTACCGAACCCCGGCATGCGAAATGAGTGAAGGACCGACGCTCATCGGCCAGACCGCCTAGACGGCCCCCGCAAAGGTGCGGCGCAAGCCGACCGCGGCTTCCCATTGCGCGCCAATTGCCGTTTCCAGCGCGTCGCGAGAGCGCAGGTGCGCGTGGCGCGCGGCGAGCACATCGCTCATGTCGGCCTGGCCTGCGTCATACAGTCTGGCCGCATTGCGTGCGGCGACCTTGCCGGCCGCCTCGGCGCGCTGCCACTCCTGCATCGAGCGATCCGATGCGGACCATCGGGCCAGGCTCGTCTCGACGTCGACGAGCGCGGCCAGCATGGCCTTTTCGTATTCGGCCATCGCTTCCTGCGCGCGCGCATCGTGCACCGCGACGTTGGCGCGAATCCGGCCACCGTCGATGATGGGCAGCGTCACCGACACGCCATAGCCGACCGCCACGCGAGGCGCGGCGCCATCGCCGACCGCGGCCAGCCTTTCCTTCGTCCCTGCCCACTCGATCTGGAGCCGCGGATACACCTCTTTCCGGGCGGCGCCGGCACGTGCGAGCGCGGCGTCGAGTGCACGCGCCTGACGCTGCACGTCGGGCCTGCGCTCGAGCAGCGTGGCGGGTAACACCGTCGCGGGCGGCGCGGGCAGTGCGGCCGGCACGGCTTGCGCGCCGAGCTCGGGCGCCTGGGGGCTGCCGACGAGCAGCGCGAGCTGATGCAAGCGCACCCGGTGTTCGCCGTCGAGCTGGGCAAGCGACGCCTGTTCCTGCGCCAGTTCGGCACGCCAGCGTTCGACATCCAGCGCCGTCACCTGGCCCGCGGCGAATTTGCGCGCCGCCACGACCGCCTGCCTTTGCGCAACCTCGAGCGCCTCGCGCTTGAGCGCGGAGCGCCGCTCCAGCGTGCGCAATTCGAAGTAGGCGGTACTGACGTCCGCGGCCAGCGCGATGCGGGCCGCGCGGAGCGCCTCGCGAGCGACATCGCTGTCGGACCGTGCGGCGTCCACCAGCAATGCACCGCGCCCGAACAGATCGACTTCCCACGCGGCACGCAAGCCGACGCCGCTGCGCTCCGCACGCGGCTCGAGGCTGTTTTCGCGCCCGCGCTCGCCGCGGGCCATCGCATCCAGCCGCGGGCGGCGCTCCGCCTCGGCGCTGTCGCCGAGCGCGCGCGCCTGCGCGAGGCGCGCCGCGGCGACCTTCAGGTCGCGATTGGCATCGAGCGCGCTGTCCACCAGGCGATCGAGCACCGGATCGCCAAAATCACGCCACCACGCGTCGCCGACGGTGCCCTGATTCCCGGGCAATGTCTCGGCCCATTGCGAGGGCGCCGCAACGGCGGGCGTCGTGGCGACTTGGCTGGGCGGGGCGGTCGCACAGCCTCCGAATGCGAGTGTCGCGACAAGTGCAAGACAGGTCAGCGCTCGGTGTGCGTGAGCAGGGCGGGAAACAACGGTCGTCATGGATTTACCTTGAGTCTTGACATGGAGTTCGTGAAACTATACTGTACGTATAGTTTAGTTTCAATCCCAAGGAGATGCACCATGTCGACTTCCGAGCGACGAGCCGGCCGCAGCAGTTCACGCGACCGTCTTCTCGATGCCGCGGCCGAGCTCGTGGCCAGCCAGGGTATCCAGAACCTGACCATTGAAGCCGTGGCCGCTGCCGCGAAGGTCACGAAAGCAGGCCTTGTCTACCATTTCAAAACGCGCGACGACTTGCTGGCTGCGCTGATCGAGCGGGTGGTCGGCGAACTGGACATGCTGGACCTGCGGGCGCAGGAGGCACGTGACGCGCGTGAGGCGGACGATTCCGCGAAGCCGTTGAAGTCGTCGCTGGCCGAGCTGTCGAAGCTGACCTTCGACATGCCGGAAGACCGCCGCCTGCTGCTGGCCAACCTGCTGGCCGCCACGTCGTTGTATCCGCATCTGGCCGGTCCCGTGCGGGATTTCTACTCGCGCAGCTATGCACGGGTCGCGCAAAGCGGCCCCGATGCGGGGCAGGTGCTCGCGCTGGTCGTCGCCCTCGACGGCATCGCCCTGCTCGAAGTGCTCAACCTGCACCGGTTTACGCCGGAGCAGCGCCAAGTGTTGCGCGACACGCTGGAAAGCGCGATTCGCAAGCTTCCCTGAGCTCCCTCATTCATTTCGAAGGTTTTACGATGCATTCCCGTTCCATGCCTCAAGCGGGCAGGCTGGTACTCTGCGCGCTCGTCTCGGCAACGCTGCTGTCGGCATGCCACCCATCCGCCGCGCCGGTTGCCGACGTACCGCGGCCCGTCAAGGTCGAAGTGGCCGGCGGTGCCGGCCAGGCGCATGCCGACACCTTCGTCGCGACGCTTCGCGCGCGCCAGCGCACCGACCTCGGCTTCGAGTCGCCGGGCCGCGTCGTCGCGATGCTGGTCGACGTGGGCGATCGTGTCCGGGCCGGGCAGGTGCTCGCCCGACTGGACGAGGCGCCGGCACGCTGGCGGCTCGACAAGGCGACGGCCGATCGTGCCGCCGCCGCCGCGACCCTGGCCGAGCGTCGCACCCACCTGCGTCAGCAGGAGGAACTCGCCCGCGACGGAATCATTTCCGCGCCCGCGTTGCAGGCCGCACAGGCGTCGCATCAGCAGGCCGCGAGCCAGCTGGGTGTCGCGGAGGCCGCGGTGGCGAGCGCCCGGCGCGATCTCGCGTTCACGCGCATCACGGCCCCGTTCGACGGCGAAATCGTGGCCCGTCAGGTCCAGCCGTTCGTGGATGTCGCCGCAGGCCAGAGCGTGCTGCAGATGGAAGCCGGCCGCGCGCTGGAAGCCGTCGTGATGCTGCCGGACACGATCGCGGCGACGCTGTCGCCCGGCGCCGAAGCCCACGCGGTCAGCGGCACGGATCGCGTGACGCTGACCATGGAACGGCTGTCCGGCCGGAGCGACAACGGCTCGCTGGTGCAAGCCATCTTCCGGGTCCAGGGCACCCCTTCCGGGCTGCGCAGTGGCGGCGTGCTGTCCGTCGCGCTGCCGCGCGGCGAGGCGCATGACATCACGCTGCCGGCGGCGGCCGTCATGGCCGGCACGGAAGCCGGCCGAGGCAGCGTCTTCGTCATCGACGGCGCCAGCCAGACGCTGAAGCGTCGCGCGATCCGCACGGACGGGCACCTGCTTCCGGGTGGGCGCGTCGCCGTGACGCAAGGCCTGCGCGCCGGCGAGCAGGTGGTGGTCGCGGGGACGGCCGTCCTGAACGAGGGCCAGTCCGTCGTCACGTATCGGGCGCAGACCATTCTGCAGGGAGCGCGCTCGTGAAGCTGACCCAGGCCGCACTCAATTCCAGCCGGCTCACCTTCTTCGTCGCGTTGCTGATTCTCGTGACCGGCGCGTTCACCTTCCTCACGTTCCCGTCCCAGGAAGAGCCTTCCACGACCGTTCGCGACGCGCTGGTATTCGTCGCGAACCCCGGCGTGCCGGCCGAGCGGATGGAGCAGCTCGTCGCCCGGCCGCTGGAAGAGCGCCTGCGTCAATTGAACGAACTGAAGCACGTCACGAGCACCGTGCGTGACGGCAGCGTGATCCTCCAGGTTTCGTTGCGTGAAGACGTGCATGCACTGATGCCGGTGTTGCAGCGCATGCGCGCGAAGGTCGACGAAGCGGTGCCGCTGTTCCCGGCCGGCACGCTGCCTCCCCAGATCGACGACGACTTCGGTCGCGTGGCGATCGCGTCCATCGCGGTGACCGCGCCCGGGTTTTCGATGAGCGAGATGCGGGAACCGCTGAAGCTGCTGCGCGAAGGGCTGTATCGCGTGCCCGGCGTGCAGGGCGTCAGCTTTCATGGCCTGCAGGAGGAGCGCGTCTATATCGAATTCGACCGCGCCAGAATGGCGGGGCTGCATTTGTCCGCTGCGTCGGTCATGCAACAGCTGCAGAAGCAGAACGTCGTGCAGTCCGGTGGCCGGCTCGTGGTGTCGGGCCTGAACAGCGCGGTCGTCAGCTCCGGCGAAATCCGCTCGCTGCAGGCGCTGCAGGATTTCACGCTCACCGTGCCGCCGGCCGGCGCGCGCGCGGAAGCCGCGCCGGGCACCGTGCGCCTGGGCGACATCGCCCAGGTGCAGGTCCGGCCCGTCGATCCGCCCGAGTCCGCGGCGATCTTCCGCGGCGAAGACGCGGTCGTCCTCGGCATCTCGATGCGCAAAGGCCAGAACGTCAAGGCGGTCGGCCAGGCGCTGCGCGCGCGTCTGGACGAATTGAAGCAGCAGTTGCCCGCCGGTTTTTCGCTCGACTACGTGACCTTCCAGGCGGACGTGGTCGAGCGGGAAATGGGCCGCATGAACCAGGTGATGATCGAGACGATCGTGATCGTGATGATCGTCGTCGTGCTGTTCCTCGGCTGGCGCGCCGGTGTCGTCGTGGGCGGTATCGTGCCACTGACCATCCTGGCCACGCTGCTCGTGATGCGCTCGCTGGGCATCGAACTGCACATCGTGTCGATGGCCGCGATCATCATCGCGCTGGGCTTGCTGGTCGACAACGGCATCGTGATCGCGGAGGACGTCGAACGCCGCCTCGCCGCGGGCGAGGAGCGCCGTCACGCGTGCATCGAAGCAGGCCGCACGCTCGCGATCCCGCTGTTGACGTCATCGCTGGTCATCATCTTCGCGTTCTCGCCGTTCTTCTTCGGCGACACCGCCACCAACGAATACCTGCGCCCGCTCGTGGTCGTGCTCACGCTGTCGCTGCTCGGGTCGTGGCTGCTCTGTCTGACGGTGACACCGCTGCTTTGCTATTTCTTCCTGAAATCCGGCCATCACGGCGAAGGCCAAGCGCACGAGCACGATGCCGACGCGACGGTCAAGCAAAGCCGCTTCTACGGTGCCTATGCCCGCCTGATTCGCCGCGTCCTCGACCACAAGGGGCGGTTCCTGGTCGTGATGACGGCCTTGCTGGTCGGCGCGCTCGCGATCCTGGCCACGCGTCCGGCCGGGTTCCTGCCGGCTTCCGACCGGCCGCAGTTCCAGGTCGAACTCGAGCTGCAGCCCGGGAGCGATGCACGGCTCACGCGCGACGTGGTCCGCGACCTGAGCCGTTGGCTCGACGATCGCAAGCGCAATCCCGAGGTGACGACCAGCATCGGCTATGTCGCCGACGGCGGTCCGCGTGTCGTCCTGGTGCTCAATCCGCCGCTGCCTGCGTCGCATATCGGCTACGTCACGGTCAGCGTCGCGAAGCCGCAGGATCTCGACGCCGTGATCGCACGAACCCAGGCGTGGATGACGCAACACCATCCCGAGGTGCGAACCGATGCGAAGCGCTTCTCGCGCAGCGCCCACGACGCCGGCACGGTGGCTTATCGCGTGTCCGGTCCCGACGAAGCCGTGCTGCGCGAGATCGGCAGCAAGATCCAGGCCGCGCTGCATACGCAGCCGGGCATCGTGCAGATCCACGACGACTGGGGGCCGCGCGTGCCGCGTGTCGACGTCGAGATCGACCAGAACAAGGCACGGCGCCTGGGCGTCAGCAGCGAGGACATCTCGACGGCGCTGGCCACGCGGTATACCGGCGTCAACGTGTCGGTGTTGCGAGACGGCGATACGCTGGTGCCGCTGGTCGTGCGCGGCGCGGAAGCCGAGCGCGCCCGGCCGGAAGATCTCGCCAATACGCTGATCCATCCGGCTGCGGGCGGCGCGCCGGTTCCGCTGTCCGCGGTTGCGACGGTCACGCTGAATACCGAGCCGTCGACGATTCGACGCCGCGACCTGATGCGCACGCTCACCGTGAAGGGCCGCAATGCCCACGGCACCGCGCAGCAGGCGGTCGATCAGCTCGCGCCGGCCATCGGCCGGATCGCGTTGCCGCCGGGGTACCGGATCGAGCTGGGCGCCGAAATCGAGGAGTCCGCCGAGGCCAACGTGGCGCTCAGCGAGTATTTGCCGCATGCGGTGGTCGCGATGCTGGTGCTGTTCATCTGGCAGTTCGGCTCGTTCCGCAAGCTGTTGCTGATCGTCGGGATCATTCCGTTCGCGATGATCGGCGTCGGGCCCGCGCTGATCATCGCCCGCGAACCGTTGGGCTTCATGGCGAACTTCGGCCTGCTGTCGCTGGCCGGGATCATCGTCAACAACGCGGTGCTGCTGCTGGAACGTATCGAGGTCGAGCTGGCGGCCGGCAAATCGCGCCGCGAAGCGGTCGTCGCGGCGGCCGTGGCGCGCCTGCGGCCGATCGTGATGACCAAGCTGACCTGCATCGCCGGCTTGATTCCGCTGCTGCTGTTCGCCGGCACGCTGTGGACCGGCATGGCCGTCACCATCATGGGCGGGCTGCTGCTCGGGACGCTGATCACGCTCGGCATGGTGCCGGTGCTGTACGAACTGCTGTTCAGCGACAGGCTGTCCGGCTGGAGCCGGAAGCTCTTCGGTTCCGGCGCCATCGATGCGCCCGGGAAATGCTGAGACGGGTGGCCTGGCCTTTTGGCGCTCGTCAATGCGGGCGCATTGGAAACCCGGGTGTGACCAACAGGACAAGGTCCTCCCGGCGGTTGGTGGTTGCCGGCCGTTTATGAATGAGGTCGCGAGACCTGCCTCTTTTTGAATGGAGCTTCACGAATGAACAAGACTCTGATCGCTGCAGCAGTTGCAGCATCGTTTGCTACCGTCGCACACGCGCAAAGCAGCGTCTCGCTGTATGGCGTGCTGGACGCAGGCATCACCTACCAAAGCAATGTCCAGAACGCATCGGGCCAGGGCAAGTCGCGCTTTTCGATGGGTTCGGGCATCGACCAGAGCCGTTTCGGCCTGCGTGGCTCGGAAGATCTCGGCGGTGGCCTGAAGGCAATCTTCACGTTGGAAAGCGGCTTCAACCTCGGTAACGGCAAGTTCGCGAACGGCAACGGCGGCATGTTCAACCGCCAGGCATTCGTCGGCCTGTCGAGCCAATACGGCACGGTCACGCTGGGCAAGCAGTACGACGCGACGCAAGACTACCTGGCGCCGCTGACGGCAACGGGCTCGTGGGGCGGCACGTACTTCGCGCATCCGCTGAACAATGACCGCCTGAGCACGAACGGCGATGTCGCGCTGAACAATACGATCAAGTACACGAGCGTGAACTATGCCGGCCTGCAATTCGGTGGCACGTACTCGCTCTCGAACAGCACGAACTTTGCGAACAACCGCGCATATAGCGGCGGTGTGTCGTACCAGTATGAAGGCCTGAAGGTGGGTGCGGCTTACTCGCAAGCGAACAACGCTGGTCTGTCCGCGACGGGCGCAGTGAACCCGACCGTCGATTCGACCAATGGCACTGCATACGGAATCCAGGGCCGCAGCCGCACGTATGGCATCGCGGCAACGTATGCATTTGGCCCGGCACTGGTTGGCGCGGCATGGACGCAATCGCGCGTCGACAACCAGACGAACGGTGCGGGTACGCTGCGCGCCGACAACTACGAAATCAACGCGAAGTACAACCTGACGCCGGCTCTCGGCCTGGGCGCAGCCTATACGTATACGAATGCAAAACTGAACAGCAGCAGCACGCACTGGAATCAGTTCGGCGTGCAAGCCGACTACTTCCTGTCGAAGCGGACGGACGTCTACGCTCAGATGGTGTATCAGCGTGGTACGAAGGGCGCCGGTTTGGGTTCGTCGATCTACAACGGCGATATCAATGCGTTCCCGAGCTCGAAGGTCAGCCAGACTGCGGCAACGGTTGGCCTGCGTCACCGCTTCTAAGCGTCACGGCTGTCGTCCTGCATGGGCTGAATAAACGTACACGATGTGCGTTTTGACGGAAGCCACGAGCAACCTCTACGCACTTCAACACCGATGACCCGTGTTTCGGTTCGAGTATGGCATCGACAAGTCCCGCGTCGCAGCCTCGTGCAACTACCAAGTTGCCGCAAGTTTCCCTGTATGGTCAAATGACCATATCAATTGACCAGTTTGGATGTGGCCCCCTGACTCGGAAGTCGCGTCTCGGGGGGCATGAATTTGCCTGCCAGGCAGGGTGCGATGGAGGCGAAACAAACAGGATGGTGGCAGTCGCCCGCCAGCTGTCTGCCGACAACGTGATCCGCGGCGTCGCTGACTGTCGGTCGACCACGCAGCCATATCGTTGCGACGAGGGATGAATCTCGCTGGTTCGAGGCGTCCCGGCTTGTTCACGCGCGTGATGAGGGGATGTGCGTCGCGCAATTATTCAAACGGGACAGAGGAGATTGGGTATGGAAAGGATCTGGCTTGATGCCTATCCGCCGGGGGTTCCGGCAGAGCTTGATTCAAGCGCGTATCGAAACATCAGTGCGTTGATCGAACAAAGCTTCAGCAGGTTTCACGCGAAGCCGGCATTTGCGTGCGATGGAAAGCAGATCACCTATGGTGAACTCGACAGGATGTCCGGAGCACTGGCCGCGTGGCTGCAGTCACGCGGGCTCGAGCGTGGTGCGCGGGTTGCCATCATGATGCCGAATGTGTTGCAGTACCCGATCTCGATTTGTGCAGTCCTGCGCGCCGGTTACGTTGTCGTCAACGTCAACCCGCTCTATACGCCCCGCGAGCTGCAACATCAGTTGAATGACAGCGGCGCGGAGGCGATCGTCATTCTCGACGGCTGCACGGCAACGCTGGATGCAATCCTTGCGCACACGCAGGTGAAGCATGTTCTGCTTGCCGCGCAGGGCAGCGCTTCCGGCGCGGAACAGAAGCCGAGCCCGTATACGACATTTGACGACGCGATCGAGGAGGGAAGTCGGGGCAAATTCGTACCAGCTCCCCAGTCGCCGGACGATGTCGCTTTTCTCCAATATACGGGCGGGACAACCGGGGTGTCGAAAGGCGCGACGCTGTTGCATCGGAACATCGTCGCGAATGTATTGCAGTCGGACGTCTGGCTCAAACCGGCTCGCGATTTGCGCCCTGACGTGACGCAGCTCATCACGGTTGCTGCACTTCCGCTTTATCACATCTTTGCGCTCAATGTTTGCTGCCTGTTGACGATTCACATGGGTGCGCTTTCCATACTGGTGCCGAATCCGCGGGACATCGGGGGGATGATCAAGTCGCTCTCGGGATACAAGGTCACGAATCTTCCGGGCGTCAACACGCTCTTTAACGCGATGCTCCATCATCCTGAATTCTCGCGCCTCGATTTCTCCAATCTGCTGCTGGCCAGCGGTGGCGGGATGGCCACGCAAGAAGCCGTCGCAAGGCGCTGGAAGGAGATGACCGGCGCGGCGATCATCGACGGATACGGGCTGTCCGAGACGTCACCTTGCGTCGCGATCAATCCCGTGACCGGTAGTGAGTTCAACGGCACCATCGGCCTGCCGTTGCCCTCCACGGAAGTGTCGATCCGGGACGACGACGGCAACGAATTGCCGCCCGGCGAAGCCGGAGAGCTGTGCATTCGTGGCCCGCAGGTAATGGCGGGTTACTGGCAGCGGCCGGACGAGACCGCGAAGGTGATGACCGCGGACGGCTTCTTCCGATCGGGTGACATTGCGTCGATCTCCGAAGCGGGCTTCGTGCGAATCGTCGACCGCAAGAAGGACATGATCCTCGTGTCCGGTTTCAACGTCTACCCGAACGAGATCGAAGAGGTCGTGGCCAACCACCCTGGTGTATTCGAGGTCGCGGCCATCGGCGTACCCGACGAGCATTCCGGAGAGGCCGTCAAGCTGTTCGTGGTCAGGAAAGATCCGGCGCTGACGTTCGAAGACCTGATGGCGTTCTGCAAAGGCCAGTTGACGGGTTACAAGCGCCCGAAAAGCATCGAGTTTCGCGACAGCCTGCCGAAGAGCAACGTCGGGAAGATCCTTCGGCGCGAGTTGCGGGTGTCGAACCATTGACGTGATCGACCGAGGTGATGCCGGAAGGTCGAGCGGTCGGCATCACCCGTCTCCGAACCGGCGCGCGAATGGCATCACGGAAAAAGTCCGTCGCTCGCCGCGCGCCTGGTGCGATGGTGCATCAGGCGCGCCGGCGACATAAGGTCCGCTCAAGCATCCCCCGAAAGGTATGCAGGGCCCGCAGGCGCGGGGCTGTCGCCCATTCGTTCTGCGGGTGAAGGCGCGTTGCGTCAGACCACTTCGAACAAGCCGGCCGCCCCCATGCCGCCACCCACGCACATCGATACGACGACGTAGCGCGCGCCGCGTCGTTTGCCTTCGATCAGCGCGTGTCCGACCAGACGGGCGCCCGTCATCCCGTACGGATGGCCGATCGAAATGCTGCCGCCGTTGACGTTGTATCGGGCCGGATCGATTCCCAGCTTGTCGCGGCAGTACAGTACCTGGCAGGCAAATGCCTCGTTGAGCTCCCACAGTCCGATGTCGTCGACTGTCAGGCCATGAAGCTTCAGGAGTTTGGGGATCGCGTAGATGGGACCGATGCCCATCTCCTCGGGCGCATTGCCGACGACGGTCATGCCGCGATAGATGCCGAGGGGCGTTGCGCCGATCTGTTCGGCGGTCTTGCCGTTCATCAGGACGCAGGCGCTTGCACCGTCCGAAAGCTGGCTTGCGTTCCCGGCGGTCACCACGCCACCGTCAACCACCGGTGCGAGGGAGGCAAGCGATTCGAGCGTCGTGCCGGGGCGATTCCCCTCATCCTGCGTGAGCGTGACTTCCTTCCGCCACGTTTCGCCGGTCGCTTTGTCGACGACCAGCATCTGCGTCGTGATCGGGACGATTTCGTTCGAGAAGCGGCCTTCCTTTTGTGCGGCGGCAGTGCGAAGCTGGGAATCGAGCGCGTACTGATCCTGCACGTCGCGAGCGATCCCGTACTTGCGGGAAACGAACTCGGCGGTCTCGAGCATCGGCATGTAGGCGGCGGGTTGCACGGCCAGCACGTTGGGATCCTGGTCGGCGCGCGTCCACTCGAAGTAGCGTGTCTGTACCGCCGAGATGTTTTCCTGGCCACCCGCGACCACGACCTGCATCCCGTCGCACATGATCTGTTTGGCGGCCGTGGCGATCGCCATCAGGCCCGACGCACATTGCCGGTCAAGCGTTTGCGCGCCGACCGAAGCCGGTAGCCCGGCCGCCAGCACACCTTGTCGGGCGACATTGTTGCCGGCGGTTCCCGCGTTGAGTACCGAACCGATGACAGCGTCCTCGATGCGATCCGGTTCGATCCCGGCGCGCAGCACGGCATGCCGGATGGCGTGACCGAGCAGGGTGGGCGAGTGCGTGACGTTGAATGCACCACGATAGGCCTTGCCGATCGGCGTGCGCGCGGTGGAAACGATGACAGCATCAATCATATGACATCCTCATGAATTAAACGACAGCAACGAAATGGAGGTGTCGCGCACGGTCAGAACCAGTGCTCCGGCATCGTCAGAGGGGTGGTTTCCACCGGATTGAGCACGGCCAGCCACGCGGCCACCTTGGGCATTTCCCACCCGAAGAAGTAGTCGCATGCGGCGAGCTTGCCGCGATGGAAGTCGCTTCCGGCGGGGCCGCTCGCGAGCGTGTTGGCCACGATCGCCTGATCGAGCCAAAGCCAGCCGACGACGACATGGCCAAATGCTTCGAGATAGGCCGCCGCGTTCGCCAGCTGGACCTCCGGGTCGTCGAGCCGGTGCAGTTCGTGGGTGACGAGTCGGATGCGCTCCCACGCGCACTCGAGCGTGTCGGCATGGTCCTGGAGCGGGCGGATCGACCGTGCCTTGAATACCGTCGCGGCGATTTTCCGGTCGAGCGCATTCATGGGGGCGCCGCCGTTTGCACGCGTCTTTCGACCCAGCAGGTCGAGCGCCTGGATACCGAATGTGCCTTCGTGTATCGGGTTGAGCCGATTGTCGCGATAGAACTGCTCGACGTTGTATTCGCGCGTGTAGCCGTAGCCGCCATGAACCTGAATGGCGAGATCGTTGGCGACGAGACCCCATTGGGACGACCAGCTCTTGACGACGGGGGTGAGCAGGTCGAGCAGGCCATGCGCCTCTTCGCGGTCGCTGGCGTCTTCTTGCGAATGGATATCGTCGCTCAGTCGAGCCGCATACAGGCACAACGCGAGTGCACCTGACACATAGGCCTTTTGCGCGAGCAGCATGCGCCGGACATCGGCATGACGAATGATGGGGGCCTGTCCCGACGTGGGCGACCGGTCACCGCGTGTCCGGCCCTGCAGGCGCGTCTTCGCATAATCCAGCGAGTGAAGGTAGCCCGTATAGCCAATCGCGGCGGCGCTGAGGCCGACCGAGATACGCGCCTCGTTCATCATGTGGAACATGTAGGCCAGCCCTTTGCCGGGTTCGCCGACGATCTCCCCGATTGCGCCCGCTTCGCCTTCCGGACGGTAGCGGCCTTCGCCAAAGTTCAGCAGGCAATTTACCGTGCCGCGGTATCCCATCTTGTGATTGATACCGGCGAGCACGACATCGTTTCGCTCGCCGGGCAGTCCGTCGGCGCCGATCAGCTTGCGCGGTACGGTGAAGAGCGATATCCCTTGAACGCCCGGAGGAAGTTGCCCGTTTTCATCGGGAATCTTTGCCAATACCAGGTGGACGATGTTCTCGGAAATCTCGTGATCGCCACCGGAGATCCACATCTTGTTGCCGAACAGGCGGTAGCGACCGTCTCGGCCCGGAACCGCGCGCGTGCGGATATCTGCAAGACTTGACCCGGCTTGCGGCTCCGACAGGCACATCGTGCCGAAACATCGCCCTTCCGCCATGGCCTTGACGTAGGGCTCGACCCGGTCGCGCTCGCCGTGGGCCATCAGCAAATTGGCGTTGGCGATCGTGAGAAACGCGTAGCCCGCGGTTCCTGGATTGGCTGCCAGCAAATACGCCATGCCGGCCCGCTCCACGGTGCTCGGCAGGCTCATGCCGTTCCACTCGTTGGGGAACGACGCGCTGATCAGGCCGGCGGCCGAAAATGCACGCAATGCGACACCCACTTCCGGGTTGACGGTGACGCGTTCTCCATCGAATGCCGGTTCGTTGCTGTCGTTTTTCTTGTTATGCGGTTTGAAGAGATCCGTGGCAAGCGATTCGTACACATCCAGCACGGATGTGTAGTCGAATCGGTCCTGCCCGGCAAATCGTTGCCGACGGGTAAGCGATTCGACCTGCAGCCAGTCGAAAAGAATGAACTCCACGTCGCGACGGGAGAGGGTGAGTTCGCTAGTCATGGAATCGAATGAGTGAGTGTCTGGTGTCTTGGCACGAATTCGAATTTGTTCAATAAATTCTGGAATGCGAAATTATTGTTTCGAATCGATCGAGCCGGAATCGTTGAAGGACATCATGTGTTGATCGGAATCGTCCTCGCTGCCACGAGGGCTGGCTTGTGACGGTTCTCAACTTCCACCATTTCGCCAACGGCCAACGGGATGCGCGTGATGCCTCGCACCGTGACCTGTTTCAATGTGAAGCGCCCGCGAACGCGTTCGCCGCCGATCGCGGTCAGGATTGCGTGCCGTCGTGCCGGACGCGTCACGCATCGAAACGCTCCTTCGTATTCGCAGAGGCGATGCGCGCCTTCTTGAGTTCGAGATCGCCCTGGGCAGCACCGGATGAAGGAACCGTCTCGCCGCTTCGGTTTGCCACCTCGTCGAGCCGTCGGGCGAGCTGGTGAACAACCTGGTCGTCGGTGCCGAGATGGATGCCGGGCGTCAAGGTGATATGTGCGGCCTCGAAACTGCCCGCGCCCGCGCACAGGACCATCCGGGTGGGTGCCGCTTCACCGGCAAGCACCGCGACGGCGGGGCTGACGGATGCAGGCGACAGCGTATCGAGGATGTCCGCAGACATGAGGCCTTCGAGCATGCGCGTACCGGCCGTGGGCGCCAGGCAATTCACGCGAATGTCGTATCGCTCGCCTTCGATGGCCAGTGTCTGCATCAGGCCGACCAGCGCCATCTTCGCGGCGCCGTAGTTCGCTTGCCCGAAATTGCCGTACAGGCCCGACGACGAGGTCGTCATCACGATGCGGCCGTACTGTCGCTCCCGCATGGGTTCCCACACGGCCTTGGTGCAGTTGACCGCGCCCATCAGGTGGACGTCGATCACCGCCCGAAAGTCGTCGAGCGTCATCTTGCTGAAGCTCTTGTCGCGCAGGATGCCGGCGTTGTTCACGAGGATATCGACGTGGCCCCACCGCTGCAGCGCCTGGTCGACCATGTGCTGAACCTGTTCGAAATCGGTCACCGACGCGCTGTTCGCGACCGCCTCGCCGCCGGCGGCGACGATTTCGTCGACGACCCGCTGTGCAGCCGTGGCGGAGCCGCCTCTGCCGTTCACGTCGCTGCCCAGATCGTTGACCACGACCTTTGCCCCCAGCCGGGCAAGCAGCAGCGCATGCTCGCGCCCGAGGCCGGCACCGGCGCCGGTCACGATTGCAACGCGATTCGTCAGGTCAATCTTCATGGGTTGTCTCGTTGGTGATGATGGGGTGGCCTACGACGAATGAACGCGCATGCGTTCCGCGTTTGTCGCGACATCGGGGTGATCGATTACACGTATCAGGAGGCGGCGCGCATGGAACGATTCGCGTGGTTTCCATTGGGAAGGCATGTCCATACCGATGTTGATCAAATGATCAAGTCATATGGCCAATGAAGTTAACATGGTGTTCATCGGCGGTCGATCGTGGTTAACCCGTCGCTTTCCGAAGCGTTTCGCAAATGAATGACGTGGGGTCGATTCGACGCGGTTATGCGGCGTGTGATCAACCCCTGGTTCCGGTCGGAACTCGACCGGAACCAGGGGTGAAGCCGCAAGGAGAACAGGGGGCAGGCCGGGATCGAAGCGCTAGTCGCAACCGTTCCGGAAAGCGGTGGCGGAGCAGGTCGAATGTCTGAAGCAACCGGAACCGACATGAACCCCGTCACCGTCATGCAAACACGTCGGCAACATATCTGCCATGCTCCCGCTCCATCGTGTCGATCCACGCGCTGGCGCTTTCATCGTTCGCTCCCGTCGCCTCCTGATAAATGCGGCCGAGCGTGGCACGTACGGCAGGCGCCATATTCTTTCCATCCCCGCAGACGAAGACGGTGGCACCTTGCGCAAACAGTGCGGCGATCTTCTCGCGCTCCAGCCAGACTTTGTCTTGAACGAACCGAGCACCTTCCTCCGGGCGGTTCGAATAAGCCGGCATCACTTCGACCACACCGCGTCGTGCCCATTCGTCGAGTTCGTCGCGATAAAGAAAGTCGACGTCGGGATCATCGATGCCGAAGAAGAGCAACGACGTGCCGACGTTTTCCCCCTGCTGCTTCTGTAGTGCGCGCTCTTGCAGAAAGCCACGGAATGGGGCGATACCGGAGCCGGCACAGATCAGAATCATCGGAAGACCGGTTTCGGCGGGTGGCCGAAAGTGTGCATTCGATGGCCTGACGGCAACGGACAGGCTGTCCCCCGCGTTGAGTCGCGCGAGATACGACGACGCCACGCCTTCATGGCGACCATTGCCGGAGAGCGCGGGTGCATCGACCACGGCTACCGTCAGCGTGACATGGTCCGCTTTCCAAAGCGGAGAAGACGAGATCGAATACTGGCGTGCTTTCAGCGCGGGCAGCATATCGAGGAACTTTTCGAGCGACAGATCGACGGACCCGAAGCGTTCGAGCAGATCCATGACGGTTGTCCGTTTTCCCAGGATCTCGCTTTCGAAATCGTCAGTGCTCAGGCGCTCGAGCTCGACCTTCTCGGGAGGGCAACGCGTGGCAGCGGCCAGGGTGGATACTTGCGATCGGGTTGCAGGCACGGCGAGTTCGACATAGCTCGAAAACAGTTCGCCACAGCCGATTGCCTGGCCGAGCGGAAGGCGTGGATTGCTTGACGTTCCTTCAATCACCACCTGCGTGTCCCAGCTCACGCGAAACCGGCGCAAGACGCGATCGACGTTGTTTTTCGAGTTGCGGGGCAGAACGGCCAGGTAATCTCCCGATCGATAAGTCATCGCTTCCGGAAGTTTCAGTTCGATATGCTTTTTGGAGCGGCTGCCGGCCACGCTGATATCAACCAGTTCTCTGTTGTCGACGATGGACGCATGCGCCATGTCGCCGAAGTTCAGCAATTTTTCACGGGTATTCTCGGCGAAACTGACCTTCAGTGCGGTATCGCCATGTTGCACGGTCGAGACTTCCTTCCCGGCGCTGATTGCAAAGCGACTCCACATTTCGGTGTACCAATGGTCAAATTCACCAAAGAAGTCGCCACCGGAATCGAGTTCGCCCCTGAAGTGCACTCTCGTGGCACCGGCCCTCTCGAGCGCCTCATCGACGCGCTTGGGAATCGCCTGGTATGTCCGTGCCCATTGTTTGTTGCCGCACCCGAGAACCGAAAAATGGACCCCGTCCAGCGCCCCTTCGTCGAGTGCTTCGACATACGGGACGAATGATCTGGCGTTGTCTGGCGGCTGCCCTTCGTAGGAAGCGGTGACGATCACGATGGCGGGATATCCGTCGAGTTTTCCCGCGAAATCGTCGAGGGGCGCGCATGTGGCGTGAAATCCATGACGACTCGCGTCCCCTGCAATGCGTCTTGCAAAGGATTCGGCGGAGCCCGTATTTCCCCCGAAGAGGACGAGCATGGTCGACACATCTTCGCCGGCAGGGATCGACTGAACCGGGGCGACGCTCGGGCCTGGAGCGCTCGAGCGGGCGCGAACGGCCGTATCGGGCACTTTGAGCGCACCTCGGGCCCGCGGTTTCACGTTCACCCGGAAACCGGTCGGCTTCAGCGTAAGCGTTTCGGCGACGTCCAGCTCGTAGTCCGGATCGGCGAAAGAGAAATCGAATCGCTGAAGCAGCATGATCAGAACGAGATGGGCTTCCTGCATGGCAAACGGTCGGCCGATACAGGCGCGTGCACCATTGCCGAAGGGCTTCCATGAATTGGGCGGGAGTTGCTCCGCATTCTCCGGGGCAAATCGCTCCGGACGAAACGCCTCGACGTCCTCGCCCCAGACGCTGACATCCCGATGCAACATGGGCGTCAGGATCATGATGATGTCGTCGGGAGAAACGGCATATTTCCCGCCGAACGTGGTG
This sequence comes from Burkholderia sp. HI2714, assembly GCF_002223085.1. Lineage (NCBI taxonomy): Bacteria > Pseudomonadati > Pseudomonadota > Betaproteobacteria > Burkholderiales > Burkholderiaceae > Burkholderia > Burkholderia sp. HI2714. Next base: position 183,900 of record NZ_NKFM01000067.1, on the reverse strand, counting down.
TCGGCGAGCGGTGACACGGCGAATGCCGGCGCTGTCGGCCAGATTCGCAACGTCTCCATGAGGATGTGTTCGATGTAACGCAGTCGTGCGAGATGCTCGATCCGTGGGGTCTCGCTGCCGACAACCTCGTCGACCATGTCCCGTGCTTTTTGCAGGATGTCCGGGTTCTTGAGGAGGAAATAGGTGGCAAAGGACAGGAGCCCGCTGGTCGTTTCATGTCCGGCGATGAGAAAGGTGATCATCTGGAAGACGATGTTCTCATCATCGAGTTTTTCTCCCGTCACCGGATCGATGCCGTTCAGCATTCGGTCCAGCAGGTCCATCGACGCTTCGCTGTCGTGCGGGTGCTTACGCCGGTCTTCGATCATTTTGGTCGCCAGCGACCGCATGACTTCGATGTCCGCGTCGAACTTTCGACTGCGATTGATCATCAGCTTCGAAACGAGTTTGGGTCGCAACTCGCGCTTGCCGGCCTCGCTGAGGGTGTTGACCATGGCATCGACAAACGGATGCTGATCTTCACGATAGAAGCTGTTGAAACGGCAATCAAACGCACACAGGGCAATCGTATCGAGCGTCAGCCGCGTCATGTGATCGGACACGTCGACCGGCGTCTCCGGGCCGAACCGCTCCCAATGGAGAAACATCTGGTCGGCGATGTCGACCATCTTGTCGAACATCGACCAGATACTGAGCGGGCCGAACGCCTGCATCAGCACACGATGCGCCTTGCCCCAGTTCGGTTCGTCACCGAATGCCGTAAATAACCCGTCCCCGATCGCGGGTCTGAGTTCGAGCAGCGACTGGTGTACACACTTCTGAAACCGGCTTTCATCACACACTTCGTTCACGAGTGTTTGTCCGCTGACAACGTAGTAACCTTGCCCGAACACCTCGAACCAGTAGACCGGCCCGTAAGTGCGCGCGAGATCCATCATCTTGGCAAGTGGAGACGGCCCGAGGACCTCCATCAGATGACCGATGACGGGTTTCAGGGGCGGCTGGGGGACGAGGGACGAGGATTTCATTTCAATAGCCTTTCAGAGGTATGTCAGCGCATCACATCTCAATCTATTGAACGAATGTAAAATAGACAAAACCACGTGTCCAGAGCTTTTTATGCCACCTGATGTAAGCCCTAATCCCGCCGATCCTCGCTTTCAACGGAGTTACGACGCGCTCGTTCGCGCCGTGACCGAACTGCTCGACGAGGCGCCGCTGAACACGCTCAGCATTGCTCAGCTGGTGCAGCGCGCGGGCGTCGCGCGTCCGACGTTCTATCAACACTTTCCCGACCTTCAGTCGGCCGCTCAGCGGGCCGCGCTGGTGAGGCTCGACAACGCGTTTGCGTTCGTCGAGGAGCAAGGCAAGCTGCTGAACCCGCCGAATGCCACTTTCATCAGGTCAATGGAGGTGGAAACCGCGCTGATTCTCGAGCATCTGCATGCGCATCAGCCTTTCTATCTGACCGTATTCAACGACGCGGCGACATCGGCGTTTTTCGATGAACTGGTGACATTCGTTTCCGGCCGTCTCCTTCCGCCTTATGAAGGCGTCCGTACGGAAGCAGAGCAGGATTGCCTGACGGTGCTCGGCGGGGGATTGGTCTGGACGGCGGTGCACTGGCTTCGCCAGGGCGCCACGCGCGAGGCCCCGGAGGCCATGGCGAAGCGCATGGCCAAGACGGCGGCGACGATCCTCGATGCGTTCGGTCTGACGCTCGGGTTCGCGCAGGCGGATTCGGAGTAGCGAGAGGGGACGCGCGACGCCGCGGTGGACCATGCGGCGTGTCATCGTCATGGTCGTCGAGCGATCAGGTTGAGGTCGCGGGTTTCATGAAATAGACATGGAACGCCTGCAGCGCGGACGCGACCCACTCACGCTCGTCCTCCGACACATCGTCGAACGGCACACCGATCTTGTCCTTCGTGTAGTGATCGCCCAGTGCGCCGCGAATGCGGCGGTTGGCGCCCTCGGCATCGAGCAGCGTACGTTCTATCCGTACTGCCCCTTCTCGTGCGTACAGCGTGAAGCGAAAGCGCAGGCTCGCGACACCGGTCAGGATTCGTTTCAGGTCAAACTGCAACCGGTCCGGAAAGACCGTGAAATCGATGAAGTCCTCGCGGTCTTCCGGCGTACCGTAAGCATTGATCGCGCGTCCTTCGGGCTGACCATGGCGCATCAGGATGGCGCTCAGTAACGTGTAGTCGTGAATGTCCATTGCGTGTTGTAGTTTTCGTGTCGTCCCGTATCACGGCACGACGGCGACAAATTGAAGGGATTTTCCTGCGCCAACGCGCGCACGGCTCGTCGGGCATGACGCATCGAACGGTACCGTGCAGACGCACGATCCGCGAACGCCGTTACTTCGGGAGCCAGCCTTTCAGGCCTTCTCTAAACATGTTCAAGCAATCGGCGCGGGTTTCGCCGGTCTCGATGAAGCTGTAGTCGCTCAACGCTATCCAGATCACGCGTGCGTCCATGCCTTCGCCGTCGAACGCCAACAGTTGATTTTCCTTCACCGTCGGCGTCCAGATCCATGGCTTCATATCGCACTCCGGCGCCGCCAGCAGCGTGCCGTCGGGGCTGTAGAAATGGGGGCGCCCGTCCGCGGTAATCGCCAGCAACTGGCGCCCGTGCAGGAGCTTCGGCGGCTGCTGGTAAGCGTGATGGACGTGTGCGTATTCGCAGGGGATGACCAGTCGTCCGCTCTCGTGCACGACACCCTGCAGGATGCCCGGATTGTCCGGCGAATGCTCGCCGGGCCGACACCACTCGACCACTGCGAGGCGGAGCTTCCGGTGGAACGCGAACACGTTCTTGTAACGCGTGTCGAACAGCGGTTCGCCGGTCGCCGCATCGACAGCGGACACCGTATCGTCCGCATGGAAGAGGCGGACTCGACCGTCGTCGTGGAGCGTCCCGCCGGTCAGGTCGTCGAACAGCGACTCGCCACCGGGCCAATGCAGCAGATCGACGATTCCGCTCGTGCCTTCCGGCAGCGGCGCACGTCGCCCCAGTGCCAGCGTTCGCGTGAGGGGAGACACATTGACGTAGCCGGCGGAAACCGGCACGACCCACCGGCCATTCAGATCCTTGAGGCCGCCCGGCGCGCCGGCATGCCAGTCACCGTGTTGCCTGATGACGATATAGCCTGCCTCGATGTCGATCCATTCCGCTCCTTCGTCGGGGTGCACCAGCCAGCGGCCATATGGCGTGACGAGCCCGGCCGGGGCGCGTGGCCGATCGGCGTCGGCCGAAGGCGATGCGCCGGCAGCACGATCGATTCGCCGCACATAGTACGCCTGCACTTCCTCGATCCATGGTTGCCAGTCCTTTGCCGGCTCGTAGCTTTCCCGCAGATCATCCGGCCATTCCGCATGCGGCTGCGCCTCGATCGCGTAGATGCGCTCGATCACGTTCGGATTCCACCATCCCCATCGCCCCGTTGCCTCGCTCAGCAACGGTAGAAGAACGGGCGGCAGGTCGCCCGAGCCCGGCTCGGGTGCCGGGCCCCATTCGGCGCAGCGTTGTCGCGTCTGCTGCAGGAACGTGTTCATGTCGGGCGTGCCGATGGCCGCATCGCAAAACTGGCAGCAATCGAGGATCAGCCATTCGCGCGACGTCGTGGAGACGGTCGTGTGCATGTGTGCCCATTGCGCCTGAGCATCGGCCGGCAACTGCGGCAGCCGCGGCTGCATGTGCCGATCCAGCGCATGCCAGCGCTCGCGCACCTCGGCCATCGGCGCCATCAGGCAGGCGGGCGACTCGACATCGCCATATATCGCGCACGGTGCGATCTGTGGCAGATGCGCCGCATCGCCGATCAGGTAGAGGAATAGTTGCGGAATCTGTTCGAACCATTCGGCCCAGCCGTCCATCTGGCCGTTGTCGATATCCCATACGCTGTCGGGCGTGGACGGGTGGTCGTGAGCAAACAGGCAAGCATATCGAAGCATTTTCCCGGAATCTCTCTTGTTTATTTGTGTGTGCAACTTCGGTCGTCCACGACGGGCAAGGTCGGATCCGGACGCAGCCGAATGGCGTCACGTCCGGCAAGCCGTCGGCCCGTCATGCCTCTACGCAGCAACAGGACCGATCATGTGCGCATCAGCCTGGGGCCGATCACGATCATCCACTCTCCCACGCAGCCGAGGAATATACCCGTGATGCCGGCGCCGAGCCATTCATGGCGTGCATGGTGTCAGTCGTCGGTCAGTTGCCGGCGGGCGCGAGTGTCGTGGTGGAGAGGGTTCTTTCAAGGAAGGAGGAACGCGCGGACATCGTCGTTCCTTCAATCCGCACGCGGAGGGCGAAACGGATCGGGTAACCGGAGAGACCGCTGACGTACCAGTATCAACGTGAATTGAGGGACTTCCACGTTTCGGGTGCGAGCCACTTGAAAAATGGATGACGGTCAGCATGGAATACTGCCCATGGCGCTGTTTGACCTTGCCACCCAGTGGTTGTGGTTGGCGAGACGCTTTGGATAGTGATGTGTACAATTTAGAAATTTATACACATCGAGAGGTATGCCATGCGTACCAACATTGAAATCGACGACAAGCTGATGGCCGAGGCGCTTGCCGCAACCGGTATCAAAACCAAGCGCGAAGTGGTCGAGCTCGGTCTGAAGACGATCATCAGGCTCAAGCAGCAAGAGCAGATTCGCCAGTTCCGTGGAAAACTCCACTGGGAAGGTGATCTCGACGCCATGAGGAAGGATCGATGACGCTCGTGGATTCGAGCGTCTGGATCGACTATTTCCGCGGCAAGGTTGCGCCGGAAACCGACAAGCTCGACGCTTTGCTCGGCCACGAGGCGCTGTTGTCCGGCGACCTGATCGTCGCGGAGGTGTTGCAGGGCTTTTCGGCTGAATCCGAATTCAATGTCGCCCGCCAGTTGATGACGGGGCGCATGAATGTCGTATCGCTGGTCGGAACCGACAACGCTGTCCAGGCCGCGCGAAATTATCGTGAGTTGAGAGCGCGAGGCGTGACGATCCGCAAGACCATCGACACGCTGATCGCGACTTATTGTATTGAGAACGGGGTCTCGTTGCTGTATAGCGATCGCGACTTCGATCCATTCGTTCAACATCTGGGGCTTCGATCAGCCCTTCTGGATGATTGAGCGAAGCCAGGCTAGCCTCATCGACCTTCGGCCTGAGCGTTTTCCGGGCGACAGGAAATCCAGTTCAAGGGCCGGAGCGCGAAACCTTGCGGGCATCGGCACCGGGCGCAAGCACGATCCAAATCTAAACGATTTGTGATCCCTTCCCGCCGCAAAATTTTGCACAATGGCGGCAGCGCGGCCCATCACCGCGATTCACCCCCGGAGAACCCGGCCAGCCGGACCGGGGCCGGCCCGAACCGATACCTGGCACCGCCGTGCCGCCGCCTGCCGCCATGGACCAACCGAAACGCATCCTGATCGTCGAGGACGACGCCGATATCGCCGATGTACTGAGCCTGCACCTGCGCGACGAGCGCTACGAGGTCGTGCACAGCGCGGACGGCGCCGAAGGGCTGCGCCTGCTCGAACAGGGCGGCTGGGATGCGCTGATCCTCGACCTGATGCTGCCGGGCGTCGACGGCCTCGAAATCTGCCGGCGCGCGCGTGCGATGACGCGCTACACGCCGATCATCATCACCAGCGCGCGCTCGAGCGAGGTGCACCGGATCCTCGGCCTCGAGCTCGGCGCCGACGACTATCTGGCCAAGCCGTTCTCCGTGCTCGAACTCGTCGCGCGCGTGAAGGCGCTGCTGCGGCGCGTCGATGCGCTCGCGCGCGATTCGCGGATCGACGCGGGCACGCTCGACGTCGCGGGGCTGGCGATCGACCCGATCGCGCGCGAGGCGAGCGTGGACGGCGCGCGCATCGACCTCACGCCGCGCGAATTCGACCTGCTGTATTTCTTCGCGCGGCACCCGGGCAAGGTGTTCTCGCGGATGGACCTGCTCAACGCCGTGTGGGGCTACCAGCACGAAGGCTACGAGCACACGGTCAACACCCACATCAACCGGCTGCGCGCGAAGATCGAGGCCGATCCGGCCGAACCCGTGCGGATCCTCACCGTGTGGGGCCGCGGCTACAAGCTTGCCGCACCCGGCCAGCGGGACGCATGATGAAGCTCACCCTCACCCAGCGGCTGTCGCTCGTGTTCTCGGTGCTGCTGCTTGCGTGCTCGGGCGCGTCCGCGTGGCTGCAGATCCGCGCGAACGACATGCGCGAGCAGGAAGTCGTGCAGGGGCTGTCGCGCGACCTGGCCGCCAATATCGTCAACAGCGTGACCCACAGCGCACCGCTGATGGATGCGAACGGGCTGCGCCCGGACGCCGTACGCACGCTGTTCGGCCAGTTGATGGGCGTGAACCCGAGCGTCGAGGTGTACCTGCTCGACAACGCGGGCCGGATCAAGGGCGACGATGCGCCGCCCGGCCACGTGAAGCGCGACCGCGTCGATCTCGCGCCCGTGCAGCGCTTCATCGCGGGCGAGCCGCTGCCGATCCTCGGCGACGACCCGCGCAGCCCGGATGCGCGCAAGGTGTTCAGCGCCGCGCCGCTGCAGCGTGCGGGGCAGCCGCCGTCCGGCTACATCTACGTGGTGCTGCTCGGCGAGGCGCACGACCAGCTGGCCGCGCGCGTCGACGCCGGCAATGTGCTGCGCACGACGCTGTGGTCGATGGCGCTGGTCGCGCTGCTCGGCCTGCTCGCGGGCCTCACCGCGTTCAGCTTCATCACGCGCCCGCTGCGCCGGCTGACGGACGCGATGCGCCGCTTCGACGCGAACGGTACGCCCGACACGCAGCCGCCGGTGCCGCGCTCGCGGCCGGGCCGGCGCGGCGACGACATCGTCGTGCTCGAATCCGCGTTCGCGCAGATGGCCGACCGGATCGGCGACCAGTGGCGCGCGCTGACGCACCAGGATCAGCAGCGGCGAGAACTGATCACGAACATCTCGCACGACCTGCGCACGCCGCTCACGTCGCTGCACGGCTACCTGGAGACGCTGTCGCTGAAGTCGGACGCGCTCGCCGAGAACGAACGGCGGCGCTACCTGTCGATCGCGCTCGCGCAGAGCGCGAAGGTCGGCCGGCTCGCGCAGGCGCTGTTCGAGCTCGCGCGGCTCGAATCGGGCGGCGTGCAGGCCGAGCGCGAGCCGTTCTCGCTCGTCGATCTCGTGCAGGACGTGTTCCAGAAATTCGAGCTGACGGCGCAGGCGCGCGGCGTCACGCTGCGTGCGCGGATTCCGCCGCGGGTGCCGGTCGTGTCGGCCGATCTCGGGATGATCGAGCGCGTGCTGACCAACCTGCTCGACAATGCGCTGCGGCACACGCCCGCGCACGGTGAGGTCGAGGTCGCGCTGGAGCCGCGCGGCGACCGCGTGCTCGTGACCGTGGCCGATACCGGTGAAGGGATTCCGGTGACGCGGCGCGAAGGGCTGTTCCAGCGGCCGCAGCGGCCGATGAGCGGCGGCGCGGTGACGAGCGGGGGGCTCGGGCTGCTGATCGTGCATCGGATGCTGGCGCTCAACGGCAGCAGTATCCGGCTGGTCGACCGGGCCGGGCGCGGGGCGGTGTTCGAGTTCGCGCTGGCGGTGGCCGCGCCCGCGGCGGGCGACGGGCGCTGATCGTCGTCAATGCCCGCGCTCAACTGCCGCGCTTGCGCCGTACGTCGCTCGGCGTCATGCCGGTCCAGCGCTTGAACGCGTGGCGGAAACCCACCGCGTCGCTGAAGCCGAGCGTCGATGCGATGTCCTCGGTGCTGAGCGTGGTCGTGCTGAGATAGTCGATCGCGAGCGCCTTGCGCACGCTCGCCAGCAGTTCGCTGTACGACGTGCCTTCGGCTTCGAGCTTGCGGCGCAGCGTGCGCGACGTGATGCACAGGATCGCCGCGATCGCGTCGATATCGGGAAACTGCCCGGGCGTGCGCGTGAGTTCCTGGTACACGCGCCGCGTGACGCCGGCCTGGCTGCGCATGTCGTCGAGCAGGCTCGCGCAATGCGACGACACCTGCGCGGCTGTGATCGGATTCGCGAGCTGCGGCGCGCGCGTGAGCCACGCCGCCGGATAGCTGAGCACATGATGCGGCTGGTCGAACGCGATCGGGCATTCGAGCGCATCGGCCAACTGCGCCGCGTGCGCCGGCTGCGGCTGGGCGAACTGCGCGCGCGCCGGCACGCACCACGCCCCCATCACGTCCTTGATGATCGTCACGTGCAGCGCGAACTGCATGTCGATCAGGAAGCGGTACAGCGGCTCGTCGAGGCAGGGTAGCGCGACTTCGTGCCGGTCGGGAAACTGCCACGACGCGAGGTCGCCCTGTTCGACCCAGTGGATCGCGAGCATGCCGTTTGCGAGCCGGTGATATTTGACGGCGGATTCGAACGCGTGCGCGAGCGATTCCGAACACAGCATCGCGTAGCCGTACATCCCGTAGCTCGACACGTGCAGCCGGTGGCCGACGCGCACGCCGAGATCGGTGCCGTCGTAGCGGCCGATCGCATTGCGCGCGGCTGTGAGGAACTGCAGCGGCGACGTGAGCGTGAACGGGTCCGCGACGGCGGCCGGCGTGAGGCCGGTACCGTCGAGCACCGCGCCCGGGTCGACGCCGGCTTGCGCGGCCACGTCGAGCAGCACGGCCAGCTTGGCCGGCGTGAAGCGCTGCTGGCGCAACGCGTGGGTCGGCTCGAGGTCCGGCAGGCGGGCTGCGCGGGCGGCCGTCGGGGTCAAGAGCGCACTGCGCTGCATGGGAGCATCCTGCGTCCGAATCGATATCGTTGACGGCACGCATTCTGCTCGGGATCGGTCCCAAGCGCCACAGGGTTCACCCTGATACGCGCGCCAGTGCGACCCGGCGCAGCAGCTTCGGTGGCGCCCGTGCCGCCGCAGTCGGCCCGGAGCGTGCCGGCCGGCCACGTCGGCGGTATTCGGCGAAGTTGCCTGGACAGGCGCGCCCCGCATGTCCGTTTCGATCATCTTTTCGGCCGCCCGGATCATTTTCAAAGTGCGCCGCGCGGGCGATAGTCGCCGATCAGGCGATGGTCCGCGCTTCTCCGGCGTGCAGGCCGTCGTGCGAACGGCGCGGCCGGCGCGCCGTCCCCCGTGGAGTGAGACATGACGAAGAGACACTGGACCGGGTCGTATGGCCCGATTCCCGCCGAGATCGATCCCGATCGCCATCCTTCCGTAAGCGCGCTGCTGGACGACGCGATGCGCCGATTCGCCGATCGCCCGGCGTTCCACTCGTATGGCCGCACGCTGACCTATGCCGACGTCGACCGCCTGTCGACCGCGCTGGCCGCCTATCTGCAGCAGGTCGTGGGCGTCCGCAAGGGTGATCGCGTCGCCGTGATGCTGCCCAACGTGCTCGCGTTTCCGGTCGCGTTCGTCGCGGTCGCGAAGATCGGCGCGATCCAGGTCAACGTGAACCCGCTCTACACGGCGCGCGAGCTCGAGCATCAGCTCAACGACGCGGGCGTCGAGGTCGCCGTGGTGTGCGGCGGGTCGATGGGCACGTTCGCCGAAGTGGTCGGCGGCACGCGCGTGCGCACCGTGCTGAGCGTCGGGCGCGGCGATCTGGGCGTCGTCGATGCGCCGGCCGGTACATGCGACGCGCTGCCGCCCGGTTCGATCCCGCTCGCGGACGCCATTGCCGCCGGCGAATCGCTCGCGTTCGAACCGGTTGCGCTGGGCGGCGCGGACCTGCTGCTGCTGCAGTACACGGGCGGCACGACCGGCCTGTCGAAGGGCGCGGCGCTGTCGCACCGCAACCTCGTCGCGAACATCGAGCAGTTCGGGGCGATCGTGCCGGCCGCGCGCGAGCCGGGCGAGGAGGTCGTCGTCACGGCGATCCCGATGTATCACATCTTCGCGCTGACGGTGAACTTCCTGTCCTACTTCGCGATCGGCGCGCAGAACTGGCTGATCGCGAACCCGCGCGACATGGACGGCTTCATCGACGTGCTGAAGGCCGCGCGGCCGACGGTGTTCGTCGGCGTGAACACGCTGTACGCGGGGCTCGCCGGCCATCCGCGCCTGACGGAAGTCGACTGGTCGCGGCTGAAGCTGTCGGCCGGCGGCGGCGCGGCCGTGATCGACGTGATCTCGTCGCGCTGGAAGGCGGTGACGGGCAACTTCATCCGCGAGGGCTACGGGCTGTCGGAAACGTCGCCGGTCGTATCGTTCAACCCGCAGTCGATCGACTCGTTCACGGGCACCACGGGCCTGCCGCTGCCGTCGACCGACGTGAAGCTGCTCGACGACCAGGACAACGAGGTGGCGATCGGCGGCGCGGGCGAGATCTGCGTGAAGGGGCCGCAGGTGATGGGCGGCTACTGGCAGAAGCCGGACGCGAATGCGGCCGCGTTCACGGCCGACGGCTATTTCCGCACCGGCGACGTCGGCGTGTTCGACGAAGCCGGTTTCCTGCGGATCGTCGACCGCAAGAAGGACATGATCATCGTGTCGGGCTTCAACGTGTACCCGAACGAGGTGGAAGCCGTCGCGACCGCCGTGCCGGGCGTGGCCGAGTGCGCGTGCATCGGCGTGCCGGATGCGCGCACGGGCGAGGCCGTGAAACTGTTCGTGGTGCTGGCGCAGGACGCCGACGTGACGGAGGAACAACTCGTCGCGCATTGCCGCGAGAGCCTCGCGGCCTACAAGGTGCCGAAGCTGATTCGCTTCGTCGACCGGCTGCCGAAGTCGACCGTCGGCAAGATCCTGCGCCGGGAACTCAGCCGCACCGACTGATGGTGTCGGCGCGTCGCGCAGCGCCCGGCGCGCCGACGGCCAGGAAGGCTCCGCGCGGGCCGCTCAAGTACAATGCGAGCGGTTCGATCGACGGGGACGCGATGACCGGTTCAGATTCACTTTCCGCCCAGCCCGGGCCCGCACCCGGGCGTGCGCTGCCGTCGCCGAGCGCGACGGTGCCGATCTCGCTCGTCAACGGCTTCCTCGCGAGCGCGGGCGTGCAGCGCGACGTGGTCGAGCGCTACCTGGGCGGGGCCGGCATCCCGATCGAGCTGCTCGGCGAACCGCATGCGCGCGTGACGGAGGAGCAGTTCTCGACGCTGTACCGCACGCTCGCGATCGAACTCGACGACGAGATGCCCGGCATCTTCTCGCGCCCGCTGCGCGGCGGCACGCTGAAGTACCTGTGCCTGAGCCTGCTCGATGCGCGCAACCTCGAAACGGCGCTGCATCGTTTCGGGCAATTCTTCCATATCCTGCTCGACGATTTCTTCGTCGAATCGAAGCGCGACGGTCTCGTCGCGCAGGTGGTGCTGCGCCCGAACGACGCCATCGGCCCGATCGGCGCGCTTGGCCAGGAACTGATGCTCAAGCTCGTGCACGGCGTGTGCTCCTGGCTGATCGGGCAGAAGATCCCGCTGCTGCAGATCGAGTTCGCGTGCCCGCGGCCGCGCCACGCGGTCGAGCACCTGTACTTCTTCACGGGCGCCGTGCAGTTCGACTGCGAGCGCACGCTGATGCGCTTCAGCGCGGACTACCTCGACGCGCCGATCCGGCAGAGCAAGCGCAACCTGCGCAAGTTCCTCGCGCGCGCACCGGGCGACTGGATCTTCGAATCGTTCAGCGAACAGCTCGTGTGCCATCGCGTGCGGCAGTACCTGTCGGCAGCGTTGCCCGACCTGCCGGTGATCGACCAGGCGGCCGAGCACCTGCATTGCTCGGTGCGCACGCTGAGCCGCCACCTGGCCGCCGAAGGCACGACGTTCCAGGTGCTCAAGGACGAACTGCGGCGCGACATCGCGATCCAGCGGCTGACCGACACGCCCGACACGATCGCGGCGATCGGCGCCGACATCGGCTTCGACGATCCGAGCGCGTTCCATCGCGCGTTCCGGCACTGGACAGGGAGTACGCCGGGTACTTACCGGCGGCGCGCGTAACGGGGCGCGTCGAGCTTCAAGGTAGCCGGTTCCCATAACCGGATACCTTCGCGCGCTCCCATGGACGGCTCCCCCGGGCGGGACGGTTTACGAATCGGCGGGACAGGCAGGACGCCCGTTGCCGAAGCTGCGCACTGTGCTCGCGATCCGCGTGGCGAACTGCTCGATCATGCGCTGTTGCACACGCACCATGTCCGCGTAGCCTCCGGGTGCGGCTTCGCTGAGCCGCGTGCTGCACGAAATGCGCGTGCCCGGCGTGTCCTGCTGCACGGCGACGACCCAATCGGCTTCGAACCGGGCCATGCTCCCGGGCCACGCATCGAAGCGGCGCACCTGCGTGCGGATGCTCATGACGGTCTGGTTCGACGGACGCGGCAGGCCGGTGACGTTGCGCGCGCCCAGTTGCTCGACGAGCGCCGACGAAAGCGCCGCGCGCAGCTCGTCGCCGAGCGGCGCGACCCAGCGTTCGTTGTCGAGTATCAGCGCGGTGCCCGTCCCGCTGCGCACGACCATCTGCTGCTGGTCGAGCTGGGCGGGGATGCCGACCGGCAACACGTTGATCGCCAGCGGCGCGGTGGCGCGTGCGGTTGTCGACGTCGTGGATGTGGCTGAGGCCGTGCCCGGCGAGACCAGCGTGTAGTAATGCACCGGGTTCGACGCGCAGGCGGTCAGCGCGATGACGGCGCCGGCGCCCAGGGCGATCGTCCTGGCGCGAATCGGGAAGCTCATGGTTGTCGTGGCTCCTGCGGGACAGGTGAGGTGGAAGGGGCGACAGGCGCGATCGGCGCATGATCGGCGCCGGTGCCCCGGAGCAGCGCGTCGGGACGGCGGCCCAGCATGTCGGTGAGCGTGCGCAACGAGCGCGCGGTACGCTGGACTTCGGTCAGCGTGTTCGCCAGGTTTTCCTGAAGCGGGCCGTCCTCGGCGATGCCCTGGCGCAACGCGCCGAACGTCTGGTTCGCCTGGTCGAGCGCGCGCGTCGTCGACGGCAGCAACTGGCCGTTGACCTGCCTGAGCGTCGCGTCCAGGTTGGTCAGGCTCGAATCGACATGCTTGCCGATCGAATCCAGCGGCAACTTGTTGATCTTGTCGACGATGTCGGCGACTTGCTCCGGCAGCTTGTCGAACGTACTCGCCACGGTGGGCAAGGTCAGCGGCGTGGCGTTCGCATCGAACGGCACCTTCGGCGCGTTCTTCACGAAATCGAACGAAATGTAGAGCTGCTCGGTCAGCAGGTTGCCGGTACGCGCCTGCGCACGGAGCCCGTGCTCGACCAGGCCCGCGAGAAACTGGGCCGCGCGCGGATTGCCGTTGCCTTCGGTCTTCTGCAGCTTCTCGATGACGGGGCCGAGCCGATACGGATAGACCTTGACCATCACGATCGACTGAAAGCGCCGGGTCGCACGGTCGAAGTCGAGCTGGGTCGATACCACCTTGCCCATGTTGACGCCGGAGAATTCCACCGGCGCCCCGACTGCGAGCCCGCGCAACGGCTGCTCGAAACGGAGTCGAATGAGTTGGGATGGCCCGTCCGGCGCAGCCATCGCGGAAGCTTCGTTGTCGGCGAGCGTAAACAGGTTGCCGGCAGGGGCGGCGGTCGCGCTGCTGTCTTCCGGCGTCGCGAACGCGATGCCGCCACCCACGATCGTCGCGACCGACTGCGTCTTCAGCTTCAGGCCGTTCGCGTCGAGCGACAGATCCATGCCGCTCGCGTTCCAGAAGCGCGTATCGGTCGTCACCAGCCGATCGTACGGCGCATCGATGAACACCTGCAGGTTCATGTCGCGGCTCTGCATGTCGAGCTTGTACGACGCGACGTGGCCGACCATCAGGTGGCGGTAATAGACCGGCGAGCCGATATCGAGCGAGCCGAGATCGGTGGCGCGCAGCGCGTAGCTCGTCCCCGGCGTGCCGTTGATGACGGTGGGCGGCGTCTCGAGCCCGGTGTAGGCCTTCCGCGACTGGTCCGAGCGGCCCGTGTCCATGCCGATATAGGCGCCGGAGAACAGCGTATCGATGCCCGATACGCCGCTCATGCCGACGCGCGGCCGCACGACCCAGAAGCGCGTGTCGTCGCGAATGAGGTTGCGCGCATTCTTCACGAACGATACGGTCGCGACGACGTGCGAACTGTCGTCGCTCAGCGAGATGGCGGTCACGGTGCCGATCACGACGTCCTTGTACTTGACGGGCGTCTTGCCGGCTTCGAGGCCTTGCGCGGTGTTGAACGTGATCGTGATTTCCGGTCCGACGGACAACCACGCGTGGATCACCATCGACAGGCCGATCAATGCCGCGACGAGCGGCACGAGCCAGACGAGCGAAAGCCGCAGGCGGTTGCGCGTCACGGGCGGGTCGTGGGGTTCGAGGCCTTGCGGGCCGGATGGAGGATTCATGCTTCTTCGGCGTCCCAAATGAGGCGTGGGTCAAAACTCATCGCGGACAGCATCGTGAGAATGACGACCATGCCGAAAAACAAAATGCCGGCGCGTGGCTCGATCTCGGACAGCGGACCGAACTTCACCAGCGCACAGATGATCGCGACGACCAGTACGTCGAGCATCGACCAGTAGCCGACCAGCTCGACCGCGCGATACAGCACGGCCCGCTCGCGCATGGCCGACACGCTGCGCCGGCCCGTCGTGACGAGCAACGCGCCGAGCGCGAGAAACTTCGTGCACGGCACGACGACGCTCGCGATGAAGATCACTGACGCGATGCCGTACGAGCCGGCTTTCCAGAACACCACGACGCCGCTGAGAATCGTCGATTCGCTGTGGCTGCCGAGCAGCGTGGTGCGCATCACCGGCAACAGGTTGGCCGGGATGTAGAAGATCAGGCTGGCGATCAGCAGCGCCCACGCGCGCACGAGGCTGTCCGGGCGACGCGCGTGCAGCGCCGACCCGCACCGCGGGCAGCGTTGCGCGTCGGCGGCATGCGCGTGCGCATCCTGCGCGGAGGAGGCGTGGGTCCGGCAGACGAGGCCGCACGCATGGCATCCGACCATGCCCAGCTGGCTGGCGCGCACGGGCAGGCTCACGGGCGGCCTCCGGCGGGTTCCACCGGCACGACCCAGTCCCACAGCTGGCGCGTGTCGTGGCCCGCGATCAGCGGAATCAGCACCATCAGCACGGCCGTGGCCCACAAGCCCGCGCCGGGAATGATCTGCATGATGCTGGACAGCTTGATGATGGCGATCAGGATGCCGAGCAACCCGACCTCGATCATGCTCCACGGTCGCAGCGCGACGAGCAGCCGCATCAGCGGGCCGAACGCGGGCGCGCGATGCCCTGCACGGGCGAAGGCCAGCAACCAGATCAGCGTGGCGATCTGCAGGAACGGCACCACCACGATGGCGAGCGCTGTCGGTATCGCGATCGGCGCGGCGAAGCCCTTGGCCAGCGCGAGCGCGGATTGCCACAGCGTGGCCTCGCTATGCAGCCCCTGCACGCTGATCCGCATGATCGGGCAGAGGTTGGCGATGGCAAACACCACGCCCGCCGCAAGCGCCAGCGCGAGCCACCGGTCGACATCGAGCCAGCTCGAGCGAAACAGCACGGCGGAGCAGCGCTCGCAACGCGCGACCTCGTGCGGCGCCAGCGCGCGGCGTCGGTAGACGCTGTCGCAATGCTCGCAGGCGATCAGGGCCGGAAACGTGTCCATGGGTTCGTGTTGCTTGCGCATGGGTACTCGATGAATGGCTTCGCAGTGTGCTTGGCGTCGATGGACGCTTTTGTGCGGTTTGATGGAGAAACGATGGAGCCGGGATTCGCTTGAACGCGTTGCGTCTCCATCGATGGCGATCGCCTCACGCCTTGGCGGAAATGGCGCGGAGTTCCTCGAGATCGAGGTCGCGCGTCAGTTCGTGCAGCGTGTGCTCGTCGATATCGCCGGCGCGGTAGAGGCGCATGAGCTCGGCCCGTCCCGCCGCGATCAATTCCAGCACGGTGTCCGAACGCGCATCGAGATGGGGCTTGTATTCGTCGGCGTGGCGCGCGTAGCGGGCCATGTCCTCGGCCTTGTGCCGGTGAATGTCCAGGAGCATCGGGTGAACGAGTTCGCCCGCCGCGTTGTAGGCCCGTTTTGCCATCAACTCGTACTGCACCTTGGCGATCACGGCCTCCGCCTCGCTCATGCTCAGGCGAGGCTTGTCGCTTTCCGGCGCCGCGAGCCCGGTCCAGCGGATCACCGCGCCGAGCGACTGCCCCTGCACCAGCACGGTGGCGAGGATGACGGCGATGGCGGTGACGAGGATGAAATCGCGCCCCGGAAAGCTCTCCGGCAGGCTGGCGGCGAGCGCCAGGGTGATCACCCCTCGCATGCCGGCCCAGCTCAATACCGTGGCGTCGGCCAGCCCGAGCGGATGGAAGCGCGTCACGCCCAACTTCCGTAACAGGATGAGCGCGCCGTCCGACACATACACCCAGGCAAACCGTGCGAGGATGACGGACAGCACGACGATCAGCACCGGTACGCCCATCTCCGCCAGCATCGTGTCGAGCCCGTCGCCCCGCTGGATCAACTCGTGCAGCGAGGATCCGATGATCAGGAAGACGAACGCTTCGAGAATGAAGATCGTGACGGTCCAGAAGCCCGTGCCGTACAGGCGCGCCGACGCGCCGAGTACGCGGTGCTGGAACCAGGCGCAGATGAGGCCCGTCGTCACCGTGGCGATCACCCCCGACACATGGAAGCGCTCGGCCAGCAGATAGGAGCCCCACGCACACAGCGGGCTGGCGGCGATGACCAGGCTGTCTTCGTCGAGATGGCGCATCAGGATCACCCAGGCGCCCCCCACGAAAGCGCCGACCAGTACGCCGCCCAGCGCCAGCAGTGCGAAGCTGCCGAGCGCTTCGGCCGGACTGAACAGGCCCGTCACGCCCGCTGCCACCGCGAAGCGGAACAGCACGAGGCCCGTTGCGTCGTTGAACAGGCTCTCGCCTTCCAGCAGGATCAGGAGGCGGCGCGGCAGTTTCACCTGCTGCAGCGCGGCGCGGGCCGACACCGCATCCGGCGGCGCGACCAGCGCGCCCAGGGCCGCGCAGGCCGCCCAGGGCAGGGCGGGCACGAGCCAGTGGGTGACGAGGGCCACCACGACCGTGGTGAAGAGCACCGCACCGATCGCCAACGCCCCGACGCCCAGCATGTGCCGGCGCAGATGGTCGAGTGAAATGCCAAGGGCGCTGTCCATCAGCAACGGGGGCAGGAAAATCACCAGCACCAGTTCCGGATCGATATGCACCTCGGGCAGGCCGGGCAGAAAGGCGATGAAACCGCCGCCGATGATCAGTGCGACGGCAGGGGGGAGGCCGAGCTTATGCCCGACATAGTGCAAGACAAGGATCGCCAGCAGCAGCGCGATCATCAATTCGAAAATAGCCATGGTGAGGGTTCTGTTGTCAGCGCTTCGGTGGTGCGTTGCCCATGAGCGCTTCAGCCGGACGGAAGGCGCAATGAGCGGCCCGGTTTCCAGGAGCCGGACGGCGTCGGCGCCCGGCTGGGCGTTGGAAGGGCACCACTGCTATGTCGTGATCAGGGCAAAATCGATGCAGGCGATGTGAATCGCGAGAATCATCGCGGACGCGTTCGTCGGTCGGCCATGTCGTACGCTCGGCCGGAAAATCTCGTCGCCCGGGGTGATGGGCATTCCGCTCATCGCGCATAGCCCTGGCCGCCTGGCAAATCCCTTCTGCCAGTTTTGATAGCCATAATGTCCGCCCGTTGAATCCCGCCACGAAAGCACCAGCGTGCTGGACGTCGGTTGATCCAGAATATCGATCGTCGCGCTGCACCGCGATCGATCGCCCGAAGTCATTTTTCTGCGTGAATCAAGTGCGCCATCCTTGCGCTGCCGGTTGATGCGCGCGCCGTCGCTGCATGCGTTGAGTGAGTGCATCATGTGGCGCCAGCGTTCCTCCGGTTCGATTGCGCCGATCGGAATCAACGTCGCGCGGCCGATCAGTGAATCGTCGCTGCTTTCCCGTTCGCGAGAATCGCCATCGATTGACGAAGCGACATTGCCCTGATTGCTCATTTCGACCCTCGCTGCGCGCATGCGGTTGATCAGATCTCTGGAAAAGGCGTTGTTCCGATAACGATTCGAAAACAAGGGAATCGCAGCGTGGCCACCGACGTGCAATGAGCGTCGGCCTGTTGCTATGAACCCGTTGCGCGCGCCAGTCTGACGAGATCGACGATCGTCGCGACCAGCGCGGCCAGCAATACGGCCGCCAGCATCAGATAGCTCGGCGTCTCCTGGATCACCACCGCGATCGGGTTGTCGGTCGCAGGAGACGAAACGGCCAGGATCAGGCCGTAGGCGACGAACCATCCGGTCGCGATCGTCAGCACGATAGCGACCGTCAGGAGTCCGACGATCCGCGCCATGTGCCGCCGCGATCCATGGTGCGCGTTCACTGGGTGCTGCGCAGCCGGTAGCCGACCCCGCGCATCACCTCCGGCATCCCGGACGCGCCCGCGCATTCGAGCTTCTTGCGTAGCCGGCTGATGTGGCTGTCGACGGTGCGCTCCAGCGCATCGACGTCGGCGAGGCAGGCGTCGATCAGTTCGCTGCGCGTGAATACGCGGTTCGGCGAGCCGGCCAGGTGCGCGAGCAGCCGGAATTCGGTCAGCGTCAGCGAGACGCCGGTTTCTCCGGTGTCGGTGCGGACCGTGGTCAGGTAGCTTTGCGTGTCGATTTCAATGTTGCCGACCTTGAGGAAGCGGCCGGACGTGGCCGTTTCGAAACGACGCAGGATCGCGCGGATGCGCGCGACCACCTCGGCCGGATTGAACGGCTTCGTGATGTAGTCGTCCGCGCCGAAGCGCAGCCCCTGCAAGCGATCGATCTCGCGGTCGAGCGCCGTGATGATGACGATCGGCGTGTCGCTGCGGCGACGCAGTTCGACCAGGACTTCCCAGCCGTCCTTCTTCGGCATCCTGACGTCGAGCAGGATCAGGTCGGGCTTCAGCACGGGCTGCACGTCGAGCACGGCCTGGCCGTGATCGACGCGGTAGGTGCGAAAGCCGTCGTGCGCGAGGTACGCGTCGAGTATGTCGGCGATCTCCGGATCGTCTTCGGCAATGAGTATCAGAGGGTTCATCGGGTCCACTGGAAGTGAGCGTGACCTTGGGCGGTCCGGCGGCGCGGCACGTGCGCCGCCGGACTTCACCGTGCTTTCAGTCGTCGCGAACGGATGGGCGACGGCCCATTGCTCAGTTTTTTGCCACGCTGTTGGCGGGAGGCACGTCGGTGTCGGTCAGCCCGCCACCGAGCGCCTTGTAGAGCGCGACCGCGTTGCCCAGTTCGGCGTTGCGCAGATCCAGCAACGTCTGGCGCGCGGCATACAGCTGTCGCTGCGAGTCGAGCAGTTCCAGCCGATCCTCGATGCCGGCGCGATAGCGCAGGTTCACGAGATCGGTACGGCGCTCGGCGCTCTTGACGACCTTGGTCTGCGCGTCGATCTGGCGGCTGAAGGTCTCGCGCCCGGCGAGGCCGTCGGCCACTTCGCGGAACGCGGTCTGGATCGAGCGTTCGTACTCGACGACCGCGCTGGACTTGCGCACTTCCGCGAGATTCAGCTCGGAACGCAGCCGGCCGCCCTGGAAGATCGGCAGCGTGACCTGCGGCGCGAAACTCCACACACGCTGGCCGCCATCGAACAGGCTGCCCAGCCCCGGGCTGAGGAAGCCGATCGACGACGTCAGCGACAGGCGCGGGAAGAATGCCGCGCGCGCCGCGCCGATGTCGGCGTTGGCGGCGACGAGATTCTGCTCGGCCTGCTGGATGTCCGGCCGGCGGTACAGCAATTCCGACGGCAGTCCGGCCGGCAGTTGGGTCATCACCGGCTGGCGTTCCAGCGACAGCGGATCGGGCAGGTTCTTCGGCAGGTCGGTACCGACCAGCAGCCGCAGCGCGTTGCCCGCCTGCTCGACGGCGCGCGAACGCGCCTCGAGATCGGCGCTGGCGCTCGCGACCTGGCCTTCGGCCTGCGCGATGTCGACGCCGCTCGCCTGATCCGCGAGCTTCAGGCGGCGTGCGAGGTCGAGCGACTGGCGCCAGTCGTTCAGCGTGCGTTCGGACAGCGCGCGCTGCTCTTGCGCGAGACGCTCGGCGAAATACGCGTTGGCCACGGAGCCGACGAGCGCGATCTGCACCGCCCGGCGGCCGTGATCGGTCGCGAGGTAGCGCGCGAACGCCGCATCCGACAGCGACTTCACGCGGCCGAACAGGTCGATCTCGAATGCGCTGAGGCCGATGTTCACGCCGTACTGGTTCTGCGTGTTTTCGAGCAGCGGCGGGTTCGATTGCGAGTCGGCGGCCGTGCGCTGGCGCGTGAAGCTCGCGCCGGCGCCGATCGACGGCAGGCGCGCGGAGCGCTGGATGCCGTACTGCGCTTCGGCAGCCTGGACGTTCAGCGCGGCCAGGCGCAGGTCGCGGTTGTTCTCGAGCGCGAACTCGATCAGGCGCTGCAGGCGACGGTCGCCGAACATCGAGCGCCAGCCGAGATCGGCCGCGTTCGCGTGCTGGTCGGCCGCGGCAGTGGTCGTATAGGCGGTCGGCACCGGCATCTCGGGCTTGACCAGCTTCGGCGCCATCGAGCACGCCGACAGCGCGAGCGCGGCGGAAACCGCTGCGGAGAGAATGAGTAATCGCATGGCATCAACCTTCATGTTCGTGGGTCACGGCGGCGGGCTTCTTGCCGGATGCGCGCCATGCCGAGATGCGTTCCTGGATGCTCATCACGAACACGTAGAAAACCGGAACGAAGAAAATGGCCAGCACGGTGGCGGTCACCATGCCGCCGAACACGCCGGTGCCGATCGCGTGCTGCGTTTCGGCGCTGGCGCCGGTCGCGATCATCAACGGGACGACGCCGAGGCCGAACGCGAGCGAGGTCATCAGGATCGGGCGCAGGCGCAGCCTGGATGCCTGCACGGCCGACTCGATCAGCCCCATGCCTTCCTCGCGCAACTGCTTCGCGACTTCCACGATCAGGATCGCGTTCTTCGCCGACAGGCCGATCACGGTGATCATCCCGACCTTGAAGAACACGTCGTTCGGCATCCCGCGCAGCATCACCGCGCCGAGTGCGCCGATCAGGCCGAGCGGCACCACCAGCATCACCGACAGCGGAATCGTCCAGCTCTCGTAGAGCGCCGCGAGCACCAGGAACACGACGACCATCGACAGCGCCATCAGCATCGGCGCCTGCGAAGCCGACTCACGCTCCTGCAGCGACTGGCCGGTCCACGCCACCGTGAAGCCCGGCGGCAACTGCGCGGCCAGATGCTCCATCTCGGCCATGGCCGCACCGCTGGAGTAGCCGGGGGCCGAGCCGCCGGAGATACGGGCCGACGGGTAACCCTGGAAGCGCACCAGCTGCAGCGGGGTTTCCGACCAGACCGGGCGCACCACTTCGGACAGCGGCACCATGCCGCCGGTCGCGTTGCGCACGTAGAGCTTCATCACGTTCTCGATCTGCATGCGGGCCGGCGCATCCGCCTGGATGATCACCTGCTGCATGCGGCCCGCGTTCGGGAAGTCGTTCACGTAGGTCGAACCCATCGCGGCCGACAACGTGTCGCTGATGGTCGTGAACGACACGCCGAGCGCTTCGGCCTTCTCGCGGTCGATGTCCAGCTTCACGCTCGTGCCGGCCGGCAGGCTGTCCGGATAGACACCGGTCACCACCTTGCTTTGCGCGGCCAGTTCGAGCAGCTTGGCTTCAGCCGCCTTGAGCGCCGCGTAGCCCTGGTTCGCACGATCCTGCAGGCGCATCGTGAAGCCCGAGCTGGTGCCCAGCCCGTCGATCGCGGGCGGCAACAGGCTCATGACCGTGCCTTCCGTCACGCCGCCCATCGCGGCCTGCGCGCGCATCGCTTCGTCCATCGCGTTTGCCCCTTCACGCTTGTCCCAGTCCTTGAGCACCGCGTAGTTCAGTGCTGCGTTGGAGCCGAGGCCCGAGAAGCCGTAGCCGATGATGGAGATGCTCGACTCGATGCCCGGACGCGACGCGAGATGCTTCTCGAGGGTCTTGACCACGTCGCCCGTGCGCTCGACGGTCGAATCCGACGGGAGCAGGAAGCCGGTCATGAAGTAGCCCTGATCTTCCTCGGGCAGGAACGACGACGGCAGCATGCGGAAGCCGAACACCAGCGCGGTGGAAATCGCGACGAACAGCAGCATCACGCGGCCCGTGCGGCCGACCAGCTTGCCGACGCGCGTTTCGTACCAGCTCGTCATGCGGTCGAAGCGGCGGTTGAACCAGCCGAAGAAGCCGCGCTTCTCGTGGTGGCCATGCTCGATCGGCTTGAGCATCGTCGCGCACAGGGCCGGCGTCAGCGTCAGCGCGAGCAGGGCCGAGAACAGGATCGACACGGCCATCGACATCGTGAACTGCTGATAGATCACGCCGACCGAACCGCTCGACATCGCCATCGGCAGGAACACGGCCGTCAGCACCAGCGTGATGCCGATGATGGCGCCGGTGATTTCCTTCATGGCCTTGATCGTCGCGTCCTTCGGCGACAGGCCTTCTTCCACCATCAGGCGTTCGACGTTCTCCACGACGACGATCGCATCGTCGACGATGATGCCGATCGCGAGCACCATGCCGAACATCGTCAGCACGTTGATCGAGAAGCCTGTCATCAGCATGACCGTGAAGGTGCCGAGCATCGCCACCGGCGCGACGATCGCCGGAATCAGCGTGTAGCGCACGTTCTGCAGGAACAGGTACATCACCAGGAACACGAGCACCATCGCTTCGATCAGCGTGTGAATCACCTTCTCGATCGAGATCTTCACGAACGGCGCGGTGTCGAACGGGATCGAGTAGGTCATGCCGGACGGCATCGTCTTGGCGATCATGTCCAGTTGCTCGCGCACGGCCTCGGCGGTCTTCACCGCGTTGGCGCCCGGCGCCAGCTGCACGCCGGCGAAGGTCGCGGGTTTGCCGTTCTCGCTGTTGACGAAGGTGAACGACTGCGGGCCGAGCTCGACCCGCGCGACGTCGCCGAGCACGACCTTCGAGCCGTTCGCGTTCGCGCGCAGCACGATCTTCGCGAACTGCTCGGGCGACGTGAGCTGGCCTTGCGCGGTGAGCGGCACGGTGACGCGCTGGCCCGGCAACGCGGGCGCCGCACCGAGGCTGCCCGGGGCGATCTGCACGTTCTGCTGGCTGACGGCGGTCGTCAGGTCGTTCATCGACAGGCCGTAGGTGATCAGCTTCTGCGGATCGACCCAGATGCGCATCGCCTGTTCGGAGCCGAACAGCTGCACCTTGCCGACGCCTTCGACACGGCGCAGGTCCTCGACGACGTTGCGCGCCATGTAGTCGGCCAGCGCGTTTTCGTCGTAGCGGCCGCTGTCCGACTTCAGGCCGACGAACAACAGGAAGCCCGTGGAGGCAGACTCGACGATCACGCCGTTTTGCCGCACGACGGGCGGCAGGCGCGGCTCGACCGACTTGAGCTTGTTCTGCACCTCGACCTGCGCCATCGCGGAATCGGTGCCGGGCTTGAAGGTCGCGGTGATCTTCGCCTGGCCGGACGTATCCGACGCCGATTCGAAGTACAGCAGGTTCCGGACGCCGGACAGCTCGCGCTCGATGAGGCTCAGCACGCTGTCGGTCATCGTCTGCGGCGTGGCGCCCGGGTAGGTGGCGGTAATGGTGACGGTCGGCGGCGCGACCGACGGATAGCGCGCAACCGGCAGTTCGGGGATGGCGATCAGGCCCAGCAGGATGATGAAGAGGGCGATCACCCACGCGAAGACCGGGCGCCGGATGAAGAATTGGGACATGACTGGATGCTCCCCGTGACTCAGTGCGACGAAGCGGTCTTGACCGCTTCAGGCGCCTTCCATGCGGTCGCCGTCACGGTCGCGCCGTCGCTCAGGCGCTCCATGCCTTCGACGACGACCTTCTGGCCCGCCTGCAGACCCGACTTGACGCGATAGCTGCGGTTCGTCAGCTCGCCCACTTCGATGGCTTTCAGGTGCGCCTGGCTCTTCGCGTCGAGCACCCAGACCTGCGGCTTGCCGCCCGCGCGGACGATCGCCTGTTGCGGCACGGTCAGTGCGTTCTCGAAGTGCCCACGCGGGATGCGGGCACGCACGTACATGCCCGGCAGCAGCTCGCGCTTCGGGTTGTCGACCAGCACGCGCAGCAGCACGTCGCCGGTGCCCGGGTCGACATTGACGCCCGAGAACAGCATGCGGCCCTTCACGTCGTAGCGCGAGTCGTCGTCGCGCAGCACGTCGACCGGCAGCCCGTTGCCCGCGGTGTCCGGCTGGGCCGCGAGCGCGCCGCGCAGCGATTCGAGCGACGCGGCCGGCTGGCGCACGTCCACATAGACCTGGTCGATCTGCTGGATGCGTGCCATCGGCTGGCTGTCGCTGCTCGCGACGAGCGCACCCTCGGTCACGAGGGCCTGGTCGATGCGGCCCGTGATCGGCGCCTCGACGGTCGCGAACTTCAGGTCGAGCTGGCGGCGTGCGAGCGTCGCGCGCGCCTGCGCGACGTCGGCGGCCGCCTGGTCACGTTGCGACACCGAGTCGTCGTACACCTGGCGGCTGATCGCGTCGGCCTCGACCAGCGGTTTGAGACGGGTGGTCTGCACCTTGGCCCGCGCGAGCGCGGCTTCCGCGCGTTGCAGGGCCGCCGCGGCCGTGTCCATGTCGGCCTTGAACGGCGCCGGGTTGATCTGGAACAGCGGCTGGCCGGCACGGACTTCCGTGCCCTGCTCGAACAGCCGCCGCTGCACGATGCCGCTGACCTGCGGCCGGATCTCGGCGATCCGGACGGCCGCGACGCGGCCCGGCAGGTCTTCGGTCAGGTCGAGGGGAGCGGCCGCCAGCGTCATCGCCGCAACCGGGGTGGCCGGCGCGGCGGCCTGCTGTTCAGTGGGCCCGCAGCCCGCCAGCATCGCCGCCACCAGCGCGCACACGGCGCCGTAGCAGGCTCGTTTCTGATTTTTCATGTGGACTCCATGGGACGCAGGCACCCAGTGGCCCGCATTTTCGGATCGAAGTGTGCGTGCGCCCGATGGAGTTTTTTGTGCGGAAAGATGGAGGTTTGATGGAGGGGGTGAAAGATTCGCGGAAGGGCGATCCGGACGCGGGGCGAGCCGGAAGATGACGGGCGCCGGGGCGGCCTGGCGCTATCAGGAAGCGGGGTGGGCGGCGCCGGAATCCCGGAATGCCGCAATCGTCTGATGAAATGCCAATGGCCGAGCGTGCCGTCGGCATGCCCGGGGGAATGCTATTGCGAGGTTCGCTTCGGCGGGGGGCGGCGCGGGCATGGATCAGGGCCGCCGCGCCTCCCGTTCCGCCGCAGTGGCGGCCGGGAGCGCGAGAAGGCGGAGCGGCGGCCCGGCGCACAAGGCGCGTCGACCGCTCGCCGGGAGATTTACCGTGGATCGGTATCGGCGGTGCGCTGCGTGGTGGACGGCAGGTCCTTCCGGCTCGGCGCGGCCGTGCGCGCTGATGCGGGGCTGTCGGGCCAGCGCAACGCGAACGACGTGCCGCCATGCGCCGTCGGGCGACACGATGCCTCTCCGTCGTGTGCCTGCGCAATGGCCGCCACCACGGCCAGCCCCAGGCCGCTGCCGCCCTTCTGGTCGGAATGCGTATCGTCCACGCGCCGGAAGGCATCGAAGATCCGGGCTGCGCAATCGGCGGGGATGCCCGGCCCCTCGTCTTCGACCACCAACTGGCACGTACCGTTTTCGACCCGTGTGTGAATGCGGATCGCACCGGGCACCGCATAGCGCCGTGCATTCTCCAGCAGGGCGAGCAGCGCCTGGCGCATCCGGAACGCGTCGCAGCGCACGGGCCGCGTATCGAGATCGAGCACCATGTGTTGACCGGCCGCGGCCAGCGAATCCTCGAACATGTCGACGACCGCCTTGACGTGCGTCGCCAGGTCGGTCTCCTGGATGCTGACGCTCAGATGCCCGCTTTCGGCGAGGCTGATCACGCGGAGATCCTCGATCAGGCGCGTCAATCCTTCCGCCTGGGTCAACAGGCTTCGGAACAGCGCCTCGCCCGGCTGGAAGACGCCTTCGGCCAGACCCTGCAACCGCCCGCGCAGGACCGTGACCGGCGTACGCAGTTCATGCGCGATCGCGGCATTCCAGAATGCCTGCTCGTCCGTCATGCGCTGCAGCTGGGCGGCGAGCGCATTGAAGTCGTCCGCGATCAGCGCGGCTTCGCGAATCGATCGATCGCCGGCGACGGCGCGCGCGGTCAGGTCGCCCCTGGCGACGCGACGAATGCTGTCGGCGACCGAGTTGAGCGGCACCAGGATCCGATGTGCGAGCCGGGTCGACACGACAATGGCGAGTATCAGGCCGATCAGGAGCGTGATGCCCAGGCATATCCACTCGGGGGTGGACGGAATCCAGCTTGCCTGGTGGCAGAACTCGCCCCAGTGCCGGAGCATCACGTAGTAGAACACATAGGTCATCAGCACGACGATCAGCATGATGCCGAGCGCCAGCTCCGCCATCGACACCGCAATCTTGCGGCCCAGACCACTGAGTTTCATTTCGTGCTCCCAAGCGTGGCGTTGCGTCGATTCACGACGGGAAGGTTGCGTGGCGTGATTGCCGTGGTGTCGGGGGAGAGGGGTGATCGGAGCGGGTGAGCGGCGGGCCGATCAGGGCCGGCCGAAGCGGTGCGGAAGGTCGCGGCGTGCGTCGGTGCGTCGAGGGTTCCGGTGGCACGGATGCCGGAGGTGCCATGTGGCCCAGGACCGGAAAAGGTCCGGCTTGTGTCAACGGGATCGCTCCCGGCCGGCAGAGACTGCGGCCGAACAGCTCGATTAGTGCGGGACAGTATGGATTCTTGAGGCATGGTGTCCGCTTTGGATTCTGCTGGTGCTCCATCGAGTCGCAATGTTACCGCACGAAACGAGCTACCCGATGACACGACGGGTCGGCATGCACCGGAAGGTGTGCGGTGGTGATGTCGTCGCGCGGTACGCGTCGGTATAGGGGGGACGCAGGGTCCGACATCGCCGGAATGGCAATTCGGTTGTCGGTGCTCAACCCGCTTGCGCCGATGCATACAGGCGGAGACGACGCCACGAGGGTTGCCGCCGCCTCGGCATAGGGGCTGTCGCCCACGGTATGCAAAGCGGACGGGAATGGTCGGAAGTCCCGCTGGGGTTCTTCAGGGCGATGGCGGTCGCCCGTCATCTCACGAAGGAATGAATGGCGTCGACGTCTCCTGGAGACGATCGCCGCGCGGTTCTTTGCGGTCGTCTTCGTTTCAGGATTCGTTCAGGAACGCGAAGTCTGGGCGAATGCAAGCGAGACCGCCGTCATCCGCGTGTTGCGGTGGCGGACGATGTGATCGGGTCTGCAATTGCCGGGGCGTACGGGCAAGCGCGTGCAAACGGGCGCGATGGTCGCCGGACAACGGATCGACGGCAACGTGGAGGCGCGGCCGGGCATCGATCACGGGCATGCGCGGTATGCACATTGAACCGTCACCTTGCTCCACGCCGCCCGCTCCCATAACCGACAACCTTTGTGCGGTCCCATGAACGGCTGCCATCGACGATGTCGACACCGGGAGTGGCGCACGCATGGGACGCGAGAATGTCGACCTGGTCTATCCGGCCTCGACCGAGGCAGCCTCACCCCGCACCTTCGCCGCCCGTAGATGCCGATCGCGATCGGCCAGCCAGTCTTTCCGCTCGCCGCGCCAGCCCACCGCGTGAATCCGGTCCATCCGGCGAGCGGCCACGGTGGCCGCGCAGGCCAGGCCGGAAAGCGGGATATCGAGCAGGCGCCAGTGGCCGGCATGCGGCGTATCGACCTCGCGGAATGCGCCCGCGAGCGGCGCCAGCGAATCGAGCGTCGCGCCGTGTCCGCTTCCGCACGCATTCGAGAGGCTGTCCAGCCGAAGCTGGTCGCGCGATACCGGATCGGCGAGCGCGCTGGTCTGCGCCATGCCCAGCCCGATCGGGCCACGCGCGATCGCGATGACGATCCAGATCCCGGCATGGCCGACGACGACGTCGAGCCCGTCCAGCAAGTCGCAGCCCGCGACCGCGATATGGTCGGCATCGCGGTCGATCAGCGTCAGCTCGTCTGCCGCGCGGCCGGCCAGCGTCCCCAGGATCACGCGCAGCGCCGACCGGCCGATCGCGAAGCGGCGGCCGTGCGCGCGATTCGGATGCGTGCGGGCACGCCGCAGTTCCGTCTTCGACAGGTAGAGGTGGCCGCGCTCGCTGGTGACGAGCTGCCATTCGCCGCGCAGCCGCCACAACAGGATCTCGCCGGGATCGGGGAGCCGCGACGGACAAGATGCCAGCGTGTGCGAG
Organism: Burkholderia sp. HI2714; assembly: GCF_002223085.1. NCBI lineage: Bacteria > Pseudomonadati > Pseudomonadota > Betaproteobacteria > Burkholderiales > Burkholderiaceae > Burkholderia > Burkholderia sp. HI2714. The sequence goes on along the minus strand of NZ_NKFM01000067.1, from coordinate 155,649 downwards.
CCCGTGATCGTCAGGGTGGGATAGCGCATGCCGGCCCTCGTGTCGCGGGTGAATTCAACGTGGCGTGGCGCACCGGCCGCGTCATGCCGGTTGTCCTGCCTGCCGTGCATCCTTCCCCGAAGGTTGCCGCGTGAGCCGCGCGGCGAGCGAGACGGCTTGCTCGAACGACGCCACCGCATGATGCGGAATCCCGAATGCCTTGACGGCGACTTCGCCTTGCGCGGCCACTTCCGCGCGCCGGTCGGGATCGGGTTCGACGCTGACGAGCGCCTTGCAGACGGCGCCCAGCGCTGCCTTGTTCTGCTTGAGCCAGACCGCGCGATGCTTGCGGTCGTCGTGGCTCTCGTCGGTATCGAGTTCGACGTAGACGATCACGAACGGCTCGCCGTGGCGCATCAGCGTGTCGATCTCGCCTTCCCAGCGGGGCGCGTAGCCCGGCGTCGCGTGTTCGGCGCGAAACACGCAGACCGGAAAGAGATGGATGTCGTGTAACGCGAAATCATTCGGATTGAGAGCGGGCATCGGGATGTCTCCGGGGGATGAGCGACGCCGAAGCGTCGGGGTAACCGTGTGGCGTCAATCAATGCGCGTTCGCTGGCGGCGCGTCGGCCTGCGCGACCGGTGGCGCGTCGCGCCAGCCGACGCCGAGCGACTTGTAGAGCGCGATCGCGCCTTGCACCTGCGCGAGCCGGCTGAGTGCGAGCGCATCGCGAGCGCGGTACGTCGCGCGCTGCGCCGTCAGCACCGACAGGTATTCGCCGAGGCCGTTGCGGTACAGCCGCGTCGCGCGCGACTGCGCATCCTGGCTGCTGTCGACGGCCGCGGCGAGCATGGCCTGCTGGTCGCGCGCGGCGCCGATCGCCACCAGCGCGTCCTCGACATCGCGAAACGCGCCGCGGATGCGCTGCTCGTACGCGAGCCGCGCGGCTTCGGCGGCCGCGCGTGCGGCGTCGACGCCGGCTTTCGCGCGGCCGCCGTCATACAGCGTCTGCGTGCCGTCGAGCGCGACCGACCATGCGACGCTCGCGCCCGAGAACAGGTCCTGCACGAGGCTCGCCGTCGTGCCGAGGCTCAACGGAATCGCGAAATGCGGAAACTGCTCGGCGCGTGCGACGCCGATCTGCGCGGTCGCGGCGGCCAGCCGCCGTTCGGCGGCGCGGATGTCGGGGCGCTCGCGGATCACGTCCGACGGCAACGTGACGGGCAGCGCGGGCGCGACCGGCAGCGTCGCGCCGGGCGCGCTCAGCGTGTCGCGCAGCGTTTCCGGAAAACCGCCGACGAGCACGCCGATCGCATGCGAGAGCCGCGCGACGTCCTGATGCAGCGGCGGCAACGTCGCCTGCGCGAGCTGCAACTCGGCCCGCGCCTGCGCGACCGCGAACGACGTGCCGAGGCCGCGCCGGTTCGACTGCTCGGTCAGCCGCCGCGTGGCGTCGAGGCTCGCGACGTTGTCCGTCGCGATCTGCAGCCGCTCCTGGGTCGCGCGCAGTTCCGCGTAATCCGACGCGAGCTCGGCCAGCAGGCTCACGAGGATCGCGTGGCGATCGTCGTCGAGCGCATCGATCTGCGCATCGGCCGATTCGACCGCGCGTCGCGTGCCGCCGAACAGGTCGAGTTCCCACGATGCATCGAAGCCGAGCCGGTAGGTGCGCGACTGGCCGATGCCGGGCGGCCAGTCGAGCGCCCGCGACGAACGGATCGCATCGGCGTTCCCGCCCGCCGTCACGGTCGGGCCGAGGCGGCTCGCGATCTGGGCGCGTTCGGCGCGCGCCTGCAGCAACCGCTGGCGCGCGATCGCGAGATCCTGGTTGTGCGCGATCGCTTGCGCGATCAGCGCATCGAGCTGCGCGTCACCGAACGTGCGCCACCAGTCCTGCAACTGCGCGGGATCGGCGGCCACCGTGTCGCGCGACGCGATCCAGCCGGGCGGATGCGTGGGTTGCGGCGCCACGTAATCGGGGCCGACGGTCGTGCATGCGGCCAGCGCACACGTGCAGGCCGCGATGACGGTGCGCGCGTAGCGTGTCGCACGCAGTGGAGAAAGCGGGCATCGCATCGTCGCCCCCTTCACATCCACGCGTGCAGCCACGACGCGAGCCGGCCGCGCGGCGTGCGTTCGCGCCCGCGTTCGCCGACTTCGACGCTGCACGTCATGCCTGCCGCCAGCAGCACGCCGGCCGGCACCCGGTCGATCTCGATGCGCACCGGAATGCGCTGCGCGAGCCGCACCCAGCTGAAGGTCGGATTGACGGCCGGCAGGCCGAGTTCGTCGAGCGTGCCGTTCTCGTCCGCGATGCCGCGGCCGATGCTCGTCACGTGCCCGCTCAGCAACGGATCGAAGCCCATCAGCCGGATCGTTGCGGGCGCACCCGTCGCGATGCGGCGCAGCTTGGTTTCCTCGAAATAGCCGGTGATCCAGAAGCTGTGCGCGTCGAGCACCGAGATCCCGGGCTTGCCTTCGACCGCGTAGTCGCCATGACGCAGGCGCAGCTGCGTCACGTAGCCGTCGACCGGCGAGCGCAGCGTCGTGCGCTCGAGGTCGAGCTTCGCGACGTCGAGCGCGGCCAGCGCCTTGCGGTGCTCGGCCTGCGCGATCGACACAGCGCGGCTCGAGCGCTGGATGTCCTCGCGCGGCACGAGATCGTCGAGGCCGGTGCGCCGCTGGGCTTCGTCGCGCTTCTGGCGCATCGACTCGGCGGTCGCGGCGACCTGTGCTTCGGCCTGTTCCACCGCCAGCGCGAAGCGCTGCGGATCGATCCGGTACAGCACGTCGCCTTTCGCGACGCGCTGGTTGTCGACCACCGCGACGTCGACGACGGTGCCCGACACTTCGGGCGCGATCCGCACGACGTGCGCGCTGACACGCGCGTCGCGCGTCCACGGCGCGAGGACGTACGCATGCCAGAGCGCGGCGACCAGCACGATCGCGACGGCCACCGTGGCGAGCGTCAGCAGGGTTCGGGTGAGGGGTTTGAGCGACATGACGCGATACGTTCCGACGGAAGACTAGAAATAGAGGATCAGCGTGGCGACCAGCACGAGCGAAATCGCGAACTCGAACAGCGCCGGATGCCACACGCGGCGCAGCACGCCGAGCCGGGCGAGCAGCGCGCGCACGGCCATGTAAAGCGGCACGGTCGCGCACGCATAGACGAAAAAGGGCGGCAGGTAGATGCCGGCCAGCGGGAATTCACTGAGCATCGCGGGTGCGCTCCGGAACGGCGGTGAAATAGGCGGCGTAGGTGTGCAGCAGCACGTACACGTCGGCGAACGCGGCCATCAGCCACTTCAGTTCGGTGTTGCCCGGCTGCGCGGCGGCGAGGCCGGCGAGCGCGTGCGCGGCGCGCCGTGCATGCCGGGCCGCACGCGCCGGCGCGGCCGCGTGCCGCGCGAGGCCGGCGAGCCCGGCGCGCACGCGGCGCTGCGCGATGTCGGGCAGGCCGTCGCGTGCGATGCCGCGACGAATCCGTAGCAACTCCTTGCCGACGTGCAGCGCCGCGAGCGCCTCGATGCTCGCCTGCGTCATCGCGGCCGGCTGGCCCGCGAGCAGCGCGCCGAGCTGCGCGATGCGGTGCTGCTGGCGCTGCTGCCAGCCCGCCGCCGTGACGCGTTTGCCGGCCATGAGCGCGAGCGTGTCGTCGCGGATCATGCGGTGCAGCCGCGTGGCGTCGGTGGCCAGGTTGCGCGGCAGGATCAACCGGAACGTGAGCAGCGTGAGGAAGGTGGCGAGCACCCACGCGACCGACTGGTTCAGGAACAACGCGACGTCGGGGCGGAACGGATTGGTCGCGCTGGTCAGGGTGTTGAACGCGACGAGATACGCGAGCCCCGCGAGCGCGGTCTTCGGCACGCTCGTCGCATAGATGCCCGGCATCCAGAACAGTGCGAGCGCGACGACGAGCAGTGGAAAGCCTTCGATGCGCGGCAGGATGCCGAACGCGCACACGAACGCGGCCGGCACGGCCAGCACCGTGCCCTTGATGAACGCCTGCGCGCCGGCGGCCGGGTTGCCGGCGGTCGCGAGCAGCGCGCAGTACGGCGCGACGACGAGCAGCATCATGTCGCCCTGGTTCCAGCCGGTGGCGAGCCAGAACGCACCGGAGATCGCGATCGCGCAGGCCGAGCGCACGCCGTTGCGCAGGGCCGCGCCCGTGTCGCGGTAAAAGCGCACTCGTGCGGGCCGGTGGCCCGGGCGCGGGCGCTGCAATTCGACGAGCCCGTCGAGTGCCGCGCAATAGTCGTCGATCTGTTCGATCAGCCGCTCGCCGGCGATCAATAACGCCGCTTCGTCGCGCGGATCGCCGAGCGCGATACCGTCGAGCGCCACACGCAGGCTTTCGCGCGCATCGGCCAGCAGCGCAAGCGCGTGCGCCGCACCGCCGGGGCCTTCACCCAACGCGTCGGCGGCGGCCTGCCACGCGGCCGCGAGACGCGGCTGCAGCGACGCGACCGCTTGCGCGCCGGGGCTGTCGGCCGGCAGCGGCGGCGTGCCGCCCGCGAGCGCGCCGAACAGCGACACCATCCCGTGCCGCACGGCGGCCGCGCGCTGTGCGAGATCCTCCGATTCGGCCTTGCCGAGCGCGAGCAGATCATCGATGCCGTAGATGCCGGCGAACAGCGCATGCCGCTTGTCGTCGGCGGGTGCCGCCGCGAGGCCGTTGCGCTGCGCGGCGATGACCCGCGCGACGTCGGCCGTGACGCGCGTCACCAGCGCTTCGAGTTTCGCGTGCACGTCGCGCGTGCCGAGCAGCATCGACACGAGGCTCAGGCACAGCACGCCGATCGCGACCGTCGAGCCGCGCCCGATCACGTGCTCGAAGGTCAGCTCGGGATGCTGCATCGCGCCGTAGGTCGCGAGGCCGATCGTGTAGCCGGCCACCACGGTGCCCGACGCGCGGAAGTGTCGCAGCAGCGTCATGCCGGCAACGCAGACGCCGAGCCAGAACGCGAAGCCGAGGATGAACAGCAGCGGCTGCTGCGCGAAGCAGCCCATCAGCACGAACGCGACGACCATTCCCGCGACCGTGCCGACCACGCGCCACACACCCTTGCCGATCACCGCACCCTGGACGGGATTGATCACGAGCAGCACCGTCGACGCCGCCGAGTAGGGCGTTTCCAGTTCGAGCAGGTACGCGACGCCGAGCGCGAGCGCGGCGGCGATGACCGAGCGCGCGACATACGCGCCGCGCGGCGTGAAGATGTCGATGCGCGCGATCAGCGCCGCGGCCGCGCGATTCAGGCGGCGGGGCGGCGCCGCGACGGCGCGGGTCTGATCTGCTGCGTCATGCACTGCGCTTGCTCCATGAGAAAGGACGAAGCCAGTCTACGGTCGGGCGATGCATGCGGAACAGTGACGTCTTTGCACTCGACGAGTGCGTACGACGCATGCGTCATGCGTGCGCCGGATGCAGCGCCGGCTGGCCGGTGCACAGCCCGCGCACGACACGCCGCAGCCACTGGTGCGCGGGGTCGCTCTGGAAGCGCGGATGCCACGCCTGCGTGATCAGCACGGTTTCGAGCGGCACCGGCAGTTCGAACGCGCGCACGCCGAGCCCGGCCCGCACCGCGCCGCGCGCGAGATGCTCGGGCAGCGGCAGGATCAGGTCCGACGCCTGCAGCGTGAAGATCGCCGCGTACGGGGTCGGCACGACGAGCAGCACATGCCGCGCGAGGCCGCGCGCGGCGAGTGCGTCGTCGATCGGGCCCGCCGACTTGCCGCGCCGCGAGACGCCGACATGCGGCCAGCGCGCGAAGCGCTCGGGCGTGATGTCGTCGTCGAAGATCGGGTGGTCGTCGCGCGCGAGGCCGACGAAGGTCGTCGTGAACAGCGGTTGCACGCGAATCTCCGGCCCCAGGCGGCGCGACGCACTGATGAACAGGTCGATGCGGCCGCTGCGCAGCGCGTCGTCATCGATGTCGTCTTCCTCGGGCATGAAGCGCAGCATCGCGCGCGGCATCCCGCGCGCCATCTCCTCGAGCAGGCGGCTGCTATGGAGGCCGACGAAGATGTCGTTGGCGCGCACGTTGAACTGCTTGTCGAGCGTGCCGAGATCGATTTCCGCGGACGGGGCGAGCAATTGCGACGCGCGCTCCACGGTTTCGCGGACGACGCCGCGCAGTTCGAGCGCGCGCGGCGTCGGCACCATCTTGCGGCCGGCCTGCACGAAGATCGGATCACCGACCGTTTCGCGGATGCGCGCGAGCGTGCGGCTCATCGCGGGCGGGCTGAGGTTCATGCGGCGTGCGGCGCCGACGACGCTACCCTCTTCGAGCAGCGCGTCGAGTGAAATCAGCAGGTTCAGGTCGGGTGCCATCGGCTTCTCCGTGTCATCGCGTGCATGCGGCGCAATGGTAGTGCGGGATACGCGCGCGCAGCGTGACTGCAGCGCACGCAACGATTGCGCGCGGCATCACGTGTGACGCACGCATCGGGGTGTCATTGGCTGGTACCGGCATCGGGCGGCAGCGAGCGGACGGCGGCGAACGCGCCGTTCACGTACATCAGCGGGTTCACGTCGTCGGACATCGCGACGCGCGTGACCCGTCCGACCAGGATCGAATGCGAGCCCACCTCGACCTGTTCGAGCGTGTCGCAGAAGAACGACGTCTGCGCGTTCTCGAGGTAGGGCAGGCCGGTCGCCGCGTCGGTGCGCCACGCGTCGTGCGCGAAACGCGTATCGGAGCCCGTCGTGCTGCACGCGAGGGCGAGCGGCACGTGGCAGCTGCGCAGCGCGTTCACGCAGAAGCGCCGGCGGCCGGTGATCGACGCGTGAATGCTGGCGCGCCGGTTGATGCACACCAGCACGGTCGGCGGATCGAGCGCGACGGAGGTGAACGAGCTGGCGGTCAGCGCGCACGGGGCGGCTGCCACGCCGTCGCCGCCGGTCGTGACGATCGTGACGGTGGCGGCCACGCCGCGCATCGCCTGTTTCAGTTGCTGCGCAATGTCCACGGTGTTCATCATGATGCGGTCCTGTCACGAGGAGCCCCGGTGCCGCGCGGCTAGTGCCACACGGCACCGGGGCGGGCGTCAAAGCTGGTACGCGTCGGCCCAGGTCCAGTGGTAGGACTTGAAGTCGGCGCGGCGCGACTTGAGTTCGGCGTCGCGCGCCTGTTGCTCGGGGCCGTCGGGCAGGTGGAACACGCCGCCGTTGCCGGCCGACGCGAGCTGGATCCGCGCGCTGCGATCGATTCGCAAGCGCTGGTACTCGACCAGCGCGGCGCCGAGGGCTTCCTTCGACGCGAGCCCCGTCACGCACCGGCCGAGCACCACTGCGTCCTCGAGCGCCTGCGCGGCGCCCTGCGACTGGTACGGCAGCATCGGATGGCACGCGTCGCCGAGCAGGCATACGGTGTCCCACACCCAGCGCGTGAGCGGCTGGCGGTCATGCAGCGACCAGCGGCTCAGGTCCGATGCGCAGCGGATCAGCCCGACGAGGCGCGGGTCCCAGCCGTCGAGCTCGGCCTCGAGCGTCGCGCGGTCGCCCTTGCTGCTCCACGATTCGCGCGTGCTGCCGTCGCCGGGCACGATCACGACGAGGTTCAGCAGCCGGCGATCGCGCACCCAGTAATGGATCGCATGCCGGCCGGGCCCGAGCCAGATTGTTACCTGCGGCTCCTTGACGATGTCGAACACGGGCGAGTGCGGATCGATCGCGTCGACGTCGATCAGCGCGCGATACGCGTCGTCGCCGCTGTAGTGCGGCGCGTCGTCGCCGAGCAGCGCATGGCGCAGCGTCGAGTGAATGCCGTCGGCCGCGACGACGAGATCCGCGCGCCAGCGCGTGCCCGCCGCATCGACGAGCGTCGCGCCGTCCGGCCCGCACGCGTCGAGCCCTCGCACCGCGATGCCGCCGAGCACGGCGACGGGCGGGCCGGCCGTGTACGGGTCGCGCACGGCGTCGAGCAGCGCGGCATGCAGGTCGGCGCGATGCGCGTTCCAGTACGGTGCGTTGAAGGCGGCCTCGACGTCGTGGCCGAGCGGGAAGGAACCGAGCAGGCTGCCGTCCTGCCAGCGGCGGCGGATCGTCGCGGTCGGGGCGACGGCGGCCAGCCGCTGCCGGTCGAGCACGCCGAGCGCACGCAGCGCGCGCGTGGCGTTCGGCACGACCTGCAGCCCCGCGCCGACTTCGCGGAACGCCCGGCTTTGCTCGAGGACGGTGACCCGATGGCCGGCGCGGCGCAGCGCGAGCGCGGCGGCCAGGCCGCCGATGCCGGCGCCGACGACGATCGTGTCGAGTGACAGGGAGGGTGTCATGGGCGAATCCGCCGTGGGTCCGGAAGGGATCGGCATGGCGTCATAGTCCCGGCAGCACGTCGCGGGCGAACACCTCCAGGTTGTTGCTCATCAGCTCGTACGGCTGCGCGCCATAGTCGATGTGCCACAGGATCGCGTCGAGCCCGAGATCGGCTTCCAGTGCGCGAATGCGCTGGCGCACGGTGTCGGGCGTGCCGAGCACGGCGGTCGCGTCGAGGTCGGCCGTGTCCATGCCGCCCATCTTGTTCTTCATCGCCTCGTTGTAGCCCTGGTAGGCCGACGACTGCACCTGCTCCCACGACTTCGCGGCTTCCGCGAAATAACGCCAGTGATGACGCAGGCGCGGCTCCGCGAGCGCCAGCGCGTGCGCGTCCGACGTGCCGATCATCAGCGGGATGCTGATCGCGACCTGCGGCCGGCGGCCGGTGTGGCCGTGATGGCGCTCGAACGTCTCGCGATAGAGCGCCACCATGTCCTGCGTCTTCGCGAGCGCGTCCTTGCGCGGCGGCGCGGCCATCAGCAGGTTGAAGCCGCGTTCGCCGACCCACTCGAAGCTGGACGGCGTGAGCAGCGCGGCGACCCACACCGGCGGGCGCGGCTGCTGCGTCGGGCGCGGCAGCGATTGCGCGTCGCGGTAGCGGAAGAACGGCGTGTCCTCGCTGACCGATTCTTCGGCAAGCAGGCGCACCGTCGCGTCGATCGTCTGCTGGAAGCGCGCCTTGCTCGAATCGAGATCAATGCCGAACGCATCGAATTCGTACGGCAGGAATGCGCGCGCGAAGCCCAGTTCGAGCCGCCCGTTCGAGATCGCGTCGAGCTGTGCGGCCTCGGCCGCGAGCTGGATCGGATGATGGAACGACGCCTGGATGCCGCCCGTCATCAGGCGGATCGATTGCGTCTGCGCGGCCGCGGCCGCGAGGAACATCAGCGGCGACGGGCTGTAGCCGCCATACGGCTTCAGGTAGTGCTCGGTCATCTTCACGTACGTGTAGCCGAGCCGGTCCCCCAGCGCGCTGAGCTTCAGCGCGTTCGCGTAGTAGTCGGCCGCCGGGCGGTCGGCCGGGCCGGTATCGGGCAAAAAGGACACGCCGAACTTCATAGACACCTCACAGGTTGATGTGCTGCCGTTGTCTGCAAAGGGGAACCGATGCCGCGTCGAATGCGTCCCCCGGTCGGGAAACAGGTCGCTCGCAATGTACTTGCAAGGATGATCCAATCATAGGATGATTGGGTCTATGCAAGTCTTACACGATGCAAGATTTGCCGCAAGCGTTGCTCGGTTGTTGCTCCAGTTCCGCCCGCAAGCGGGCACCCCGGGGGCAGGCTGAAGTCGCACGGGCCGGCCTCTCCATTTCTGGCGAGGAATCAAGGATGAATGCTCTTCTATCGGTTTCTGGCAAGGCGCTCAGGATGCGGCGGGTGGTGCGTGCCGCGTCGGGCAAGTGTCTGATGGTGCCGCTCGACCATTCGCTCGCGGACGGCCCCATCGCCCATCCGCAGCAGTTGCGGCAACTGGTGGGCGACATCGCCGCGCACGGCGGCGACGCGATCGTCGTGCATCGCGGCCGCGCACGCTTCCTGTCTCCCGACGTGCTGAGCGATCTCGCGCTCGTCGTGCACCTGAACGGCTGCACGCGCTACGCGGAGGACGTGAACGCGAAGACGCTGTTCGCGAGCGTCGAGGATGCGCTGGCGAGCGGCGCGGACGCGGTCAGCGTGCACGTGAATCTCGGCTCGAAGACGGAAAACCAGCAGCTGCTCGACCTGAGCCGCATCGCGACCGAGTGCGCGCGCTGGTCGTTGCCGCTGCTCGCGATGATTTACCCGCGCGGCCCGGGCCTCGGCGATCGTCCGCAGACCGAACTGATTGCGCACGCGGCGAACGTCGCGGCGGATCTCGGCGCCGACATCGTCAAGCTGCCGTACAGCGGCGACGCCGCGAGCATGGCCGACATCATCGCCGGCTCGTCGCTGCCGGTGCTGGTCGCGGGCGGCGCGAAGCTGCCGGAAGACGAGTTCGTCGCGTTCACGTCGCGCGTGATGAACGCGGGTGCGCTCGGCATCGCAGCCGGTCGCAACGTGTTCGCCGCGCCGAAGGCCGCACCGCTGATCCGCCGCCTGTCCGATGCCGTGCACGGCGTCGAGCGGCGCGCCGCGCCCCTGGCCGCCTGATCAGGTGCGCCGGGCCGTCGCGCCCGGTTTCTTCCGACCATCGAGGGTTTCCATGCATCGCTATCCGTGGATCGACCTGCGCGCGCTCGGCGCGCAGGCAGGTGCCGTCGCGGCCGACGCAGCGAGGGCCGGCGCGTGCCGCTTCGTGGTGGCCGAGGCCGGGCGCGACACGTGCGCGCCTGGCGCGGCGGCGCAACTGTCCGTATCGACGCCGGGCGTCGCCACGCTGGTCGACGACCTGCATGCGCCGCTCGCAGGCGTTCGCGTGAGGATCGACGGCGCGGCCGATTTCGACGCCGCGCGCACCGCGATCGCGCGGCACACGCTCGTCCTGATCGACTACGCGCTCGCGACCACGGTCCCGCTCGAGCGCCTGCTCGCGGGTGTCCGCGAGGCCGCGTGCCGCATCGTCGTGTCGCTGGCCGATCCGCACGGCGCGGCCTACCTCATGCGCAAGCATGCGCAGTCGCCGGTCGACATTGCGTTCGCACCGCGCGATGCAGCCGCGTTGCGCAGCGTGCTGGCCGCGTGCGGCGAGCTGCGCGCGCGCGAGCCGCTGAAGCTGAAAACATTCGAGGTGCAGCGCGTCGAGCCGCTCGGCGTCGGGCTGCATGCGGTGATCGACGGCTGTTCGCAGCTGGACGGCGAAGAGTGCGTGCTGGCCGGCGCGAGCGCGACCAGCATGCTGCTCGTCGTCGCGGCCGGTGCCGCACACCCGCCGGGCCGGCCGCTCACGTTCGGCATCGACGCGGGCTCGGCCGAATCGTTCGTGTTCTGCGGCGGCGACCGCGCGCGCCAGCTTTCGCTGCTGCGTTCCGGCGAGCGGATCCTGACGGTCGGCGCCGCGGGCGACACGCGTGCGATCGTGGTCGGCCGCGTGCGGATCGAATCCGCGCCGCTCGTCGCGCTGCACGCGCGCAGCGCCTCCGGCGCGAGCACGCGCGTCGTGATGCGCGGCGACCGCGCAATACGGTTCCGGACCGACGACGGCGCGCGCGTCGGTCTCGCCGATGTCGCGCCCGGCGTCCGGCTTGCCGGCTACGAACCGGGCGCCGGCTGGGTGGATTGCCGGATGAGGGCCGCCGCGTCGCGTTCGGTCGTTTCCGTCAGCCGCTAGTTTCATCCTGTCACTCAACCTGCGTTATCCCCTTCGAAGGAGATTGGCCTTGAAGAAGCTTTCCTGGATTGACCTGCGCAACATCGGCGAGCTCGCGGACGAGATCACCGAGGAAGCGCTGCATGTCGGCGTGTCCGCATTCGTCGTGAAGGATGCGGAGCAGGCCGGGCGGCTGCCGCCGAGCGCGTGCAAGGTCGCGGTCGTCGATCGGCAGCCGGCCGATGCCGCGCTACTAGAGCAGGTGCAGATCATCCTCGTGAAGGATGGCCTGCCGGTCGATTTCGCGGTGCCGGACGGCGTCGAACTCGGCGTGTTCATCGAGGTGACGGGCGAGGCGACGCTCGCGCGTGCATGCGAGCTGTCGATCACGACGCCGTGGCTGCTCGTCGAATTCCTGCAGGACCCGAGCAAGATCCCGCTCGAGATCCTGCTGGCCGCTGCCGATCAGGCGACAGGCGAGCTGATCACGGTCGTCGCCGACCTCGAGGATGCGGAGGTCACGCTGAACGTGCTGCAGCGCGGCCCCGAAGGGGTGCTGCTCACGCCGACGCAGGTCGGGCAGGCGACGCAGCTCGTGTCGATCTGCAGCGACACGGTCGAGGATCTGCAGCTCGAGGAAATCGAGATCGTCGGGCTCACGCACCTCGGGCCGGGCGAACGGGTATGTGTCGACACCTGCTCGCGCTTCGAGCAGGACGAGGGCATCCTCGTCGGCTCGTATTCGACCGGCATGATCCTCATCAGCAGCGAGACGCACCCGCTGCCGTACATGCCGACGCGCCCGTTCCGCGTGAACGCGGCCGCGCTCCATTCGTACGTCGTTGCGCCGGACAACCGCACGCGCTATCTCGCCGAGCTCGAATCGGGTGCGGAGATCCTCGCCGTCAACGTGCAGGGCAAGGCGCGCCGCGTCGTGGTCGGGCGCGCGAAGGTCGAGACGCGTCCGCTGCTGCTGATCGAGGCGAAGAATGCCGCCAATCGCGCGATCAACATCATCGCGCAGGACGACTGGCACGTGCGCGTGCTGGGGCCGAAAGGCAGCGTGCACAACATCACGGAGCTCAAGCGCGGCGACCGCATCCTCGGCTACACGCTCGATGCGCAGCGCCACGTCGGCTATCCGATCCGGGAATTCCTGCACGAGCAGTGATCCGCATGCTTCATTGACGATGCGATCGCCCGGTGCGTCACGTGCCGGCGCGGTCGGTACATGTTCAGGAGTGCTTTATGGAAAATGCGGCAAAACAGGTGCTGGATACGCTGTTCGGACGGTGGCGCAGCCGGATCCTGTATGCGGGCACGCGGCTCGGCGTGTTCGATGCGGTCACGACCGACGCGCCGGTGTCGTCGGCCGCGCTCGCGGCGAAGCTCGACGTCGACGAGCCGCTGCTGTACCGGCTGCTGCGCGCGCTCGCGTCACTCGGCTTGCTCGACGAGGATACGCGCCGCGGCTTCCGGGCCACCGCGTCGGGGGCGCTGCTGCATGCGGACGCCCCGAGCACGCTGCGCGATTTCGTGCTGCTGCAGGAAGGGCCCGAGCATTACGCGATCTGGGCGCACCTGCCCGACATGGTGCGCGAGGGGCAGCAGAACGGCTTCGTCCGCGAGTTCGGCGCGATGGCATTCGACTATGCGAAGGACCACGAACGCTACCGGACCGATTTCAAGCGCGCGATGTCGAGCTTCTCGACCGTGCAGTCGGAACAGGTGGTCGATGCGCTGCGCGACGTCACGTTCGCGCCGGGCACGCATGCGTGCGACATCGGCGGCGGCCAGGGGCACATGCTGTGCAGTCTGCTGCGGCGATTCCCGTCGCTGACCGGCGTCGTGTTCGACCTGCCCGAAGTGATTGACGGCGATGCGGATGACTGGGCGCAGCGGATGGGCGTGAGCGCACGCTGCAGCAAGGCGGGCGGCAACATGTTCGACGCGGTGCCGGCGGCCGATGTCTACCTGCTGAAGCTGATCCTGCACGACTGGAACGACGACGAGTGCGTGGCGATCCTCAAGCGGGCACGCGAAAGCGCCCGGGACGGCGCGCGCGTGTTCGTGATCGAACGGGTCGTGCCGGCGCCGGGCGTCGCGCATTTCTCGAAGCTCTACGACATCCACATGATGTGCTGGGGCAGCGGCCGCGAGCGCACGCGGGACGAATACGATGCGTTGCTCGAAGCCGCCGGCTGGCGGCCCGCCGGCGTCCGCTCCGCGCCGGACGGGCAGATCGACGTGATCGAGGCCGTCGCCGCGTAGCGCACGCCGGGTGCGCCGGGCGCGTCAGGCGGCGGGCGGCTCGCGGGTTTCGAGCCAGGTCATTTGCGGCTTGAGGATCGCGAGCGTCGCGCGAACCGCCTTGTTTTCGTCGCGCTGTTCGATCGCGTCGAGCACCGCCTGGTGCGCCCGCATGTCCGGCTCGGGGATCTCGGCCTCGTCGAGTTCGACGAGGATGTCCTCGACGTTCGCGAGGATCGAGCCCGAGAAGTAGCGATACAGCGCTTCGAGCGCGTGATTGTGCGATGCGGCGGCCACGGCGATGTGAAACGCGCGGTCGCGCTCGACGAACTTCTTCACGTCGCGCGACGCTTCGCGCTCGCCACGCGCCTTCAGCAGCTTGCGCAGCGTCGCGAGATCCTCGTCGGTGCGCCGGCGCGCCGCGTAGCGCGCGCATTCCGTTTCGAGCATGCACTGCAGTTCGAGGTGATCGCTGCGCGCGGCGCGATCGACGTCGCGCATCGTCTCGGCCGGATCGACATTGCGGCGCACGTAGGTGCCGTCGCCCTGACGCACTTCGAGCACGCCGGAATACGCGAGCGTGCGAACCGCCTCGCGCACCGTGTTGCGCCCGACTTCGAGCTGCTTCGCGAGATCGAGCTCGGTCGGAATGCGCTGACCGACGCGCCAGATGCCGGAAGTGATATTGGATTTGAGGATATCGATCGCCGAATCGACGAGCGAGTGTCGGATGGCCGGGGGCAGGCTTGACATTGCGGGTTTCGCTTGAAGCTTGAGGGTGTCGCTATCCTATCATCCGATCAATCGTTTGGTCGTTCAGGATAACGATATTCAAACGTGACATTTTGTTAACGTCAGACGAATAAACCTGCGGCCGACCGTTGCGTGCCGTGCATTCGTTGATTGCTTCCGCCGGCATTTACCGGCGTTGCGTCGACGTAAATGATTCCCATTCGCTGTTCAGTCGAGGTCGCCGTTGCACGAGCGGCCCTTCTTCCGACTCGAGGGCGCGGCGTATCCGCCGACGTCCGTCTCCGCTTTCCGGATAACCCGAGATGAATCGATCACACACCGGCCGCCGTGCGCGGCCAGGACTTCCGTTGCCGCGCGCGGCGTGGCGACGCGTGCCGGGCTGGGCGGCCGCACTGGCCTGCACGGTCGCGATGCCGGTTGCCGCTGCGGCGCCCGATACGCCGGACGCGGGCGAGCCCGCGAATGCGCCGATGCTCGCGCCGATCGTCGTCGACGGGCGGCGCGAGACGGGCGTCGGCCCCGTGCAAGGGATCGCGGCCGATGTGTCGCGCGCGGGCACCAAGACCGACACGGCGATCGTCGAGGTGCCGCAGGGCCTGTCGGTCGTCACGCGCGAACAGATGGACCGGCAGGACGTGCACAGCGTCGGCGACAGCCTGCGCTACACGCCGGGCGCCTACGCGGACTCGCGCCCCGGCGGCGTGCTCGAGAGCGTGTTCCTGCGCGGCTTCGGCGGCTTCGCGGCGGCGGCGATCAATCCGCAGATGCTCGACGGCCTGCCGCTGCCGAAAGGCGTGAACTGGGCCGCGAGCGTCGTCGATCCGTGGACGCTCGAACGCATCGACGTGCTGCGCGGCCCGGCGTCGGTGCTGTACGGGCAGGCGAGCCCCGGCGGCATCGTCGACATGGTCAGCAAGCGGCCCACGCGCGATGCGCAGCACCTGCTCGCCGTGCAGACCGGCAACCGCGACCGTGGACAGCTGGCGTTCGATTTCAGCGGACCCGTGACGCAGGACGGCACGTGGCGCTACCGGATCGACGGCCTCGCGCGCCGTGTCGACGAGCAGATCGATTATTCGCGGCAGCAACGGATCGTCGTCGCGCCGTCGCTGACGTGGCAGCCGAATGCCGATACGAGTTTCACGCTGCTGGGGTCGTTCCAGCGCGATCCGCACAACAACTTCGCGGGCTGGCTGCCGGCGGTCGGTACGCTTTGGCCGGATTCGGGAAGGCGGATACCGACGCACTTCTATCCGGGGCTGCCCGGTTTCGACACGTACGACCGCACGCAGGCGATGATCGGCTATGCGTTCGAGCATCGTTTCAACTCGACGTGGAAGGTCCGGCAGAACGTGCGCTATACGCATCTCGATGTCGACTTCGCGGGCGCGGCGGTCAATTTCGTCGCGCCTTATCTGGCGCCGGGCGTGCTCAACCGTTCGCTGTCGTGGTCGCGCGAGCACGTGAACCATCTCGCGCTCGACAACCAGGCCGAGATGCGTGTAATGACGGGGCCGGTCGAGCATACGGTGCTGGCCGGGCTGTCGTATGAGCATGCGGTGGCGAATCTCGTCGGCTCGGGCTTCGGTGCGGCACCGCCGCTCGATACGCGTGCGCCCGATTACGGGCAGCCGTTTGCGGTGCCGCCGGTCGCGCAGCAGACGCGTCAGACGCCTGACCGGATCGGCGTCTATCTGCAGGATCAGGTGCGCTGGGATCGGTGGGTGTTCACGCTCGGCGGGCGGGAGGAGTGGTCACGCACGACGACCGACGACCTGCTGCGATCCGCGAGCGTGCGGCAGAGTACGCGTGCGTTCACCGGGCGCGCGGGGGCGGTCTATCTGTTCGATAGCGGCTTTGCGCCGTACATGAGCTATTCGACTTCATTCGAGCCGGCGCTCGGCACGCGTTTCGATGGCCAGCCGTTCACGCCGACGAAGGCGAAGCAGTTCGAGGTCGGGTTGCGTTATCAGTCGCCGGATCGGCTGCAGAACGCGTCGATCGCGGCGTTTGATATTCGCCAGCGCAATGTCCTGACTGCCGATCCCGAGCATCCGTTCTTCAGTGTGCAGACGGGGGAGGTGCGATCGCGCGGGATCGAGCTGGAAGGGCGTACGCGCGTGTGGAAGCAACTGGATGTGATTGCCGCGTACACGTATCTCGATACGACGGTGCAGGCCGATACGGATCCGACCGTGGTCGGCAAGCGCGTGGCGGCGGTGCCGCGCCATCTCGCGTCGCTCTGGCTGGACTATGCGGTGGAGCGGCCGGGGTTGCGCGGGTTGAAGGTCGGTGGCGGTGTGCGTTATGTCGGGCGCAGCGCGGGCGATAACGTCAATACGTTCGATGTGCCGGCTGTCGTGCTGTTTGATCTCGGGCTGTCGTATGACTTGGGTGTCGAGCGGCCTGCATGGAAGGGGTGGCGCGTTGCGGCGCATGTGAACAACCTGTTCGACCGGACTTATGTGTCGTCGTGTTTTTCGGCGGGCGGGTGTTTCTATGGCACGCGGCTGATGGTGACGGGGGATGTCAGTTATCGGTGGTGACGGGGAGACGATCGCGACGCCGGGGCTGCGCGTGAGCGGCTTTCCCGACCGCGCTGCCGCCCGGATACACTGACGCCTTCGCCGTATGCGTCGCGGCAGCGTGGGCCGTCGGCTGCGGATTCGTGGAGAGATCACCCATGAGCGTCGTCGTTCGTCGAAACCGGATCGCCATCCGCTTGTGCCGGGTGCTCATCTCGGGCGCATTGGTCGCTTCCGTCGTCGGCTGTGCGGCGACGGCGATCGACGACACGTCCATCGCCCCCGATCTGCATGAAACCGTCGTCAAGGTTCCGGTCGATGAGGGGGCGAGCACGCGGGACATCGTCGCCACCACCTACATGCCGGACGGCCCCGGGCCCTTTCCGCTGATTGTGCTGAGCCACGGCAGCCCGCCCGATCCGCGCGACCGGCCGAAGGTGCGCCTTTATCGCGCGTTGCCGCAGATCCGGACGTTCGTGCAGCTCGGCTTCGCGGTCATCGTGCCGATCCGCCGCGGGTACGGGGCGACAGGCGGGGTCGATGCAGAGGATGCGGGTTCGTGCCGGCATCCGGATTACCTCGCTGCCGGCCAGCAGGCCGCGCGCGATGTGCTCGCAGCCGTGCGGTATGCGCAGACGTTGCCGCAGGTGGATCGAAACCGCGTCGTGCTGGTCGGCCAATCGGCGGGCGGTTTTGCTTCGCTGGCGGCGGCGAGCTACGCGCCGCAAGGGGTGGTTGCGGTGGTGAACTTTTCTGGTGGGCGTGGGGGGAACCCGACGACTCATCCCGGCATGCCCTGCGATCCGAAGCAGATGGCGGACACGATCGGGCATTTCGCGAGCACGACGCGGGTGCCGGTGCTGTGGCATTACGTGCAGAACGACAAGTATTTCGCGCCGGAGGTCGTGGCGACCTGGTTTGCCGCGTTTCAGGGGGCGGGTGGGCGCGGGCAGATGGTTGTCGAGCCGCCGTTTGGCAAGAACGGGCACGGGATGTTTGCGGTCAAGGAGGCGATACCGATCTGGTTGCCGCACTTCGAGGCGTTTGTTGGGCCGTTGGTGGCGGTGAAGTAGGGGCACCAACGGCCTTTTGCAACGCTCGTTGCCGATCCGTACGAGCCCCCGACTTTCCCGATAACGGGCTACTCGTATCGATCAATTGGCGTTGATCGATTTTAGTTCGAATCTGGACAATTCGTATTCTTCCCAGGATGTCGGGCACAGCGCGACGGCAGTTTCGAAATTTTTCGCTGCGTCATTTGTTTTGCCGCTTGCCAGATTCATCTCACCAATATAGGTTTCGGCTTCACATTGGCGTATTTTGAGTGAATCCGCGTTGCCATTGACCGTCGCTTGCCTGAGTTGGGCTGCGCTTATTTTCGAGAGGAAAAAATCAATGATCGGACGGGGCCAGGCAGTCTGATCCTGCAATTTCGATGTTTCGCTTTCCAGGCTTTCCCGGTCGTCTATTTTCTGTCGTTGCGATATCAGATGCTTCCAGATGAGCATGTATTCCACGGATTGAGAACTGCTTGAATCCCTGTTGTTCTCCAGCCATCTGTCAACGCCACGTGATGCAGTTGCGTAGCGTTTTGTATAGAAATTCAACTTGATGTCGTTTTGCACGGCATCCCAGTTTTGCGAATCGAGTTGCAACGATTTTTCCAGATAGCGGCGGGCGTCGTCATATTTCCCCATCGACAGGGACACTTGCCCGAGATTCATATAAGTGGTTGACGAACTGTTGTCCGCCGCGAGCGACGCATTCAGCTTGTCTATCGCAACTTGGTATAATCCCATGTCCGCAAATGCCATCGCATAACTATCCTTTATCTCAACACTCTTCGGGTCGAGGCTCATCGCCTTTTCCAGATCTGCGAGGGCATGCTCGAAATCCAGTTTTTGCTTGTAGGCACTCGCCCTGGATTCATAGATTCCAGGATCTGATGGATCCAGTTTAATCGCCTCTGTAAAAGCGATTATCGCATTGTCATATTTTTCCGAGATTTTGTAATTCAGGCCGGCAAGATGATAGAGGTTTGTCGCAAATTTATAATTGGTGCTGGTATTTTTTATGATTGTTGCTGCGGCGACTGCATCATCTGCGGATTTTTCTCGCTCGTGAATCGTGCTGTATACAATGTTTCGGCCCAGGAACGCATCAAGAAGCGGGTAGGCGTCCAGTGCGGCGGTGTAATAGTTGATGGCGAGCGGGTAATTTCGATCCTTGAACGCGGCCCGTCCAAGTTGAGCGAGCGTGACGGATGTCCGTTGTGCGTTCGTCGAGTCGACCGACGACGGTGGCGGCACGGTGTCGGGGATCGTCAACTCGGCGGACGGACTGGCCGATGCACCGGTTACGAAGGTGGAAGTCAACAACGTTGCCAGAAGAATGGACAGGAGCGGTCGGTTCATGCGTCGGTTCGTATTTTTGAGCGTGTAGTTTGTATGCAGTGCACGTACGTGTTGCCGGTGGGTTTGTTCCGACCGCTGACGTGAGAAAGATTACCCGTTTAGCTGGCGACGGAGGCGGATATATCGATCGATCACTCTCGGTCACGGATGGCTATGAATTCTGGTTCCGGTCGGTTTCGCCGCGACGCACGCGACGGGCAGACAGTATCCCGAGATCGAGTGTGGCGTTGTCAATGAAAGTCAAAAGAATGACGGCCGTCACGGCGTTGCAGATCGATGATCGGCAATCCAAGGGCGGGTGGCGGAAAGCGGCCAGTGGGTATTCACGGACAACGAGTCCCGGAATCGTCAAAGGCGATAATCCGCGTGATGGAGCCTGTTCACGCGATGAAAATCGAGGCTGTGTTCATCGACGTCGGCGAAACGCGGGTCGATGAAACACGCGACGACTATCTCGGCGTATCCCTATATACGTTTCACGCGTCCCTCATGTCCGTGATCGAGTGGGGCGAGCATCATCGCCGCGTGTTCGACCGCAATGAGAGCCAGTGGCGATTTCGCGGTGTTCCGCCGGGCCGCAATCGCCCGCCAGCGCGGCACACATGCCGCGGAATAAGTGAGCCCGACGCCCGAGGCGCTGCCCAACCTGGCCCCGGACCACCCCGCGCGGCATGGCAATTGCTCGCCCCATTCCCAAAACCACCAAACCCACTTTCCCCCAAACCCCCATCCAGCCAGCCTCTCCCCGCTCAACCCCCAAATCCCGTGGCCGATTTTGTCACCACATGGGCCGGATATGACAATAAGAATCGCCCGCCCTAGGATTACGATGCCTCACGTCGTCGCCCGGGCCTGAGCCGGTTTCCCGCCTCTCGCCCCATCGCGCCCCTCATATATCGTCTGATTGGAACATCGACCATGAGCTATCACGCCCCCGTCAAGGACATGCTGTTCGTGCTGAAGGAACTGGCCGGCATCGACGCCGTTGCGCAGTTGCCGGGCTTCGAGGATGCCGGTTACGACACGGCGCAAGCCGTGCTCGACGAATCCGCGAAATTCTGCGGCGAGGTGCTGGCCCCGCTGAACGTCGAAGGCGACCGCAACCCGAGCAGCTGGAAGGACGGCGTTGTGACCGCGACGCCGGGTTTCGGCGAAGCATTCCGCCAGTTCGTCGAAGGCGGCTGGCAGGGGCTGCAGCATCCGTCCGAATACGACGGCCAGGGGCTGCCGAAGCTGATCGCGACGCCGTGCATCGAGATGCTGAACGCGTCGAACCTGTCGTTCGCGCTCTGTCCGCTGCTCACCGACGGCGCGATCGAAGCGCTGCTGACGGCCGGTACCGATGAACAGAAGCAACGCTACGTGCCGAAGCTGATCTCCGGCGAATGGACCGGCACGATGAACCTGACCGAGCCGCAGGCGGGCTCCGATCTGGCGCTGGTGCGCTCGCGCGCCGAGCCGCAGGGCGACGGCACGTACAAGGTGTTCGGCACGAAGATCTTCATCACGTGGGGCGAGCACGACATGGCGGACAACATCGTCCACCTGGTGCTGGCGCGCACGCCGAACGCGCCGGAAGGCGTGAAGGGCATCTCGCTGTTCATCGTGCCGAAGTTCCTGGTCAACGACGACGGGTCGCTCGGCGCGCGCAACGACGTGCACTGCGTGTCGATCGAGCACAAGCTCGGGATCAAGGCGAGCCCGACGGCGGTGCTGCAGTACGGCGACCACGGCGGCGCGATCGGCTACCTGGTCGGCGAGGAAAACCGCGGCCTCGAATACATGTTCATCATGATGAACGCGGCGCGCTTCGGCGTCGGGATGCAGGGCATCGGCGTGGCCGACCGTGCGTACCAGAAGGCGGCCGAATTCGCGAAGGAACGCGTGCAGAGCCGCCCGGTGGACGGTTCGGCCAAGCAGTCGGTGACGATCATCCATCACCCGGACGTGCGCCGCATGCTCGGCACGATGCGCGCGCTGACCGAAGGCGCGCGGGCGCTGGCCTACGTGGCCGCCGCGCACAGTGACATTGCCCACCGCCATTCGGACGAGGCGACGCGGGCCCGTCATCAGGCAATCTACGAGTATCTGGTGCCGGTGGTGAAGGGCTGGAGCACGGAGATGGTGAACGACGTGGCGAGCCTGGGCGTGCAGGTGCACGGCGGGATGGGCTTCATCGAGGAGACGGGCGCGGCGCAGTATTACCGCGATGCACGTATCCTGGCGATCTACGAAGGCACGACGGCAATCCAGGCGAACGACCTGGTCGGCCGCAAGACGATGCGCGACGGCGGCGCGGTGGCGAAGGCGCTGATCGCGGAGATCGGCGACACGGTGGCGGCGCTGGGCAAGCTGGACGGCGCGGCGGCCGCCTCGGTGAAGGCGCAACTGGAGAAGGGCGCGAAGGCGCTGTCGTCGGTGGTCGATTACGTGGTGGCGAACGTGAAGCAGGACCCGAACGCGGTGTTCGCGGGCAGCGTGCCGTACCTGAAGCTGGCGGGCGTGGTGCTGTGCGGGTGGCAGATGGGCCGCGCGCTGGTGGCGGCGCACGCGAACCGCGCGAGCGACCCGGCGTTCTTCGATGCGAAGATCGCGATCGCGCAATGCTATGCGGAGCACGTGCTGGTGCAGGCAGGCGCATTCGAAGCGTCGATCGTCGGCACGAAGGGCAACGAGGGCGTGCTCGCGTTGACGGAAGATCAGTTCTGACCGGCTGACGGTCGGGACGCAGGAGGAGACAGGATTTTGACCACACAGGACTTGCTCGCGCAGTACGGCCCGCGCGAATCGATGGAATACGACGTCGTGATCGTCGGCGGCGGCCCCGCCGGGCTGTCGGCGGCGATCCGGCTCAAGCAGCTGGCCGCCGAGAAAGGCACCGAAATCGGCGTGTGCGTGCTCGAGAAGGGCTCCGAGATCGGCGCGCACATCCTGTCGGGCGCGGTGATGGACCCGCGCGCGATCACCGAACTGTTCCCCGACTGGAAGGAACGCGGCGCGCCGCTCGACGTCGAGGTGACGGAAGACCGCTTCCTGTTTCTTTCCGAGAAAAGCGCGGTCACCACGCCGAACTGGGCGCTGCCCGCCAACTTCCAGAACCACGGCAACTACGTGATTTCGCTGGGCAACGTCACGCGCTGGCTTGGGACACAGGCCGAAGCGCTGGGCGTCGAGATCTTCCCGGGCTTCCCGGCCGCGGAGATTCTCTACAACGACGACGGCTCGGTCAAAGGCGTCGCGACCGGCAACATGGGCGTGGGCAAGGACGGCGAGCCGACCGAGAACTTCCAGCTCGGCATGGAGCTGCACGCGAAATACACGCTGTTCGCCGAAGGCTGTCGTGGCCACCTCGGCCGCCAGCTGATCTCGAAGTTCAAGCTCGACGCGAACGCGGATCCGCAAGCCTACGGGATCGGCATCAAGGAACTGTGGGAAATCGACCCAGCCAAGCACAAGCCGGGCCTAGTGATCCACACGGCCGGCTGGCCGCTGAAGTCGGACACCTACGGCGGCTCGTTCCTGTATCACATGGACAACAACCAGGTCGTGGTCGGCTTCGTGGTGGGCCTCGGCTACACGAATCCGTACCTGTCGCCGTTCGAGGAATTCCAGCGCTACAAGACGCACCCGTCGATCCGCGCGTTCCTGGAAGGCGGCAAGCGCGTGTCGTACGGCGCGCGTGCGATCACGGCCGGCGGCCTGCTGTCGCTGCCGAAGACTGTGTTCCCGGGCGGCGCGCTGATCGGCGACGACGCGGGCTTCCTGAACGCGTCGCGGATCAAGGGCAGCCACGCGGCGATCAAGACCGGCATGCTGGCAGCCGACGCGGCATTCGACGCGGTGCAGGCCGGCCGCCAGTCGGACGAGCTCAACGCGTACCCGGACGCCTTCAAGCAGTCGTGGCTGTACACGGAGCTGTACCGCGCGCGCAACTTCAAGCAGTGGATGGCCAAGGGGCTGTACCTCGGCACGCTGATGGTCGGGCTCGAGCAGAAGGTGATGGGCGGCAACGTACCGTGGACGCTGCATCACAAGCATGCGGACCACGAGATGCTGAAGCCCGCCTCGCAATGCCAGCCGATCGAGTATCCGAAGCCGGACGGCAAGCTGACGTTCGACAGACTGTCGTCGGTATTCATCTCGAACACGAACCACGAGGAAAACCAGCCGGCGCACCTGACGTTGAAGGATGCGAACGTGCCGGTGAACGTGAACCTGCGCACGTACGCGGGGCCGGAGGGGCGTTTCTGCCCGGCGGCCGTGTACGAGTTCGTGAAGAATGACGACGGCAGCGATCGCCTGGTGATCAACGCGCAGAACTGCGTGCACTGCAAGACCTGCGACATCAAGGACCCGACGCAGAACATCGTGTGGGTCACGCCGGAAGGCGGCGGCGGGCCGAATTACCCGAACATGTAACGCAACGCATCCCCGCGCCTGCGGGCGCGAACGAACCGGAGTGAGACGATGAGCAATGCAGCGAAAGAAGTCGTGGTGGTGAGCGGTGTCCGTACCGCGATCGGTGATTTCGGCGGCAGCCTGAAGGATTTCTCGCCGACCGACCTCGGCGCGAAGGTGGTCGCCGAAGTGCTGTCGCGTGCGAACGTGCCGGGCGACGCAGTCGGGCATGTCGTGTTCGGCCACGTCGTGAACACCGAGCCGAAGGACATGTATCTCGCGCGCGTCGCGGCGATCAACGGCGGTGTGGCGCAGCACACGCCCGCGCTGACCGTGAACCGCCTGTGCGGTTCGGGCCTGCAGGCGATCGTGTCGGCCGCGCAGACGATCATGCTCGGCGATGCCGACATCGCGATCGGCGGCGGCTCGGAAAGCATGAGCCGCGCCCCGTACACCGTGCCGGCCGCGCGCTTCGGCCAGCGCATGGGTGACGGCAAGCTCGTCGACATGATGCTCGGCGCGCTGCACGACCCGTTCCAGACGATCCACATGGGCGTGACGGCCGAGAACGTCGCGGCGAAGTACGGCATCTCGCGCGACGCGCAGGATGCGCTGGCGCTCGAATCGCATCGTCGCGCGGCGCGCGCGATCGCGGAAGGGCGCTTCAAGGATCAGATCCTGCCGATCTCGATCCGCACGAAGAAGGGCGAGGTCGCGTTCGACACCGACGAGCACGTGCGTCACGACGCAAGCGCGGACGATTTCACGAAGCTGCGCCCGGTGTTCGCGAAGGAAAACGGCACCGTGACGGCCGGCAACGCGTCGGGCATCAACGATGCGGCCGCGGCCGTGCTGATGATGAGCGCGGACGCCGCGCGCGCGCAGGGCGTGAAGCCGCTCGCCCGCCTCGTCGCGTATGCGCACGCGGGTGTCGATCCGGCGTACATGGGCATCGGCCCGGTGCCGGCCACGCAGAAGGCGCTCGAACGCGCGGGCCTGAAGATCGGCGATCTCGACGTGATCGAGGCGAACGAGGCATTCGCGGCCCAGGCGTGCGCCGTCACGCAGGAGCTCGGTCTCGATCCGGCGAAGGTCAACCCGAACGGCTCGGGTATCTCGCTCGGTCACCCGATCGGCGCGACCGGTGCACTGATCACGGTCAAGGCGCTGTACGAACTGAAGCGCATCGGCGGGCGTTACGCGCTCGTGACGATGTGTATCGGCGGCGGCCAGGGGATTGCTGCGATCTTCGAGAACATCTGATAATCGAGCGCTCAGCACCCGAACACACAGGAAATTTCATGGCCATCGAAATTGTCGGCGTCGTGGGCGCCGGAACCATGGGCAACGGCATTGCGCAGACCGCCGCCGTTGCGGGTCTCAACGTCGTGATGATCGACGTCAGCGACGCGGCGCTCGAAAAGGGCATCGCGACGCTGAAGGGCAGCCTCGAGCGGCTCGTGTCGAAGGACAAGCTCGACGCCGCCACGCGCGATGCGGCGTTGGCACGCATCACGACGTCGACCGACTACGCGAAGCTCGCAGCGGCCGATATCGTGATCGAAGCCGCGACCGAGAACGTCGAGCTGAAGGGGCGCATCCTGAAGCAGATCGAGGCCGTCGCGCGGCCCGAAGCGATCATCGCGACCAACACGTCGTCGATCTCGATCACCGCGCTCGCGGCGCCGCTCGCCGATCCGGCGCGCTTCGTCGGCATGCACTTCTTCAACCCGGTGCCGCTGATGCCGCTCGTCGAGATCATCCGCGGGCTGCAGACGAGCGACGCGACCGCGTCGGCGGTGCGTGAGCTGACCGAGCGTTTCGACAAGTCGCCGATCGGCGTGCGCAATTCGCCGGGCTTCGTCGTGAACCGGATTCTCGTGCCGATGATCAACGAGGCGTTCTTCGTGCTGGCGGAAGGCATCGCGTCGGCCGAGGAGATCGACGCGGGGATGAAGCTCGGCGCGAACCACCCGATCGGGCCGCTCGCGCTGGCCGACCTCGTGGGCCTCGACGTGTGTCTCGCGGTGATGGACGTGTTCGTGAAGGACTTCGGCGATCCGAAGTATCGCGCGTGCCCGCTGCTGCGCGAGATGGTGACGGCTGGCAGGCTCGGGCGGAAGACCGGGCGTGGGGTGTACGACTACAGCAAGTAAGCAGAGGGCTGGAAAAGCTTCAACGCGGGTGGCGAGTCGTGCCGGATGGTGTCGTTCATCCGGTGCGGTTCGCCACCCGCGTTTTTCATTTGTGGAAGTGGCTCGCCGAATCCTGTCCGCAGGGCAGTGACGCATGCGCGTTGTCTCGCGACCGGATATAAGCGGGCCGTGCCGGCCGGTTGAATTGTTTCTCGATTCGATTTTAATTTTAAAATAGTTTAACTAATTAACTACGATATCTTTCATGTAGATTAAATTGACGTTTCAATATGTAATGTTATATCTTGGTTGCCCAAAAACAACCGAGAGAAAATAAAGTGGCAATAAACGAGGGGTTTCAAAAAAAACGCTGCTGGTCGGTCATCGTCGCGTGTGCGGCATTCGCCGGACTGGCCGGCACCGCATCGGCCAATACCGAGCCGGCGCAGCAGACGCAACCCAGGCAGGCGCGCATGCCTCGCGTGCCGCAGAATCTGCCGGTGTCGCCGGAGCAGGCGCAGTACAACCTGCCGCTCAGCGAGCAGGATCGCGCGGCGCTGGCCAGGCCTTCGCCGCTCAAGCAGCCGGCCACGCGCAGCAAGCGCAGCACGTCGGGCGCTGATTGCCGCGACATGTCGGTGATGACCCAGTATCGCGGCGCGGCACTCGCCGATTACATCGCGAATCTTCCCGATTACGAATGCCATTACGGCCTGTTCTCGGTCGATAAAGCGCAGGCCACACAGATCTTCAATGCCGAAAACGTGCACGCTGTCGCGGGTCGTTTCGTGCAGGAAATCTATAAATACGATGCGAGCAATTTGATCCTGGTCAATTTGCTGATTTATCTGCGTGCCGCTTATTACCAATATGATGTATCGGGCATGGCGAACCCGATTCCGAATCTCGCGGTGTCGCTGCGCCCGTATATCAAGCAAAGCCTGGAGGGTGATGCGCTCTATCGCGACAATGCGCGTGCGCCGAGCACCGCGAACGAACTGATGAAGCTCATCACGAACATGCGGGACGAAGCGTACTACCTGCCGACGCTGAAGAACCGCATCGCGTCCTACACCGTGAGCGCGGCGAATCCGCAGGCAGCGGCGCCGCTGCTGCAGCGCAGTGCGGCGGGCGGCTTCACCGGCTTGCTCACGGTGTTCTTCTACGCGCACCAGCGCAGCGGCGCGCAGCCGATGCTCGACAGCGATGCGACGCTCCCGGAGACGCTCAACCGCTTCGTCACCGCGAACCGCGCGAGCCTGTCGAACACGAGCGCCGCCTATCAGCTGGCCGACGCGGCCCGCGAAACGTTTCGCTTCCTCCGCTATCCGGCGCAGAAGCCGCGCGTGAAGAAAATGATCCAGGACATGCTCGCGTCGACGAGCATGACGGGCGCGGACAGCGACCTCTGGCTCGCGGCGGCGGAAGCGGTCGACTACGGCGATCCGGGCAACTGCGCGGACTACGGCACCTGCGACTACAAGAAGCGGCTGACCGACGCGGTGCTCTCGAATCGCTACGCATGCAATGCGGGCGTGCGCATTCTCGCGCAGGACATGACGATGCCGCAGCTGCAGTCGGTCTGCACGGCAGTCGCACGGCAGGACGACTACTTCCACCGGATGATGAAGACCGGGCGCAAGCCGGTCGCGGGCGATCGCAACGACACGATCGAACTCGTCATTTTCGATGACTACGCGAACTATCGAAAATACGCGTCGGTGATCTACGGCATCAGCACCGATAACGGCGGCATGTATCTCGAGGGCGATCCGTCCGCGCCCGGCAATCAGGCGCGCTTCATCGCGCACGAGGCATCGTGGCTGCGGCCCGAGTTCAAGGTGTGGAACCTCGAGCACGAGTTCACGCACTATCTCGACGGCCGCTACGACATGGCGGGCGACTTCTCGGTGAGCACCGCGAAGCCGACCGTGTGGTGGATCGAAGGCGTCGCCGAGTATCTGTCGAGAAAGAACGACAACCCGGAGTCGATCGACGCGGTGCGCACGGGCGCGTACCGGTTCTCGGACGTGCTCGGCACGCGTTACGCGTCGAGCGACTACGTCGCGCGCGCGTACCGGTGGGGCTACATGGCGACGCGCTTCATGTTCGAGCGCCATCGCGCGGATGTCGACACGATCGTGTCCCGCTTCCGGGTGGGCGATTACGACGGCTACGCGAACTATGTCGCGTACATCGGCAATCGCTACGACACCGAGTTCGCCGACTGGGCGCGCAGCGCGACGACGGCGGGCGAGCCACCGGTGCCGGCGAAGCGCTGACCGGCACGGGCCGGCGCCGCGTGATCGGGCGCCGGCCTCCGATCGTCACACCCGCTCTGCCCGGGTGCTCCGCGCCGGCCTGCACGAACGGTTGCGCTTCCCGGACGTCAGTCATGCACCATCGGCATCGCGCGCGTCTATCGCGCGCTTTTCTTCCACGACCGAAACAAGTCCAGCAGCGCGCGGCACGGCGTGGACGTTGCGCCACCCCGTCGCCATACCGCACCGACGTCCATCGTCGGGACGGTCACACTCAGATTGCGGCGGCTGATCCGGTTTCCTTCCAGAGACCAGGGACGATAAACGAGATCCGACAGGATCGTGACGCCTTGTCCGAGCGCCACGAGGCTTCTGACGGCCTCGATCGATTTGCTCTGCATCCAGACGTTCGGCGTGATCCCGTAGCTTCCCCAGTACTTGCCGACGGTGCGCAGGTGCTCGTCCATGTCCAGGAGCAGGTAGTTTTCGCGCGCGACGTCCTCCAGCGTGACCCGATGCGCCTCCTGCAGCGTGTGCTCGGGCTGCGTGCCCGCGACATCGTCGGGTTCACGTTCACGCAGCTGGTGGTGCATTTGCCGCTGGTGATTTTCATGCTCTGGGCCCTTGCGAGCACGCTCAGCTACCATCCGCCAGTCATGCCGTGACGAACGTCGGGCCGGTTTGCCGCCGGCGGATCGCGTGTCCGGCAGGCGCGGTGTGAAGTCGGTGCCGGCCGCGTACTTCGTTTGACACGACTACGCGCCCAGCACCGACAGATCCCGCGGCAGCACACGCTTGAACATCGCGAGCATCTGCTGCGCCGCCTTCGGCGGCAGCGTGATCGCATGGCGCACGGCCGCCGCGATCTGGATCATCATCAGCTCGGCGAATGCGCTCCGTTGCGCATGCGGGACATCGGGCGCCACTTCGCCCAGCGCATCCGCGAACAACCCCGCCAGGAATTCCCCGTCTGCCCGGTCGAGTGCCTGCAACGCGCGGTCGGCCTGCGTGGCCCGCCAGATGTCGCGCATCAGCGGCTCGTCGACGAACATCCGGTAGTAGCTGTCCGTGATGCGGGCGAGCGTGGCGTGCAGGTCGTCGAGCGTCTTCAGCGTCGCGAGGTCGCGTCGCACGCAGACGTGGCCGGCTTCGTTGTAGCGCTCCGCGAGCGTGCCGATTACGGCCGCCTTGTCCGGAAAATACTGGTACAGCGAACCGAACGAGATGCCCGTGCGTTCGACGATGTCGCTCATCCGGAACGCGTCGCAGCCTTTCTCGATCATCACTTCCGACGCGCACGCGAGGATCCGCTCGAACCGCTCGCGGCTGCGCTGCTGCGTCGGCACCAGCCTCGCGCGCGACGGTGTATCCGCCGTGTCCGCTGTCGCGGCGGGCCCATCGTTCTGCCCCGATTTTTGTCGGCCCATGCCGCCTCCAGAAAAACTTGACCTTGCTAATGCGAGAGTCTATCGTGTTTTCGAAACGCGAGACATTCTCGCATTTTAGTCAAAGGAGACGGTCATGTCGGCACTTCCCATCCTCATCGTCGGCGGTTCGGGCAAGACGGGCGCCCGCGTCGATGCCCGGCTGCGTGCGCGCGGCATCGCGACCCGGCCCGTGTCGCGCACGTCGGCCGTCCGCTTCGACTGGACGGCGCCCGACACGTGGCCGGCCGCGCTCGACGGCGTATCGGCCGCGTACGTGACCTACCAGCCCGACCTGGCCGTCGAAGGCGCAGTGGACGCGATCGCCGCATTTGCACGGCTTGCGCGGGAGAGCGGTGTCGAGCGCGTGGTGCTGCTGTCCGGGCGCGGCGAGCCCCGCGCGCAGGCCGCCGAGGCCGCGCTGCAGGCGTCGGGCGTCGCTTGGGGCGTGGTGCGCGCGAGCTGGTTCAACCAGAACTTCTCCGAGGGCTACCTGATCGACGGCGTGCTGGCCGGCGAAGTCGCGCTGCCGGCCGGCGCGGTGCGCGAGCCGTTCGTCGACGCGGACGACATCGCGGACGTCGCCGTGGCCGCACTCACCGATGCGCGCTTCGCGAACCGCGTGATCGAGGTCACGGGCCCGCGCGCGCTGACGTTCGCCGAAGCGGTCGCCGAAATCGCACGGGCCGCGGGCCGGCCGGTCGTCTATCGCGAGATTCCGGCCGCTGCGTTCGTCGCCGGAATGCGCGAGGTCGGCGTGCCGGAGCCGGTCGTCGCGCTGCTCGACGATCTGTTCAGCGTGGTGCTCGACGGGCGCAACAGCGCGGTGACGCACGGCATCGAAGCGACGCTCGGGCGGCCGGCGCGCGATTTCGCCGACTATGCGCGCGCGACGGCCGCCGCCGGCGTGTGGAGCGCACGATCATGATCGCGCTCGCGACCGCCGCCTTGCTGTGGGGCTCGGCCATCGGCTGCGGGCTGATGGCCGGCGTGTATTTCGCGTTCTCGACGTTCGTGATGACGTCGCTCGGACGGATCGCGCCGCAGGCTGGCGTGGCCGCGATGAACGCGATCAACGTCGACATCGTGCGTTCGCCGTTCATGCCGCTGTTCCTCGTCACGACGCTGATGGCGCTCGCACTGGTCGTGCTCGCGCTGTTCAATCGCGAGCAGCCGGGCGCGATGCTGGCGGTCGCCGGCGGCGTGCTGTACGTGTTCGGGATGTTCGCGGTGACGATGGCCGTCAACGTGCCGCTCAACGATGCGCTCGCCGCGGCCGATCCGTCGACCGCGCAGGGCGCGGCGCTGTGGACGCGCTACGTGCACGACTGGACGATGTGGAATCACGTGCGCACGGTGGCGTCGGCAGCCGCGTGCGTGTTTTTCATCGCGGGGATCGCGGCGCGGTAGTGGGGGCGAGATATGCGCTACGCATAAAACGCCGACGGCGACACGCCGAAATGTCGCTTGAACATCGCGGAAAACGCGCTCTGGCTGCTGTAGCCGTGATCCATCGCGACGGTCAACACCTTCTCGCCGTGCGCGAGACGCTTGAGCGCGAGCAGCAGCCGCGCCTGTTCGCGCCAGCGGCGGAAGCTGAGCCCCGTCTCGCGCTGGAACGCGCGATGGAGCGTGCGGACCGACAGGCCGAGCAGGTCGCCCCATTCTGCGATCGTGCGCGTGTCGTCGGGCGCGGCGACGAGCGCGTCGCAGATCGTGCGCAGGCGCGGGTCGTGCGGCCACGGCAGGTACAGCGGCAGCAGCGGCGCGACCGTCACCTCGGCGAGCAGCAGGTGCATCAGGTGATCGTGGCGCGAGCCCGGCGCATAGTCGAGCGGCACGTCCACTGCGGCGAGGATCAGCTCGCGCAGCAGCGGATGCACTTCCACGACGCAACTCCGCGCGGGCAGGTGCTCGACCGCGCCCGGTTCGACGAACACGGTGCGCATCTGCACGTCGCCGCTCATCTGCACCGTGTGGTCGAGACCGGCTTCGAGCCACACGCCGCGCGTCGGTGGCACGACCCACGACGCGCCTTCGGACTGCACGTGCATCACGCCCTCGATTGCATAGAGCAGCTGCGCGCGGCGATGCCGGTGCGGCGCGATCGACGTGCCGTGCGTGTACGTCGCCGCCATCGCCGATACGGGCATCGGCGTCGATTCGAAGCGCAGGTGGGCACCGGGCGGCGTGGACTCGAGTGTCCGATTGGCGACAAGTCGTGACATTTTGGCGTGAGACAGGCAGTTGGGCGGGCGGGCACGATGGCGTTCCCATCCACGCCAGACCCCTGTCAGGATATTAATCCGTCGAATGCGATGAACAAGTCTCCTTTTCTGTTTCCCTTCTGCGCGATCGCGCTGTGGGCCGGCAACGTGGTCGTGTCGAAGCTGTCGGCATCGACGATCGACCCGTCGGCGATCACCTTCTACCGGCTGCTGCTCGCCGTCGCGCTGATGAGCGTGTTCACGCTGCGCTCCGCGTGGCGCAATCGCGCGGTGCTCGTCGCGCACCTGCCGAAGCTCGCGGTGCTCGGCTTTCTCGCGATGGCGCTGTTCCAGAGCCTGTCCTACGAGGCCGCGAAAACGACGAGCGCGACCAACATGGCGATCATCACGGCGCTCGTGCCGCTGATGACGATGCTGCTCAGCTCGCTGCTGATCGGCGATGCGCCGGGCGCGGGCATGGTGGGCGGCGGGGTGCTGTCGCTCGCGGGCGTGGTCTACCTGATCGCCGAGGGGCATCCGACGACGATCGCCGCGCGTGGCGTGCATGCGGGCGACCTGCTGATGCTGGCCGCGTCGGCCGCGTATGCGCTGTACGGTGTTCTGCTCAAGCGCTGGCGTATCGGTGCGCTGCCGGCGTGGCAGTCGACCTACGTGCAGGCGCTCGCCGCGCTCGTCTTCATGGTGCCGATGCTGCTGCGCTTGCCCGCGCAGGCGGCGTGGCCGACGCGTGCGAGCGTGCCGCTGATCCTGTATGCGGGCGTGCTGGCGTCGGTGGTGCTGCCGTATCTGTGGATGCAGGGCGTGCGGCTGCTCGGCCCGAGCCGCTGCGCGATGTTCATGAACCTGTTGCCGGTGATGACGGCCGGCGGCGCGATCGTGCTGCTCGGCGAATCGCTGCGGCTGTATCACCTGATCGGCGGCGGAATCGCGCTCGTCGGCGTCGCGATCGCGCAGCGGTTTCCGTTCCAGGCGAGCACATCGCAAGGGGGGCGGCAATGAGCGGCGACCGCGATTTGCAGAACCTGATGGCCGCGCTGCCGGACGCGCGTGCATCCGTGGAGAGCCCGGCGCTTGCGCACCAGCTCGAACGGATTGCCACCGCGCTCGAAGCGCTGGCGGGCACCGGCCAGCCGGCACCCGTCGACTTCGACGCGGCCCTTGCATTCCGCTGGCGCGGCTTCGACGGCGGGCCGCGAACGGCGCCGCTCGAACCGGTCGCGGCGCCCGCGCTCATCGCGTTCGATGCGCTGCGCAACGTCGAGCGACAGGTGGCGATCGTCGAACGGAACACGCGGCAGTTCGTGCGCGGCTTCGCGGCGAATCACGTGCTGTTGACCGGCGCGCGCGGCACCGGGAAGTCGTCGATCGTGAAGGCGTGCCTGCATGCGTTCGCGCCGCACGGGCTGCGGCTGATCGAGGTCGGCAAGGAGCAGTTGAGCGATCTGCCGGCGATCGTCGAGCTGGTGCGGGCGCGGCCCGAGCGATACATCGTGTTCTGCGACGACCTGTCGTTCGAGGCGGGCGAGACCGGCTACAAGGAACTGAAGACGGTGCTCGACGGCTCGGTCGCGAGCGACCTGTCGAACGTGCTCGTGTACGCGACGTCGAACCGCCGCCACCTGATGCCCGAGCAGGCGAGCGACAACGCGAACGTGTCGCGCGCGGAGAACGGCGAGCTGCATCCGGGCGACGCGGTGGAGGAGAAGATTTCGTTGTCCGAGCGATTCGGGATCTGGGTGACGTTCTACGGATTCACGCAGGATGCGTATCTCGCTGTCGTCGAAAGCCGGCTTGGCGAGGCCGGGTTCGATGCCGAGCAGATTCGCGCGGCGCGCGAACCGGCGCTGCAGTGGGCGCTGGAGCGTGGCGCGCGGTCGGGGCGGATCGCCGCGCAGTTCGTGCGGGATTATGCGGGGCGGCTCGCGGACGAGGGCGACGGGGGCGAACCTGCGCACGCGTGGCGCACGAGTTGAGCCGGGCGCTACAACACCCGTTCCGACAATACCTTGAACGCGACATCGGGGACGACGAAGCACATCGGTTCGCCGGTCGCGCCGATGCGCGCGAGGAACTCGCCGCCGCCGACCGGTTCGACCGGCTTCAGCGGCCGGACGGCGTCGATGTCGATCGGCAGGTCGATCGACGCATGGGCGAGGCGGTCGCAGTCCGTGACATGCGCGACGGCCGCGTGCTGCAGCGAGAGGTAAGCGATGGCGTCGCGCCAGCTTTCGAAGAAAGGCGCGAACGCCGCGGGTAGCGTGTAGTCGTCCGACAGGGCCGCCGAGCAGTGGAAATCGGGCGCGCTTCCTCTGCCGCCGGATAGCAGCGTTCGATACCGTCCGTCCTGCGCGGCATGCGTGAAGCGCTCGGCAAGATGCGACGGCAGCGCGTCGCTGAAGAGCCGGCTGCCGAGCGCATAGAGCGGATGGTCGAACACGTTCTTGACGAACAGCACCGTGCGATCGGCCGGCCTGCCGCCCGGCAGCGCATCGACGTAAAGCCGCCAGTTGCTTTGCAGCGGCGACGGGAATACGCGTCGCAGCGGGCCCGCGATACGCGGGCCGAAATGGCGGTGTGCATAGGTGAGGATCGTGAACGGCGTGCGGCCGTCGCGGCTCGCGAGCGTGACGCCGCGCGGCACGAGGTGGGCGACCGCGGCGACATCGACGAGCCACGTGCAGTACACGACGTTCTCGACCTCGCTCGCGAGCTGCAGGAACGGCAGGCGCGACAGCAGCGCGCGGCGTGTGCGCAGCAGCGGGCGGTTCGCGACGAGCCGGTTGGCGAGGCGGCCGATGGGGCCGGCGGATGGGTAAACAAAGGCGTTGTCTGGGCGCATGAACGGCATTGTGCCGGTGGCGCGAAGCGGGTGGAAGAGGCGTCGCGGCGCCCCTGTCGGAACTGTCAGTGTCTGCCTGTGACGGTCAGAGATCGTGGATGACCTGCGCGACGAGCGCCGTGACGCCCGAGTCGTTGCAGGCAACGAAGTGCCACTGGCCGACGATCGTTACGCGGGTGCCGATTTGCCATCGAAAGCAGAGTGCGTCATGTACTTTCAAAGTGTTGCACTGAAGGCCCTCATCACGTCGGTTCGGGACGAGCACTATGGCGTAGTCGGTGTGCGCAAGGTCTGGCATCCGTTGCTGTGCGACGGCGTGAAGGTCGCGCGGTGCACGGTCGGCCGTTTGATGAAGGCGATGGGCGTCGAAAGCGCGCGGCGAGGCCGTCGCATCGAGATTGCCCGGCGATTGACGGGTTGTCGCATTCGATCGCCGCCGGGTCAATTTCTTCCTCCGCGGGCTGCGTCGATTTTTTCGGCTTGACCTCGGGCGTGCTCGCGGCGAATATTTATCCAATCGGATAAATGGCGGCGATGAAGGAGAACGGACTTGAGCGAATCGGATCGACCGGTCGCTGGCGCGCGCGCGTGTTGCGCGCCGCGGCGTGAAAATTCATGTGAAGGTGTTGTGGCCCCGGTGTCCGAGCCCGAGCGGCTGGTGCATGCAGCGCCGGCGAATGTGCGTGCGTGGGGAGAAAGCGCCGTCTGGTTCGACGGCGGGGCCAGTTGGGTGGGCACCGATGCGCCGGTCATCAAGGCGGACGGCGAGGGGCCGCGTCGGAAGGTGCATCTGAGATCGTTCGGTATCGATCGGCATGCCGTGACGAACGAGCGATTCGCGGCGTTCGTCTCGGCGACCGGATATCAAACGGATGCCGAGCGATTCGGATGGAGCTACGTGTTCGACGCCTTTCTCGAACCGGACTGCGTTGCCGAGGCACCGGCGCACGTGCCCTGGTGGCGGTCGGTGCCGGGCGCGTACTGGGCCGCACCGGAAGGGCCGTCTTCGTCGCTTGACGGGCGCGGCATGCATCCGGTCATCCATGTTTCCTGGAACGACGCGGCCGCGTTTGCCAGCTGGTGCGGAGGGCGTCTGCCGACCGAGGCCGAATGGGAGCATGCGGCGCGAGGCGGCCCCGGTGCCCGACGTTTTCCCTGGGGAGACGAGGAGCCGGCGGAAGACGCGATCTACTGCAACATCTGGCAAGGCCGTTTTCCCGATCGGTATAGCGGCGGCGACCGCTCCTTTGGAACGGTGCGGGTCGATGCGTTCGCGCCGAATTCGGCGGGCCTCTACAACTGTAGCGGCAACGTCTGGGAGTGGTGCGCGGATCCGTTTCGCGTCAGGTCGTTGTCGAGCGCCGGCAAGGCGAGGGATCGACAGGCGGTTTCGGATCGGGAGCACACGCTGAAAGGCGGCTCATACCTGTGCCATCGAAGCTATTGCTATCGCTACCGGATCGCGGCCCGCACAGGGCGGCCCAGGGATACTTCCGCCGGGCACACGGGGTTTCGCGTGGCGTACGATCCGGCGCCGAAGTAAGGCCGAGCCCGACGGCCTGCCGTCGGGCCCGGTGGATGGCCATCAGCGAAAGATGAACGCCAGCACGGCTTCGCAATGGGCTTCGACGGCCTTTTCCCGCATCGCATTGACGCCGTGCGCGTATTTGATTTCGGCGGTCAGCAGATACGGGATCTGCGCGATCGCGGTGATCATGTACAGGAGCGTGACGGGATCGATCTTTTCGAGCCCCTTCGTTTGCGCGCTCACCTGTTCGATCAGCGGAATGGTGAGGTCGTGGCGTGGGCGAATGAACGTCTGGGCCATCCACTTCAATCGTTCGGAGTCGCGATTGGCTTCCTGCATCATCAGGCGTGCGTGTTCCGGATACTTCGCGCAATACCGGACGTAGTTCCGGATGTATTCCTTCACGGTGTCGACGGAGATCCGCTCCACATCCGCCCCGGGCGGCTTCGCCTGTTCCATGAAGCGGTCGAAGAGGTAGGTCACGCTTTCCCGCCACAGATTTTCCTTGCTACCGAAGTAGTAGCGAATCATCGCGTGATTGACGCCGGCCGTATCAGCGATATCGCGCACGCTCACCGCATCGAAGCCGTGGGTCGAAAACTGCTCGAGCGCAATGCTCAGGATCTCTGCCCGCGTCTGCTCGCTTCGTTCCTGCTGAGCCTGTCTGACCATCTGCATCGCAACGTTTCCTGAGTCGAGTCATCCGGATTGTGCCATTTCGTCCGAATGGTTCGCAACGCCATGGCGGGTCCACATGCATGGCGGCGTGCGCCGTCGGTCCCGATCGCCAACGCATTCGACGGGCGTCGGGGAAAGCCCTAGGGGCGATGGATATGCATTGCGCTTGACGGCGGCGTGGGCATATCTATAAATTATCCACTCGGATAGTTATTGAATGAAACGACCCCCATGACGCTTATCGATCGTGACGCCGGCATCGAATCCTCGCACGCGTTGCTTCAATCCTCCTTGCCTTCACCCATGGCGGCGATTGCCGATCCTGACGAACGCGCCCGTGAAGTCGAAGCCCGCATGACGGACGACGAACGGTTCTCGATGTTGTACAGCCTGATGGTGCATATCTTCGGCACGAACGCGCGCGAACCGCGCGTGCCGGCGCACGTTCCCGCCATCGCCGGATATGTCCAGGGCGTTCCGCGGCTGGGCATTCCGCCGCTGCTGCTTGCCGATACCAGTCTTGGCGTGCGGGCGACCCATGATGCGAACGACACGGCCACTGCGCTGCCGGCGGGCCTTGCGCTCGGCGCCACGTTCGATCCGGCGCTGGCGCGGGCGGCGGGGTCGCTGATCGGCAAGGAAATGCGCGAGCGCGGCTTCAACGTCGCGCTCGGCGGCGGCATCAACCTGGTGCGCGAGGTGCGCAACGGCAGGAATTTCGAATACGTGTCGGAAGATCCGCTCCTGTCGGGCAAGCTCGGTGCCGGCCTGGTGTCCGGTACGCAGGCCGAAGGGGTCGTCGCGTTGGTGAAGCACGTATCGCTCAATGCGAGCGAAACCAACAAGTTCTTTCTGGATGCGATCATCGATCCGGCCGCGCATCGGGAGAGCGATCTTCTCGCGTTCCAGATCGCGATCGAGGAGGGCCAGCCCGGCGCGTTGATGGCTGCATACAATCTCGTCAACGGCGAATATGCGTGCGGTAACAAGCGGCTCCTGCAGGACACCGTCAAGGACGCGATGGGTTTCAAGGGCTGGGTGATGTCCGACTGGCGTGCGGTCAACAGCTGGGATTTCGCGCTCAAGGGCCTGGACCAGCATTCCGGCGCCCAGCTCGACGAATGCGAATGGTTCAATGAACCGTTGCGCCGCGCGTTCGAAGAAGGCCGTGTTCCCCGGGAACGGATCAGCGAGATGGTGCAACGCATGTTGCGTTCGTACTTTGCCGTGGGCATCGACCGGCAATCGGCCGCCGAGCCGATCGATGCGAACGCACATAACGACGTGGCACTGGAGATTGCCCGTAAAGGCATCGTCTTGTTGCAGAACCGTGATGCGATGTTGCCGCTCGCCCGGAACACGAGACGGATCGCGCTGATCGGCGGCTTCGCGCAGGTTGGTGTCCTGTCAGGTTCCGGTTCGAGCCAGGTCCGGCCGCGCGGCGGGTACGCGGCGGAAGTGCCGTTCAGAAGCCACCCGTTGCTCGGGGCGACGTCGATGTGCTTTTCCGGGCCGTCGCCACTTGCCGAGCTGCGTGCGCGCCTGCCCGGAACCACGATCGATTTCGACAGCGGTGCGCATATTGCCGATGCGGTGGCGCTGGCTGCAAAGGCCGAAATCGTGATCGTGAACGCAATCCGGCACGAGGGGGAGCGTTTCGATTGTCCGGACATGACGTTGCCGTATGGCCAGGATGAATTGATCGATGCGGTGGCGCGCGTGAATCCGAATGTCGTCGTCGTGCTGCAGACCGGCAACCCGATCGCGATGCCGTGGCGAGACAAGGTGCGCGCCATCGTTCAGGCCTGGTTCCCGGGGCAGGCCGGCGCACAGGCGATTGCCGAAGTGTTGACGGGGGAAGTCAACCCTTCGGGGCGTCTGCCCGTCACGTTCCCCGTCAGCGTCGATCAAACGCCGCATCCGCGCTTGCCCGGCGCGGATGTCGAACTCGGCACGCCGATTCAGGTTCGCTATGACGAAGGCGCCGAAGTTGGATACCGCTGGTTCGCGCAGCGAGGCAACCGGCCGATGTTCGCGTTCGGTCACGGGATGAGCTATACGGATTTTGCATACAGCGATTTCGCGGTGAGCGGTGGCGACACGGTAACGGCGAGCTTTACCGTCACCAATACGGGCCCGCGCGACGGCGACGACGTTCCGCAGCTGTATCTGACCCACGCGGCCGAAGGGATGCGCATGCGCCTGCTCGGTTTCGAGCGCGTCTGGCTGCGTGCCGGCGCGTCGGTCAGGGTGAGCATGATCGCGGATCCACGCTTGCTCGGTTGTTTCGACGAAACATCGGGGCGGTGGCGCATCCGGGAAGGGGACTATCGGATTGCGCTCGCCCGTTCAGCGGTGCATCACGTCGTCGATGCGACGGTCCGGCTCGAGCATCGTGAATTCGGCAGGTAAGCAGCAGGCGGATGTGCCGATGGCGCTGGATCTGTTCGCGCTGTTTCGGAGCGGGAAGGGGGTTCACGTACCGGGCATAGGCGGTTGACGTGGCCGCCTTGCCTCAATAATTTATCCGATCGGATGATTTTATCGTGCCCAATCGGATGCAATGGAGACACTATGGACGAACTCGTGCTTGCGGCGGCCGGCAGGCGATCCCGCGGACATCTCGGCATTACCCTGACGCTGGCCTTCGTCGGCGTCTGGCTGGCGTTGATTCCGTATCCGATGATGATCCTGCCGATGCTCGCCGAGCGCATCGCGCCGACGGCCAAGGCGACCGTGCTGGCCCAGGCGATCGCCGTCGGCGCGATTGTCGGATCGATCGCGCAACCGATCTTCGGCGTGCTGAGCGATCACACTCGCGCCCGGTGGGGCATGCGCAAGCCGTGGATCTTCGGGGGCGCGGTGGCGGGCCTGGGCGCCATGGCGATTCTGGCAACGGCTCGGTCGCCGGCGCAGCTTGCGCTGGGATGGGCGCTGATGGCGCTGTCGTTCAATGCGACCCTGAGCGGTCTCAATGCGATTCTTCCGGATCAGGTGCCACCCGAGCGGCTCGGATTTTTTTCGTCGATTGTCGGATTCACGCCGCCGATCGGCATCCTGCTGGGCGTATGGATCGTGAGACAACTGGCGCCCGATCTCGTGTCCGTCGCCATGCTGCAAGGTGCGCTCGCCTTTACGGCAATAGTGTGTTTCGTCGTATTTGCGAATGACCGGCGACTCGAGGAGGGGCATCTTGAACGGTTGCAATGGAAACGGCTGGTGGCCTGTTTCTGGACGAATCCGGTCAAGCACCCCGATTTTGCCGTCGCGTGGCTGTCGCGTGCGCTGGTGCTGTTCGGCGTGAGCTGCCTGCAACACTACCTGATGTTCTTTTTGCGCGACCGGATCGGCCTGTCGCAACAGGAAACGCCGCATGCCATGTTCATGTGCCTGCTGGTTGCCACGGCGGCCATGACGGTCAGTGCGTTGCTGTTCGGGCGAGTGTCGGATCGTTTGCGTCGCCGGAAGATATTCGTCCTCGTGGCGGGGCTGGGGATGGCGCTCGGTCTACTGGGTTTGCTGGCTTGCACGACGCTCGTGCAACTGCTGTACGTGATCGTGTGGATCGGCGTTGCACAGGGCGCGTATCTGGCCGTCGATCTGGCATTGGTGACCGAGGTGCTGCCCGACCCCGATACCGCGGCAAAAGACATGGGCGTCTTCCATCTCGCGAACGTGCTGCCGCAGTTCGTCCTGTCGCTTCTCGTGACATGGCTGACGCTACCCGGAGGTGCGATCCGTTACGACACGTTGTTCGTGACGGCGAGTTGTGCGACGGCGCTCGGTGCGCTCGTCATCATCTTTGTCAAGGCCGTGCGTTGACCTCGAATGTCTCTTCACTATCGGATATGAAATGACCAAGCAGCCCAATTTCATCGTCATTGTCGCGGATCAGCTGCGTGCCGACTGCGTGCATGCGGTGCATCCGTCAACCTCCGTCCTGACGCCGAATCTGGATCGGCTCGCGGCAGACGGGGTGGCCTTTACGCAGGCGTTCGGGCAGCACAGCGTCTGTTCGCCGTCGCGCGTGTCGTTCCTGTCGGGCCTGTATCCGCATGTGGCCGGTCATCGCACACTCGGCCACCTGCTCGGGCCGCATGAACCCAATTTCCTGCGCGTCTTCAAGGAAAACGGCTACCACGTCGCCATGGCCGGCGGCCGTGGCGACTCGTTTGCCGCCGGCGCGACCGAGTTGTCGATGCATGAGCACGGTTTCCTGCCCGAGGAAACGCGGCGCAGCGCGGCGGAATTTCTGCGCAGCAAGACGCAGGGCGATCCGAACGACCCGATGGTGCGCGCCTTCTATCGCGGGCAGCGCTCGCAGGATCAGGCGAATGCCGAATATGACGAAGTGGTGGTCCGCACCGCGGAGCACTGGCTCAAGCATGCGCCGCGAGAACCCTGGGTGCTGTATGTCCCGCTCTTTGCGCCGCACCCTCCGTTCGAAGCGGAGGAGCCGTGGTTCTCGATGTATGACCGCGACGCGGTGCCGGAGCGTGTCGGCGGAACCGGACGCATGCCGGCTTACGTCGACGCGCTGGCGAAAGCGCACGGCTGGGATCGCATGACCGACGCGCAGTGGCGGGAGCTGCGTGCCGTGTATTACGGGATGGTGTCGAGACTCGACCATCACGTCGGGCGAATCATGAATGCGGCCGGGCAGGCGACGGAGCCGGAACGGCTGATCACCACCTTCTTCTCCGATCATGGCGAATATCTCGGCGATTTCGGTCTCGCCGAAAAGTGGCCATCCGGTGTGCACGACTGCCTGCTGAGAAACCCGTTGATCGTGTCGGGCGGATCGACGCCCGGCGTGGCGGGCACGGTTTCAGACGCACTGGTCGAACTGATCGACGTGTTTCCGACCTTGCTGGATCTGGCCGGTCTCCAGGCCACGCACGCGCACTACGGGCGCAGCTTCGCACGGTGCCTTCGCGAGACGGGCGCAGCGCATCGCGAGAAGGTGTTCAGCGAAGGCGGATTTCTCGTCAGCGAAGCCGATCATTTCGAGAATGCCGGCTTCCCGTACGACATCAAGGGCGTGCAGCAAAAGGAACATCCCGAGTCGGTTGGCAAGGTGGCAGTCGTTCGCACGCTTGAATGGACTTACGTGTGGCGATTGTACGAAGCGCCGGAATTGTATCGACGGACAACCGATCCGCACGAGACCACGAATCTGGCCGGCCTGCCGGAATACGCCGAGATCGAAGCCGGCATGCTCGCGTCATTGTTGAGATGGCAAGTCGAGACAGCGGATGTTCTGCCGGCCGGCAAGGGAACCCGATTCCCGGTCGTCGATTTGCCGCGCCCCGGAGAGTGGCGCGAACAGCAGGAGCGTTGACGGCGCCGGGGCGCGGGGTTGTCGAAGCCGACACCCCCGCGCTCCGCTCTTCAGGCCGGCGGCGGCATTGGCCAGGCAGTTTTCCGAGTGAAATTTCATGATAATTATTTAACATAACTAATGATTAAGTGGAGGGGAGTGTGCGGAAACGAGCTGTAGCGGTGATCGCCATGGTGATCTCGGGAGGGGCGTACGCGCAGTCGAGCGTGACGCTGTTCGGAACGATGGGAGGAGGGGTGCGCTGGACCGACGGGGTGAAAGGCGGCCATCAGATCGGGTTCGACAGCAATTCGATTTCGGGCAACTCGTTCGGTATGCGCGGCGCGGAGGACCTGGGCGTGGGATGGCGTGCGATCTTCATGTTGCAGAGCGGATTCGTCAGCGGCACGGGCGGCATGAAATCGTCAAGTACGCTTTTTTCCCAGCGCGCGTATGTCGGGATCGAGGGCGGATTCGGCCGGGTGATGCTGGGTCGCCAACTCAATGCGGCGGAAGATATCGGCGTTCAGCT
Source organism: Burkholderia sp. HI2714 (assembly GCF_002223085.1). Classification (NCBI taxonomy): domain Bacteria; kingdom Pseudomonadati; phylum Pseudomonadota; class Betaproteobacteria; order Burkholderiales; family Burkholderiaceae; genus Burkholderia; species Burkholderia sp. HI2714. Next base: position 112,836 of record NZ_NKFM01000067.1, on the reverse strand, counting down.
CGATCCGAACGAGGCCAATGGCCCTTCGCTGGCCACCGTGCCGGGCATTGTCTGGGGCGGCAATTTCTTCACGCTGGACGCGCGGTTCAACAATACGATCAAGTACGTCGGGCGTAGCGGAGGATTCACGTTGCGTGCGAGTTATTCGCCGGGCGGTGTGGCTGGCAGCACGCTCGCCGGAACCAACTTCGCCGTCGGAACCAGCTACCAGTTTCGGACGTTGCTGCTCGCCGCCGCGTATCAGAAGTCATACGACGCCAGTGCCTCGCAGCGGGCGGAGACGGCAATGGGCGGCGCGACATGGCAACTCGGGCCGACCCGGATGTATTTGAGCTATAGCGCGCTGACGGTTTCCGCGGCGGCCGCGACCGGGGCGAAGCGGCGCGATCATATTCCCGCAGTCGGGCTCGTCTATCGGGTAACGCCCACCGTGCAGTTCACAGGCGCGACTTATTACGACATCGCCAGCAATCTGAAAAACGTCGCCGGTGCCGACGGCCGGAAGATGACGACGTATGCCATGGTCGAATACTTTCTGTCGAAGCGCTCCGAACTCTATGTCGAATTCGACCGAAACGGGTTTTCCGGTGCGTACAAGAAAGATCCCGCAAACGTGTCGGCGTTGAATCTTCGTCCGGACGGCCGCGCGGTGACCGGTATTTCGATCGGGATGATCACGCAATTCTAGGCACACATTCGACGCGCGGCCGGGCTCCGAGACGCAGCATGGCCGCCGCATCGATACTTTGGGGAGGATGTATGCAGGTTCGAATGACGATGTGCCGGGCGGTTGCGGCAACGGTGCTGACGCTGGTGGCCGCGACCGCGGCCGCGCAGGAGCAGCAGGCGGAGCCGGCGCTTGCTTCAATGCCCGCGGCGGCGCCGTCCAAGGCGCAGAAGGCGGCGGATCGCCAGTTGAGGAAACGCGTTGCGCGTGTGCTCGGGCGAACGAAGCGGCTCGACGCGAGCCGCTTGCTGATCTTCGTGCGCGGGGGCGTCGTCACGCTCTCCGGCGATGTGATGGACGCGGAACAGGTCGCGCTGGCGATCGGTACGGCGCAACGCGTGCCGGGTGTCGGCGAGGTGCGCAACCAGCTTCGCATCCGTGCACGAAACTGACGCGCCGAGCGTACAAAAAATGAGCGTTAATCCTGGAGCGAAATGAGCGAATCATGAAAGCGATTCTTGTGATGTACGACAGCCTTAATCGGCATATGCTTCCGCCATATGGCAACGCATGGGTAAAGGCGCCGAATTTCCAGCGACTCGCCGAGCGGAGTGCGACGTTCGACAACTGCTATGTCGGCAGCATGGCGTGTATCCCTGCCCGCAGGGAATTGCATACCGGGCGCTACAACTTCCTGCATCGAAGCTGGGGGCCGCTCGAACCGTTCGACGATTCGATGCCGGACATGCTTCGACGCAAGGGCATCCATACGCATCTGGCCAGCGATCATCCGCACTACTGGGAAGATGGCGGTGCGACCTATCATACGCGGTACAGCAGCTGGGAATTCTTCCGCGGGCAGGAGGGCGACCCGTGGAAGGGGCAAATCCGGCGGCCGCCGATGCCGGTGCGGCTCAAGGGGGCGCTGAACGAAAAGGCCGCACGGCAGGACTTCGTCAACCGCCAGTACTACCCGACCGAAGATCTCCATCCGCAAACGCTGACTTTCGATGCAGGCGAGGCGTTCATCCGGGAAAATCATGATGCCGATTCGTGGTTGCTTCAGATCGAGACTTTCGATCCCCATGAACCCTTCACCAGTTATCCGAAGTATCGTGATCTTTATCCTCGAAAGAATACGGACGCGCATTTCGACTGGCCGCCATACGGTCCCGTGTCCGACAACGAGACCGACGACGACATCCGGGATGCACGAGCCGAATATGCCGCGCTCGTTTCCATGTGCGATCACTCGCTGGGCCGGGTTCTCGACCTGATGGACGAGCTGAATCTGTGGCGCGACACCATGCTCATCGTGTGCACGGACCATGGATACATGCTGGGAGAACACGGCTGGTGGGCCAAGACGGCGCAACCCTGGTTCGACGAGCTTGCGCATACGCCGCTGTTCATCTGGGATCCCCGCTCCGGTCGTGCGGGCGTTCGGCGCAAGTCTCTCGTGCAGATGATCGACATCGCACCGACGCTTCTCGATTTCTTCGGCTTGCCGGCGATACCGCGCATGCAGGGCGTGGCGCTCGGGAAAACCATCGACGAGGATCTTCCGGTCCGGGAGGCGGCACTGTTCGGCATGCATGGCGAACATGTCAACGTGACGGACGGGCGTTATGTGTACATGCGCTCCGGGCCCGATCCGGACCGCAATGCACCGCTGTATGAATATACGTTGATGCCCACGCACATGCGCGAGATGTTCCGCGTCGAAGAACTGCAAGATATCGAGCTGGCGGGGCCGTTCCCGTTTTCGCAAGGCGTGAGCATGATGAAGATCGTCAGCCAGCCCATTGGATACTCGTATCGTGCCGGTACGCTGCTATTCGATCTTCTCGCGGATCCTGGGCAGGCGCACCCGCTGTTCGACGACGCCGTCGAGCATCGCATGGCGACGCTTGCACGCGACCTGATGCACGCCAGCCATGCACCGGACGAGCAGTATGAGCGCCTGGGTTTGCCGGCCACGGGCCCGATCGATTGCGATCATCTTCTCGCCCGCGCCCATGCGGATCGGGCGGAGGCGCTGCGTCTGCATCTGGCCGCCCGTGCGCAAGCGATGCGCGCTGAAGTGGAGAACCGGCGCGTCCACGCCGAAGCCGTGCCGGACCGGTGAGCGGAGCGGGATGGACGCCCGCCGTTCGTCGATGCTTGCGTGACGATGGGCATCCGTTCCGCTTGAGGGGCTTGCAGTCCGTCAGAAAGAGCGAGCCCGTCGGCGATGCACGAAGGCTTCTGGCCTCCGGCTGGCGGTCGACGGCGGGGCTGTTGAAGACAAAAAAGCCGCGAGGGCTTCACAGCCTTCGCTGGTGGTGTTCTTTCGGGCGAGGGTGCCGGGTTCCGCCGACAGCACGGATCTGCAGCCGCCATCCAACCATCGGCGTGCGAAATCGGACGTGCCCCGGATGAACGTGTTCCGCGTCGAGATGTTCACGCTGCCGTTGTTGCCGGACGTGACGTCGTGCCGGGGTGTGGCGGCTTGAGGCGTCCGTCAATACGCCGCCGCGCTGCCACCCTGATCGGTGACGATCGCCACCCCCGAGCTCGTGCCGAGCCGCGTCGCGCCGGCCTCGATCATCGCCAGCGCGGCCGCGCGGTCGCGCACGCCGCCCGATGCCTTCACGCCGAGCACGGGGCCGACCGTGCGGCGCATCAGCGCGACATCCGCGAGCGTCGCGCCGCCGTGGCCGAACCCGGTCGACGTCTTCACGAACGCGACGCCGAGATCGCGGCACATCTCGCACACGCGTACCTTCTCGTCGTCGGTCAGCAGCCCCGTTTCGAGGATCACCTTGAGCGGCACCGCGCCGCATGCCTGGTGCACGGTTTCGATGTCGGCTTTCACGTCGTCGGCGCGGCCGCTCTTCAGCGCGCCGATGTTGATCACCATGTCGATCTCGCCGGCGCCCGCCGCGATCGCGGCGGTGGCTTCGAATGCCTTGGCGGCCGACAACCCGGCACCGAGCGGAAAGCCGACCACGGCACAGACGAGCACGCCGGTATCGGCCAGCTCGCGCGCGGCGAGCGGCACGTTCGCCGAATTCACGCAGACCGAGTAAAAGCGATGCTCGGCCGCCTGGCGGCAGAGTTCGCGGATCTGCGCGTCGCTCGCGTCGGGCGCGAGCAGCGTGTGATCGATGGTTTGAGCGAGTTGGGCGTTGGAAAGCGGCATGTTTCAGGACTCCACGGAGCGTGTGCCGGAAGGGCACACGTAAAGTTGATGTTTTCACATCGGTTTGTTACAAATACGACATTCCGGCCGGGCCCATACGCCCGGCACGACGAGCGACGGATGCGACGGGCACGCAGGATACTGGCATGGAAACGAAGAAAGGCGAACGGATCAAGACATTGATGAACGTGCTGCAAGGGCAGAACGCGATTCATCTGAAGGAAGTGGCCGAGCTGTTCGGTGTATCCGAGATGACGATCCGCCGCGATCTCGCGGACAACCCGCACGGCCTGAGCCTGATCGGCGGGTACGTGACGCGCCACTTCGCCGCGCAGCGCAGCGACATCGGCGAGTACGTGGTCAGCGCCGAGAACAACCGGCAGACCGAGGAGAAGCGCCGCATCGGCAAGCTGGCCGCGCAGTTCGTGACGACCGGCGACACGATCTTCGTCGACTGCGGCTCGACCACGCCGTTCATCGTCGACTTCATTCCGGACGACCTCGAATTCACCGCCGTCTGCAATTCGCTGAACGTGTTCGCGAAGCTGCAGCAGAAGCCGCACTGCAGCGTGATCCTGTGCGGCGGCGCGTACCACCGCAAGAACATGGTGTTCGAATCGGTGGCCGAGACGGGCATCCTCGACACGGTGCGCGTGTCGAAGGCATTCTTCTCGGCCGCCGGCGTGAGCGACCGCTGTGGCGTGACCTGCTTCAACTTCCACGAAGTCGACGCGAAGAAGAAGGTAATGGAACGCGCGCAGAACCGCTTCCTGCTCGTCGACCACACGAAGTTCGACGAAGTGCGCGCGGCCTATTTCGCCGAGCTGACCGACTTCAACTACGTGATCTCGGACGGGCAACTGAGCCGCCGTTACGAAACGGCGATCCGCGAACACGGGATCGCGCTCGTGACCTGACGCCGCGCGGCCGCGCATCGCTTCACGCATGGCGGGCTTCCGCCGCGCTCAGGTAGCCGGTGACGACTTCGAAGCGGCGCGTCGCACCCGGCGCGAGTGCCGCGACATGGCCTTTGCGGCGTTCGGCTTCATACCCTTCCGGCTCGCAGGTCGACGGCAGCGCGAACGCGGCGACCTGCTGGTCCGCGTTGTGCAGGATCCAGCGCGTCGCGTGCGGGAATTGCTCGGGGCGGTACGCGGTGTGGAAGGCGCCGCCATCCGGGTGCTCGAGCAGGAAATGCGCGACGCCGCTTGCATCCGTTGCCACGTCGTTCATGAAGAACACGATCTCCGGGTCGTACAGCGCGGGCGCATCGAGCGTGTGAAGCCGTTCCGGTTCGTGCGCGAGCGTGGCCGTGTAGTCGCGCCACGCGGCGGTCGGCTTCACGTGTGCGGGCACGCTGTCGCGCAACCGCAACCCGCCGCGCGGCAGCGATTGCACGAAGCGGCCGCCCGGCACGTACGCATAGTTCAGGTGCGCCATGTACATCAGGTCCATCGGCGTGCCGCCGAGATTCGTCACGTCCATCGCGATCGTCATCTGCGCGTCGTGCTCGGCGAGCCGCACCGACGGGCGCGCCACGTAGTGGCTGCCGAATCCCTGCACGTATTCGTATTCGCCGGTCACTTCGACGAACGCGCCGCGCGCATCCGTGCCGACGACCAGGCTCGCGCGATCCATCGGCGCGCACGGCATCTCGCCGTGCAGCGCATGCGTGTCGTCCGGCCCCGGGCAGCCGTTGCGCAGCAGCCCGCTGTGGAACATGAAGCAGCCGTAGGTATCGATGATCGATGCCACGCGCTTCGGCTGCCGGAACATGTGCTTCATCGTCAGGTCGCGGCCGTCGAACGCGGCGGCCCAGATCATCTGGCCGAGATACGGCAGCACGACGAGGTGGCCGCGGCGGTTCTCGAGCCTTAGCGCCTCGACGCCGGACGGATACGCGAACGCGGTGACGGTGAGCCCGTCGGTGCGGTACAGCGTGCGCGGCGTGTCGCGGAAGTCGTTGCGCCGCAGTTCGATTTCGCCTCGCATGCTCATGCTCCCGACGTGTTGCGCGTGGCGGCGTAGCGCGCGGGCGCGTTGCCGTCGGCGACTGCGTCGGGCGTCGCGGCCGGCAGGTGGCGCAGGCAGTAGAAGCCGTAGTAGACGATCACGACGAAGCACGCGAGCGGCACGACGAACGCGAGCTGCATGTTGCCGCCCGTGTGATCGGAGATCAGCCCCTGGATCAGCGGCACGACCGCGCCGCCGACGATGCTCATCACGAGGATCGAGCCGCCGTATTCGGTGTCCTTGCCGAGCCCGTCGATCGTGAGGCCGTAGATCGTCGGCCAGCACGGGCCGAGGAACACGCTCACGCCCACGGCCGCATAGACGGCCGTGATGTCGTGCACGCTGATCGTGTACGCGAGCAGCGCGATGCACAGGACGCCGTAGACGATCAGCACCTTGGCCGGGCCGACACGCTTCATCACGAGCGTGGCGATCAGCTTGCCGACGAAGAATGCGAAGAACGTCGCGAGCAGGTAGTGCGACGCGCCGCGCTCGGTGAGGCCGCCGATCTGCATCGCGAGCCGGATCGTGAAGCTCCACACACCGACCTGCGCGCCGACATACAGGAACTGCGCGACGATACCCGCGACGAAGCGCCGGTTGCCGAACAGGCGTGCGAGCGTGCCGCGCGCGTCGATCCGGTGCGTGGCCACGCTGGAGCCGTTGCCCTTGCAGGCCGGGTAGGGCGTGAGCGCGAACACGATGAACACGGCCACGAGCACGACGATCAGCCACTTGTACGGCTCGAGCGTGGCCTGGATCATCGCGAGCTGGTGCACGTGCGCGTCGGCCGCCGACATCGCGGCGAGCTGCGCATGCGACGCATCCCCTTCCTTGAAGATCAGGAAGCTGCCCATGTAGACGCCGGCCATCGCGCCGAACGGATAGAACGTCTGCGAGATGTTCAGCCGCCGCGTGCTGGTGTCGCGCGGGCCCATCAGCGTCGAATACGAGTTCGACGCGGTTTCGAGGAACGACAGGCCGGCCGCGATCACGAACAGCGCGACGAGGAACATCCCGTACTTCGCCATCGACGCGGCCGGGAAGAATAGCAGGCAGCCGGTCGTGTAGAGCAGCAGGCCGACGAGGATCGTCGTCTTGTAGCTGAACTTCTTCACGACGGTCGCGGCCGGAATCGCGAGGAAGAAGTAGCCGAGATAGAACGCGGACTGAACGAATGCCGATTCGAAATCGGACAGGAAGAACGACTTCTTGAATTGCGCGATCAGCACGTCGTTCAGGTTCGCCGCGGTGCCCCACAGCGCGAACAGGCAGCACAGCAGCGTGAACGCGAAGAGCGGCGTGCGGTTCAGGTAATAGCCGTCGGGGGTGTGTTCGATTCTGGCTCGGCCCATGGGTGTCTCCTTCCCAATTGTCTCGTCGATGAAGGCGCCGGTCAGCAGCCGGCGTCGCGGAGGAAGCGTTCGAACGTCGCGGTGTCGGCGTACGACTTCTGCGTGCCGAGGCCCGTGACCGAATGCGCGGCATACGCGGACGCGTTACGCATCGCGTCGAGTGCGTCGCGGGACGCGGCATAGCAGCGCGCGAAGCAGCCGATGTACGCATCGCCGGCGCCCGTCGTGTCGCGCGCGTCGACCGGCACGCCCGGCACGTGATGCACGCCGTCGCGCGACACCAGCAGCGAACCGTTGCTGCCGAGCGTGACGAGCACGTGCTTGAGCCCGCGCGCGACCAGCGCTTCGGCGGCGCGCGCTGCCGTGTCGCGCGAATCGACCGGCATGCCCGACACGATCGCGAGTTCCGTTTCGTTCGGGACGAAGAATTCGACGGTGCGGATCCGCTCGAAATCGAGGTCGGCCACCGCGGGCGCGGGGTTCAGCAGCACCGGAATGCCGTGGCGCGCGCCGAATTCGATCGCATGATAGACGGTGTCGAGCTCGATCTCGAGCTGCAGCACGATCAGCTTGCATGCGGCGAGCTGCGGCGCGGCCGCGTCGATGTCGGCCGGCGTCAGGTGGCGGTTCGCGCCCTTGACGATCAGGATGCTGTTGCTCGAATCGGGTTCGACGAAGATCGGCGCGACGCCGCTCGGCACGCCGGCGACCTTGCGCACGTGCGTGGTGTCGATGCCTTCGCGCGCGAAGTTGCGGATCGTGTTGTCGGCGAAGACGTCGTCGCCGACCTTCGTGACCATCACGACGCGCGCGCCGAGGCGGGCGGCCGCGACGGCCTGGTTTGCCCCCTTGCCGCCGCAGCCGAGCTCGAAGTTCGGTGCCTCGAGCGTTTCGCCCCGGGCGGGCATGCGTGCGACATAGGTCACGAGGTCGACCATGTTGCTGCCGATGACGGCGATTGTCTCCATCTGCGTCTCTTCCTTGGTATGGGTGCGCCGTGCGCGTGGGCGGCTGCGGCGTGCGACATACGATAATAAAATCACATAAAATGTGAGAATGCAATCATATGATGTTCGGAGGGTTACTTTTGGTCGGGGCGGGCCGTGCCGGCATGGGCTATTGATGCCGCCTGATGCAAGCCCTGATCCGGCCGGGCAGCGCTTTCGGCGCAGTTCCGATGCGATCGTCCGGGCCGGGACGAAACCGCTCGACGAAACGCCGCTCAGCAAGCTCGGCGTTGCTCAATGGGTGCGGCGTGCAGGCATCAAGGAATCGGAATGGAGCGGAAGGGGGCCTCACCGTGTTGGGCGGCGGCCTGGTGTGAACGGCGGTGCACCGGCTTCGGCAGGGCCCGCGCGCGCGAATCCGGACGCGATGGCCACGCGAATGTTCGGCACGTCGGCGACGATCCTCGACGCGTTCAATCCGACGCGCGGGTTCGCGCAGGCCGGCTCCCAACAACGGCGGCAGCGGCTCGGGAAGACGCCTTCGACTTCGGTTGCGTACGCGTTCGCGACGCGTGCGACGTGCGGACATCGTCGTCGGGGCCGTCCTCGCTTCCCGGCGTCCGCGCCGCGCCCGCGTGCGCCGGGCTGCCCGCCTCCGGCATACCGATCGGCGCCGCCAATGGGGTTCGGGGGGGCGCCGCCGAACGCCACGCTGACCGCCCGATTACCGTTTTGTCATCCACCCCGTTTCCGCTTGCACCGTGCAGTGCGCCGTCGCCGTTTCCCGGTAACATCGCCGCATGTCACCACGACCGCGACGGAACCGCCATGCGCATCCTGATAGTTGAAGACGAGCCGAAGACGGGCGCCTACCTGAAGAAGGGCCTCGAAGAATCGGGGTTCAGCGTCGATCTCGCGAAGGACGGCGCCGAAGGGCTGATGCTCGCGCAGGAAGAGCGCTACGACGTGATCGTGCTCGACGTGATGCTGCCGGTGCTCGACGGCTGGGGCGTGCTGAAGCGGCTGCGCGAGACTCATACGACGCCGGTGCTGTTCCTGACCGCGCGCGACGACGTGCAGGACCGCGTGCACGGCCTCGAGCTCGGCGCCGACGATTACCTGGTGAAGCCGTTCGCGTTCGTCGAGCTGCTCGCCCGCATCCGCACGCTCGCGCGGCGCGGGCCGCCGCGCGAAACCGAGCATCTCGCGGTTGGCGACCTCGAAATCGACGTGGTGCGCCGCCGCGTGAAGCGCGGCGCCACGCGGATCGACCTGACGCCGCGTGAATTCTCGCTGCTGCAGCTGCTCGCACGCCGGCAGGGCGAGGTGCTGAGCCGCACGCAGATCGCGTCCTACGTATGGGACATGAATTTCGACAGCGATACCAACGTCGTCGAAGTCGCGATCCGGCGCCTGCGCGCGAAGATCGACGACGCGTTCCCGGTGAAGCTGATCCACACGGTGCGCGGCGTCGGCTACGTGCTGGAACCGAAGGACGACGCATGACGCGGCCGCGCTCGCTTGCCGCGACGCTCGCACTCGCGATCGCCGCGACCACGCTGGCCGCGTTCGCGCTCGTCGGCGTGTACGTGTACGCGAGCCTCGAGCGGCAGGTCAATACGCAGGACGACCTCGACATCGTGCTCGCCGCGCGCCATACGCGCCGGCTCGCGGGCGAGCTCGAATCGCTCGACGCGGTGCGCGCGCATACGGAGCGGCTCACGAGCCAGGTGCTCGGCAACGAGGCGCTGTCGATGGTCGTCACCGATGCGCGGGGTGACGTGCTGGTGCACCACAACGTCACGCTCGCCGCGCTCGACGACACGCGTGCGGCGGCGTCGGCGCCGCTGGCCGACGCGCAGCTGTTTGCGCCGAATGCGACGCCGATACCCGCGAACGACCGGATCACGGCCGACCAGCTCGTCACATGGATCGCGGCGGGCGGCACGCCGATGCGCGGCGTCGTGATCGAGGCCTTGCTCGGCGACCGCACGCCGATTCACGTCGCGATCGCGCGCAACATGCGCGACCGGGCCGCGCTGCTCGACGGTTACCGCGACCGGCTCAAGCTTGCCGGCGGCCTCGGCGCGTTGTTCGCGCTGCTGCTCGGCTACGGGCTGATCCGCACGGCACTCAAGCCGCTGCGCGAGATCGTCGACAACACCGGCCGGATCACGGTCGACAAGCTCGACACGCGACTCGATGCGTCGCGCGCGCCGCGCGAGCTGCGGGCGCTCGTCGATGCGCAGAATGCGATGCTCGGCCGCCTGCAGCAGGCGTTCTCGCATCTGTCGCAATTCAGCGCCGATCTCGCGCACGACCTGCGGACGCCGCTGAACAACATGCGCGGCGCGACCGAGGTCGCGCTCGCACGGCCTCGGCCGGCCGATGAATACCAGGCGCTGCTCGAATCGAATCTCGAGGAATACGATCGGCTTGCGCGGATGATCGACAACGTGCTGTTCCTCGCGCGCGCCGAGCATCCGAGCTTCGTCACGCGGCAGCGGGCGTTCGACGTGCGTGACGAACTCGAACGCATCGCCGGGTATTTCGAGGGGCTCGCCGACGAAGCGGGCTCGACGCTGCGCGTCGACGGGCAGGGGCAGCTGACCGCCGATGTCGAGCTGTTTCGCCGTGCGATCGGCAACCTGCTCGCGAACGCGCTGCGGTATACGCCGGCCGGCGGTGTCATCACGCTCGCCGTCGACGAAACGCCGGACGCGGTGCGCGTCGTCGTCGCGAATCCGGGCGAGCCGATCGATCCCGCGCTGCTGCCGCGGATCTTCGACCGGTTCGTGCGCGGCGACCCGGCGCGAAGCGGCGGTGCGCCGGGCGGTACGGCCGGGCTCGGCCTCGCGATCGTGCGGTCGGTGATGGAGCTGCACGGCGGTTCCGCCCGCGTCGAAAGCGACGCGGCCGGCACGCGTTTCATGCTCACGTTCAGCCGGCCGTCGGCAGCGTGACGGCGGGTTCGGGCCGCGCGGCCACCGCGTGTTCCTGCGTGCCGGTGTTCATTTCCGCGTCTGCGCTCGCCTGCCAGCCGCCAGCAACCCGGCCAGGCTGGGATGGCGGGCGCGTAGAACGCCACGTCGAAGCCTACCGGTTCGCAAGCGCTGGTCAGGTTCGATACAAAGATCGAGATGCTCCTTCACGGGCACCACGCAAAACAAGGCTCGCCTCATGGCATGCTCACGCCGTGAACCCGCGACCAGTGCGCCAACGAGCACGCCCGAAACATGGCGGCGCGCTCTTGCTCATTCAGCGGGGATGGATCGGCGCAGCGGCGCTGCAGCCGGGGTACGTCGAGCAAGCCGGCGATGCGGTCGGCGTCCGTAGCCAGTATTTCGCGGGTGTGCTGGCGCAATGACTCGCCGTTGCCTTGATCCTTGGGTAAGGCCGACTTCCTGCGCAGGCGCACGGCTTCCGGCAACGCACCGCGCGCCGCTTCACGCAAAATGGCTTTTTCCACGCCATCACGTAGCGCCAGCTCGGCCGGAATGGTGGCAGCCAGGTCCAGAACTTCGGTATCGCTGAAGGGGACGCGCGCTTCCAGTCCATGTGCCATGCCATGGATATCGCCGTTATGCAACAGCCGTTGCAACCAACGATGGCGCACCAGCCATTGCGTGGCGCGCAAACGTGAGGTGGGCGTATGCCAATCGTGTCCGGCTGCGATCGCGAGTTGGCGATAGACCTCGCCGTAGTGTTGCAACGGTTGCTCCAGCAAGCCGGGCCGTAGATAGGGATCGGCGGTCAAGCGTTGCAGGATATGGGTCGGATCGCGGGTGGCGTGCGGGTCGAGCAGAAAGTGATAACCGTAGTGCGTTTCATCGGCGGCATCGCCCACCAATACCGCCTTGAGGCGCGTGCTGGCGGCTCGCGCCAAGTAATGTTGCGCCAGCTCCTGTTCCCACGCAGGCAGTGCATCGTTTTGCGTGGCCAATTGCAGCAGATCCTGGGCGAGTGCGGAGCGCGTGGGTACGACGTCTTCGCGTGGCAGGCCCAATTCATTTGCGGCCTGTTCGGCGAAAGGTTGATCATCGGACGCCACGATCAGTGAACGCGTGTAGTCGTAGCGATGGTGATCTTCAAAGCGAATGGTGAAGCAGGGCGGTGTCGCGCCTGCCGCTCGCGCCAGGCCGCCTATCAGCGTGGAGTCGAGGCCACCGCTGAAAAATAGGCCGACCGGTGTATCGGCGATCAAGCTACGCTGGACAGCTGCGGACAGCCGCTCGCGCAGCGCGTGGGCGATATTGTCCGCCCTGGCAGCTGGGTTTTCGGCAATCTCCGGCGCCCAGCGCGATAGCTGCAAGCCATCGCGATCCAGGCGCAGCAGATGCCCGGGCGGCAGGTAGGCCATGCCGTCGAACATCGGTTGCGCCACGCCGCTGAAGAACGGCGCCACCAGGTATTCCAGCACGGCGTCGATATTCGCACGCGGCGCCCGCATCGCAGGCAGCAGTCCTTTGGCCTCCGAGGCAAACAGGAATTCCGCCCCCTGTTGCAGGTAAACGAACGGCTTGACGCCCAGCCGGTCGCGTGCGGCAAAGGCTCGCTGACGATGGGTGTCCCACACCAGGAACGCGAACATGCCGTTGAAGCGTCGAAGACACGCTTCGCCCCATACCGCATACGCGGCGAGCACCACCTCGGTATCGGTGTTCGTGCGGAACGACCAGCGCGCGCTCAGTTCGTGGCGAAGCTCAGCGTAGTTGTAGATCTCGCCGTTGTAGACCAGCACGTAACGATGGTCGGCACTGCACATCGGCTGCGCGCCATGCTCGGCGTCGAGTAAAGCCAAACGGTTGTGAGCAAGCACGGCGTGTTGGTCATGCCACAAGCCGCGGCCATCTGGCCCACGATGCCGTTGTCGCTCGCGCATGGCGAGCACCCGCTCGACCTGCGCCGGCGCTTGGCCGTCATGGCGAATCAGCCCAGCCAAGCCGCACATCAGACGGTCACGCCCAGTTGAACGGGAGCGAGCAACAGCGTGGTCCATCGCTGTTGCCGTTCGAAGTTTCTGCTAACAGTCACCACAGATACTGCTAATGGGAAAACTCGTGGTAATGCCGTCAGCAAAGGCTGAGAGCGACGTTCTTTTTGTGTCTGCACGCGTTGCGCTCATGAAAAAAATGGGGGATGTATGCGCGAAGATTTTGCTGATGCGCCTTCAAGAGCTTGCAATGTCAGATTTGGTTCATGAGCGGCGTAATGAGGAAAGCGACTCGTGACAAGAGCATCGCGCCAACGGCATGCCGTTGTTCAGTAGACTTGCCCCTGTATCTCCGGACACGCGCTAGAACGAACTCGTCAATGTTGCGAATCAGGTGTTCGACAGATGTTCGTAATGACGCCATCTGCGAAGACCTCGCCCTCCCACATCTGGATTTTTTTCCCGACTGCCAGAAGCGGGGCAACCAGGGCGAAGGACAGAAACGTTACGGGTACATCATGTTCGTGACCAGGTTCGAGAACTCGACCGTCTGTCAACCAGCGGCAATCGAAGTATTGGCCTTCGATGACCAGCGGGCAACCGAAGTGCATGCCCGGATTGATGAACACCGGCCCATTTCGGCCTCCTTCGGCCGTGGTTCTGAGACGGAGACGTAGTACCACATCAGGTTGCATCAGATTCCCTCTCGGGCCAAGGTTCGCCTGAACTCACGTAGAGAGCGATACTTCAACGCGCTATGCGGATGCTTCTCGTTGTCATGCTCGAACGCGATAGCGAGATTGCGCGCTGCACTCGCGGTGTCTGGCTTGGGCATGAAACCCACGTAATCGCGCTTCATTGTTTTCACGAGGCTCTCAACCGTACCGTTACTTTGCGGGCTGCACACGGGCGTGGTCAATGGCTTCAGACCGATATCCACGGCAAACCTGCGCGTTTCGTCGGCCGTGTAGCCGGAACCGTTGTCGCTCAACCACTCGATTTCAGCTGGCAACGGCAGAGACGGCCGACATCGAGGTGGCAGCATCGTAAGTGCAGCGCGAAAAGATTTTTGCGGGCGTAGCGCGCGGCACGCGTTCCTTGCAGGTTCAACCGGCCGCCGGCTGAGTGACGCCGGGTTCAGGCCGGACGGCCACCGCGTGTTCCTTCGCGCCGGTGTCTGAATCCGCGTCCGTGTCTGCACTCGCCTGCCAGCTGCCGCCCAACGCCTTCAGCAGCCCGACTTCGGCCTCGATCCGGCGCGCGTCGATCTGATCGGCCGTGCGCCGGTTCGTCAGCGCGATCGTCTGCGCGGTCACCACGTCCAGGTAGCTGACGGCGCCCGCGTTGAACCGGTTCGTCGTCAGCCGCAGCGACAGGTCGGCTGCATCGGTCGCGCGCTGCTGGCTGCGTGCTTCCGACGCGAGTGCATCGAGCGACGACAGCTGATCCTCGACCTGCTGGAACGCGACCAGCACGGTTTGCCGGTAATCGGCGACCGCGCCGTCGTATTGCGCATGCGCGCCGCGCAGCGACGCACTGCGACGCCCGCCGTCGAACAGCGTGCCGGCGAGCTGCGGGCCGAGCGACCAGAACAGGCTCGGCGCGGTGAGCCACGGCGCAAAGAACGAACTTTCGAGCCCGGCGCTCGCCGACAGCACGAGGTCCGGAAAGAATGCCGCGCGCGCCTCGCCGATCTGCGCGTTCGCGGCCGCGACCCGGCGCTCGGCCGCCGCGATGTCGGGCCGACGCTCGAGCAGTTGAGACGGCACGCCGGGGGGGATGACCGGCACGTCGTACGACTGCACACGCGGCGGCAGCGCGAACGTCGACGCGCTTTCGCCGACCAGCGTCGCGATCGCGTGCTGCAACTGCGCACGCGACGCGTCGATGTCGGTGTCCTGCGTGCGCGTCGCTTCGAGCTGCGTGTCGGCCTGCGCGACCGCCGACGCGTCGATCGCACCGGCCGCGAGTTGCTGCTTCAGCAGCGTCAGTGCGTCCGCGTACGCATGTACCGTGTCGTCGAGCAACTGCTTTTGCGTGTCGAGCGAGCGCAGCGCGAAATAGTCGGTCGCGAGTTCGGCCGTGACCGACAACTTCACGGCCTGCAGGTCGGCCGCGCTCGCGGCCGCGTTCGCCTGCGCGCCGGCCACCGCGTCGCGCACGCGGCCGAACACGTCGGGTTCCCAACTCGCGGCCACGCCGGCCTGGTAGTCGGGCGTCGTCTTGCCGGCCAGCGACGAGCCGAGCCGGTTTTGCGACACGCGCGTGCGGCTCTGCGCGGCGCCTGCCGTGATCGTCGGCAGGAACCCGGCGTGCTGATAGTCGACCATCGCGCGTGCCTGCTGCAGATCGGCGACGGCTTTCTTCACCGTCTGGTTCGACACGTCGACGCGCGCTTCGAGCGCGTTCAGGTCGGCGTCGCCGAAGATGGTCCACCACGCGCCGCGCGCGGCGGCGTCCGCGGGCATCGCGACGTGCCAGCCGGCTTGAGCGGCCTGCGCGGCCGGCGCGCCCGCGTAGTGCGCGGGTACCGCGACGGCGGGCGGCGAATAGGGCGGCAGCGTCGAGCAGGCGGTCAGTGCGGCGACGGCGCCGAGCGCGACGAGGCGGCGAGCGAACGGGAGCGGATGAGGAAGGCGCATGGCAAGTCTCTCGTGAGTCGTCGTCGATGGGTTAGCCGCGGGCGGGCGCCGGAGCGGGTGTTGAAGCAGCGGGGGCGACGCCGGCTGCGCGCAGCGGCGGCACGTCGTGCGTACCGGTAGCGGACGCCGGTTGCGCGGCCTGTGCGGCTTTCACGGACGAAGCGGATGAAGCAGCAACCGGCGCCGCATCGTGCGCGGTCGACACGATCTTCACGACTTCGCCGGCCGTGATCGCATCGCCCGGGTTGTCGATCACGCGATCGCCTGCCGCGAGCCCCGAAACGATCTCGACGCGTGTGCCGAAATCACGCCCGATCTGCACGCGCTTGAGCGCGGTGCGTCCGTTCGCGGCGACGGTCGCCACCGTCACGCCGTCCGGCCGGAACAGCAGCGCGCTGACGGGCAGCTCGAACGCGGGCGCGGCGCTCGCGACGACGAGGTGCGCCTGCGCATACGCGCCGGGCAGCAGCGCGCCGTCGGCGTTGTCGACGTCGATTTCGACGCGCAGCGTGCGCGTGACCGGATCGATCGCGCCTGCCGTGCGTGCGACGCGCGCGGCGAAGTGCCGCCCCGGATACTGCTGCGTGGTCAGGTAGACAGGCGTGCCGGTCGATACGTCGGCTGCGCTGTCCTGCGGCACGTCGACGAACACGCGCAGCGTGCCGGTTTGCTCCAGATGGAACAGTTCGCCGGACAGGCCCGGACTGCCCGGCGTGCCGCCCGCGGTGACGAGCGTGCCGACGTCGACGTTGCGGGCGGTGATCACGCCGTCGAACGGCGCGCTGACCGCTTCATACGACACCAGCTCGCTCAGGTGCGCGACGTTCGCCTGCGCGGACGCGAGCATCGCACGCTTCGCGTTCATGTCCGCCACCTTCGTGTCCGTGTCCTGCTGCGACACCGATTGCGACTTCAGCATGTCCTGCCAGCGCTGCGCGGTCGATTTCGCATAGTCGTAGTTCGCCTGCGCGGTTGCCGCGTCGGCGCGCGCCTGGCGCAACTGCGCATCGAGATCGGGCGCGGCGATCTGCGCGAGCGTCTGGCCGGCCTTCACGTGCGTGCCGAGATCCGCGCTCCAGTGCGCGATGTAGCCGCTGGTGCGCGCATAGATCGACGCTTCCGCGAACGGCATCACCGAACCGGGCAGCGTCAGCGTCTGGTCGGCGGGCGCCGTGCCGGGCGCGATCACCGATACCGGCAGCGCTTGCTGCGCGGCCACCTGCGCGCGCTGCGCGGCGCGCGCATCGATGCGCGGCACGATGCCGATCGCGAGCAGCGCGGCGGCGAGCGCGACGGCCGCGAGCGGCACGGCCAGTCGGCGGGCGCCCCGGCGGTGCGGCGCGCCGGGTGCCGCATCGCGGGAGCTGTGTGGTCCGGCCGCGCTTTCGACCGCGCTTCCGGCAGGGTGAGCCGCGTCGGCGGCCGGCGGGGCGAGGGGTTCGATCGAGTCGTTCATGATGGGGGTTCGAGGTTGGACGAATCGGATGAAAGGGCGGCGGCGCGATCAGCCCAGCGCCGGCGTATCGGAGGTGTGCTGCGCGCGCCGTGCGGCCGCGGCCTCGCGACGCCGGTCGAGCCACGCGTGGACGAAGCCGAACACGACCGGCACGAACAGCAGCGTCGACACCGTGCCGAACGCGAGCCCGCCGATCACCGCGCGGCCGAGCGGCGCGTTCTGCTCGCCGCCGTCGCCGAGGCCGAGCGCCATCGGCAGCATCCCGATCAGCATCGCGAGCGCGGTCATCAGCACCGGGCGGAAGCGGCTGAACCCGGCGTCCAGCGCGGCCTGCCACGGCGGCGCGCCGCCGGCGAGCAGTTCGCGCGCCGTGTTCACGACGAGGATGCTGTTCGCGGTCGCGATGCCGATGCACAGGATCGTGCCCGTCAGCGCCGGCACGGACAGCGTCGTGCGCGTGACGAACAGCATCCACGCGATGCCGGCGAGCGACGCGGGCAGGCCGCCGACGATCACGAGCGGGTCGAGCCACGACTGGAAATTGACGACCATCAGCAGGTAGACGAGCGCGATCGCGAGCACGAGGCCGCCGAGCAGTCCGGTGAACGACTCGTGCATCGCCTGCACCTGGCCGCGCAGCACGATCGACGAGCCCGGCGGCAGTTGCGCGCGGGCCGCGTCGACGAGTTTCGTCACGTCGGCGGTGACGCCGCCGAGGTCGCGCCCCTGCACCGACGCGAAGAGGTCGAGCACCGGCTGCACGTTGTAGTGCGACACGACCGCCTGCTGCGTCGTGCGCGAGAAGCTGCCGAGCGTGCCGAGCAGGTTCTGCGCGGGTGCGCCGGCCGCCGGGCCGCCGGCCGGCGTCTGCGGCGCGCGGGCGGTGCCGGCGGGCAGCGGCACGTTCGCGAGCGCCTGCAGCGAATTCACCGTGTACTGCGGCGTCTGCACGAGCACCGGGTAGCTGACGCCGTTGCGCGGATCGAGCCAGAAGTTCGGCGTGGTCTGCGAGCTGCCGGACAGCGCGATCAGCAGGTTCTGTGCGACGTCGCGCTGCTGCAGCCCGGCCAGGATCGCCTTCGTGCGGTCGACGTTCACGTCGATCGCCGGTTCGTCGCCGGGTTGCTGGATGCGCGCGTCGACGAGCCCGCGCACGCCGCGCAGCTTCGCGAGCAGCGCGTTCGCGACCGCGCGGTTCTGGTCGAGCTTGTTGCCGACGATCTGGATGTCGATCGGCGCGGGCAGCCCGAAATTGAGGATCTGGCTGACGATGTCGGCCGGCAGGAACGCGAACGTCACGCCGGGGAACGACTGCGCAAGCACGTTGCGCAGCTTCGCGACGTACGCGGCCGTGGATGCATGGTTCGGCTTCAGCGTGATCAGCACGTCGGCGTCCCCGGTGCCGATCGGATCGGACGAGTCGTACGTGAGGTTGATCCCGCTCACCGGCACACCGATGTTGTCGAGCACGCCTGCGAGCTGGTCCGCCGGGATCACGCCGCGGATCTTCGCTTCCACCTCGTCGGTGAGCCGTGCGGTTTCCTCGATCCGCGTGCCCGTCGGCGCGCGCAGGTGCAGGCGGATCTCGCCGGTATCGACCGATGGAAAGAAGTCCTGGCCGGCGAACGCGAACAGGCCGGTCGATGCGCCGCAGGCGAGCAGGAACGCGGCGGCGAAGCGGCGGCGCCGGGCGATCGCCGCGGCGAGCAGCGCGCGATAGCGCAGCCGGACGGCCTCGAAGCGATGTTCGAACGCGGCCTGGAAGCGCGCGAGGCGGGCGAACACGCTGCGCGGCGGCCGGCCGTGGCCCTTCGCGCGCATCAGCGCCATCGCGAGCGTCGGCACCAGCGTGCGCGAGAAGAAGTACGACGCGATCATCGCGAAGATCACCGCTTCGGCCAGCGGCACGAACAGGTAGCGTGCGACGCCGGTGAGCAGGAACATCGGCACGAACACGATGCAGATCGACAGCGTCGACACGAAGGTCGGTACCGCGATCTCGCCCGCGCCGGTCAGGATCGCGTCCTCGAGCGGCGCGCCCAGTTCAAGATGATGCGTGATGTTCTCGATCGCGACGGTTGCGTCGTCCACCAGGATCCCGACCGCGAGCGCAAGCCCGCCGAGCGTCATGATGTTGATGGTCTGGCCGAGCGCGGCCAGCGCGAGCAGCGACGTGAGCACCGCGAGCGGAATCGATACCGCGATGATCAGCGTCGCGCGCCAGCTGCCGAGGAACAGCAGGATCATCAGCGCGGTCAGGCATGCGGCGATCAGCGCTTCGCGCACGACACCCTGGACCGCCGCCTTCACGAACACCGACTGATCGTCGAGCGGCGAAATGTGCAGCGCCTTCGGCAGCCCGGCCGCGATCTTCGGCAGCATCGCCTTCACCTGGTCGATGATCGTCAGCGTCGACGCGCTGCCCGTTTTCTCGACGGTCAGCAGCGCCGCGCGTTTGCCGTCCACCCGCACGATGTTGGTCTGCGGCGCGTAGCCGTCGCGCACGTGGGCGACGTCGCGCACATAGACGACATTGCCGCCGATCGTCTTCACCGGCAGGTCGTTCAGCGCGGCCACCGTCTGCGTGCTGCCGTTCATCTGCACGTCGTACTCGTGCGTGCCGATCTTCGCGGTGCCGCCGGGCAGGATCAGGTTCTGCGCGTTGATCGCGTTCACCACGTCGATCGGCGCGAGCCCCTTCGCCTGCAGCGCACGCGTGTCGAGATCGACGACGATCTGGCGGATCTTGCCGCCGAACGGCAACGGCACGGCCGCGCCCTGGACGGTCGCGAGCTGCGTGCGGATGAAGCTGTTGCCGAGGTCGTACAGCTGCTGCTCGGCGAGCGTGTCGCTCGACAGCCCGAGCTGCAGGATCGGCACCGTCGACGCGTTGTACGTGATGATGTTCGGCGGCAGCGTGCCGGGCGGCAGGATGCGCAGGATCGACGCGGCATTGCTCGCGGCTTCCGCGATCGCGCGATTGATGTCCGCGCCGGGGTGGAAGAATATCTTCACGACCGACACGCCGTTCAGCGACTGTGATTCGATGTGCTCGATGTCGTCGACGTCCGACGTGAGCGCGCGTTCGTAGTTCGACGTGATGCGCTTGGCCATGTCTTCGGCGGAGAAGCCGTTGTATGACCACACGATGCTGACGACCGGAATGTCGATGCTCGGGAAGATGTCGGTGGGGGTGCGCAGCAGCGCGAGCGGCCCCGCGATGAAGATCAGCAGCGCGAGTACGACGAACGTGTAGGGCCTGCGTAACGCCAGCCGGACGATCCACATGATGGTGCTCCTCGAAGCGGGGAATGGACGCGCATTCGATGCGACGAGCACGCAGTCTGCCGGCGCGGCGTTGACCCGACCCTGACTCGAAGATTACGAAGCTGTTATCTGTGCGGGCGCGGCGGCATCGGCCGTGCGGCGGGCCGCGCAGCGCGATGCGGGCTGGCCGAACCCTCGCCGCCGACGGCGGTGCGCCGCTTCATCCATAATGTCCGGCGGCAAACCTTCGCTCATTCGCGTATCTCGCCGATTTCAGGAGCCAGACCGATGTCGTTGCGCACCGATGCAAACTTCTTCCGCCTTCTTGCCGACTCGTATCGCCGGCTCGTGAACCGCCCGCTCGTGCCCGACGGCATGAGCGCATCCGACGGCGCCGCGTGGCTGTATGAGACGGCGCCGTTCGGCGTGCTTGCCCACGACACGTCGGCCGATCCCGTGTTCGTGTACGGCAACAGGCGCGCGCAGGCGATTTTCGAATACGACTGGGATGAACTGACGGCGTTGCCGTCCCGTCTGTCGGCGGAGCCGATGGAGCGACACGAGCGCCAGGTGTTTCTCGACAAGGTGATGCGCGATGGCTTCGTGTCCGAATACCGCGGCGTGCGGGTGACGAAGTCCGGCAAGCGGTTCTGGATCGAGCGCGCGACCGTGTGGCAACTGATCGACGCGGATGGCATCGTGCGCGGCCAGGCCGCGATGATTCCGGAAGTACGGCCGCTCGACGCGCCCGCATGAACGCGACGATCGACCGGCATGCGCGTCGCGTTGCGGGCCCGCGCCGTGTCCGGCGAACCGGGGCGGCCCGCCCACGACGGGCGCGGGCGGCCGGATAACAAAACCGTAATCGAAGCCTCACCTTCAGGAAAGCGCACGAATCGCAGAATGGACTCAACTCTTCATCGCATCGATGCGGAGTGGATGTCCGGCCTGATCTGCGGACGCGAATACGCCAACTTGAGAGGTGAACGTCATGAACAACCTGATTCGTGCAGTCTTGATTTCCTGCGCACTGAGCGCACCGATCGTCGCATTTGCGCAAACCACCGACCATGCGCTCACACGGGCCGACGTGCGCGCCGATCTCGTCCGCGTCGAAAAGGCCGGTTATCGTTCGGTCGGCAGCGATCCGTACTATCCCGAGGACATCCAGGCCGCCGAGGCGAAGGTCGCCGCGCAGCAAGCGCAATCGGCCGCCGCACCGAGCGTCGCCGCAAAGCGCACTGATGCGCAATCGCTCGCGTCGCTCGACGAGCACCAGCTGTACGACCATCACTGAGCAGGGTTGGCGACCGCCGTCCGCGGCCGGACGGCGGTTCCTTCAACGGACGGCACGCATGCCGCCGCGAGTCAGTTGTCGCCCTTCTCGAGCACGTTCTGCGTGAGCGCGATCGACGGAATCGTCGGCTTGAGCAACGCACGGCGCGCGCGACGGCTCAGCCACTTCCAGCCGGCCACGAGCAGCAGCGCGACCAGCGGGATCGATGCGATCGTCCATGTCCCGTTCGGGTAGTCGAATGCCATCAACACCAGCACGCCGAGCAGGAACAGCAGCGTGAGCCACGACGTCACGGGCGCGCCAGGCATCCTGAACGATACGTCTTCCACGTCGCCGCGCCTGACCGCGGCGCGGAACTTCATCTGGCACACGACGATGAAGCCCCATGTGCTGATGATGCCGAGCGACGCGATGTTCAGCACGATCTCGAACACGCTCGACGGCACGAGATAGTTGAGCAGCACGCCGACCACATAGATCGCGACCGTCACCAGGATGCCCGCGTACGGGACGGATTGCCCGCTCATCCGTGCGAGGAACGCAGGGGCCGAGCCGCCCATCGACAGCGAACGCAGCACGCGCCCCGTCGAATACAGGCCGGAATTGAGGCTCGACAGCGCGGCCGTCAGCACCACCAGGTTCATCACCGAGCCGATGCCCGGCACGCCGAGCGCGCCGAAGAACGTGACGAACGGGCTCTGGCCCGCCTTGTACGCACTCCACGGCAGCAGGCAGACCAGCAGAACGACCGATGCGACGTAGAAAATCGCGATGCGCCAGATCACGTTGTTGATCGCGCGCGGCAACACCTTGCGCGCATCCTTGCATTCGCCGGCGGCCGTGCCAACCAGTTCGACGCCCGCGAACGCGAACACCACGCCCTGCACCAGCACCAGCGCCGGCATCAGTCCGTGCGGAAAGAACCCGCCGTTGTCGGTGATCAGATGCAGGCCGGTGCCATGGCCGGCCACCGGCATGCCCGTGCCGAGGATCGCCGCGCCGATCACGAGAAACAGCACGATCGCGGCGACCTTGATCAGCGCGAACCAGAACTCCATTTCCGCGAACCACTTCACGCCGATCAGGTTCATCGTCGCGACGATGCACAGCGCGACGAGCGCGAAGATCCACTGCGGCACGGCCGCGAACGGCGCCCAGTAGTGCATGTAGAGCGCGACGGCGGTGATGTCGACGATGCCGGTCATCGCCCAGTTCAGGAAGTACATCCAGCCCGCGACGAACGACGCCTTCTCGCCGAGGAATTCGCGTGCGTACGACACGAAGCTGCCGCTGCTCGGGCGATGCATCACGAGCTCGCCGAGCGCGCGCAGGATCAGGAACGAAAACGCGCCGCAGACCAGATAGACGATCGCGAGCGCCGGGCCGGCGGCCTGTAGCCGGGCGCCGGCGCCGAGGAACAGCCCGGTGCCGATGGCTCCGCCGATCGCGATCATCTGCACCTGTCGATTGCCGAGGGTCTTGTGATAGCCGGCTTCGTGCGATTCGAGCCAGCTGCGTTTGTCGGTTTCGCCGGTTGTCGACGGGTCGGGAATCGATGCCATGACGGGTTCCTCGCGCACGGATGGGATTGGATTCATCCCGATCGCGGGACGATCGGGACCACCGGTACCGGAGGAGCAGCGCGCTGAATCGGGCGCGCTCGTCCTGGTCGCGATTCGTCGGACGTGACGAAAGGCACGGTACGTCGCGAACGTATTCAGCCGTAATTCCGGTCACAAACGGAATGCAAATTTGGACTGGGCCTGTTCGAATCCATGCATAGGGTTGCGGCGCCGGGTGAACCGGATAGGTAATTTGGTGCGCCGGCGCGCGCTGCGAGGGCAACCGTTACCGACGGCGCCGGTTCATGCACCGAAATGAGGAATTCGGCTTGTCGAAAGGTTCGCCGACATTTCCGTCTCGTGCCCGTGTGGCAAGCATTTCCCGGCGATGGCCCGGTTTTTGCTGGTGTGGTGTCGGCCGCGCAACGGTTGCGCGCTGCCCGACGACATACCAGACAAGGAAGATTCACCGTGAGCCCGACGACCCGACCGTTCCCCCGACGCACCTGGCTGGCTGCGCTGCTCGCCGCCCCCGTGATCGCGCTGTTCGCCGCCGCGCCGGCCCACGCCGATGCGCTCGACACCATCGCGAAAAACGGCACGCTGCGCGTCGCGGTGCCCGAGGACTATCCGCCGTTCGGTTCGGTCGGCACGGACATGCAGCCGCAAGGCTACGACATCGACATGGCAGGACTCCTTGCCAAGTCGCTCGGCGTCAAGCTGAAGCTGGTGCCCGTGAACAGTGCGAACCGGATTCCGTACCTGACGACCAACAAGGTCGACATGGTGATCTCGTCGCTCGGCAAGACCCCGGAGCGCGAGAAGGTCATCGACTTCTCGAGCGCGTACGCGCCGTATTTCCAGGGCGTGTTCGGGCCGTCCGACGTGAAGGTGAGCGCGCCCGCCGACCTCACCGGCAAGACGGTCGGCGCGACGCGCGGCGCGCTCGAGGAGATCGCGCTGTCGCAGCTCGCGCCGAACGCGACGATCAAGCGCTTCGAGGACAACAACGCGACGATCCAGGCGTTCCTGTCGGGGCAGGTACAACTGATCGCGGCCGGCAACATCGTCGCGGCGGCGATTCTCGCGAAGAATCCGCCGCGCCGCCCCGAGGTCAAGTTCGTGATCAAGAATTCGCCGTGCTTCGTCGGCGTCAACAAGAACGAACCGCGCCTGCTCGCGAAGATCGACGATGCGATCGCGCATGCGAAGCAGGACGGCTCGCTGGGCGAGCTGTCGCGCAAGTGGCTCGGCCAGCCGTTGCCGGCCGGGCTGTGACGAATCGCCGTGTCGCGTGACACGGCGCCGCGGCCGGGACGCCCGGCGCGGCGCGTGTCGTTGTCCGAACCCGAATTTATCCCCTCCCCATGAGCTACCAGCTTCAATTCGGCGAGCTTGCCGAATACGCCGGCGTGTTCGCGAGCGGCGCGGCGATCACGCTCGCGCTGACCGCGGTCGCGACCGTGCTCGGCGTGGCCGTCGGAGTGCTCGGCGCGGCCGCGTACAGCGCCGACGCGCGCGCGGCCGTGCGGTTGCGCCCATTGATCGGCGCGTACGTCGAGGCGATTCGGAATACGCCGTTCGTCGTCCAGCTGTTCTTCATCTTCTTTGGCTTGCCGGCGCTCGGCGTGCACATCGACGAATACACGGCCGCGATCCTCGCGATGACGCTCAATCTCGGCGCGTACTCGGTCGAGATCGTGCGCGCGGGCGTGGCCGCCGTGCCGAAAGGGCATCTGGAGGCGGCGTCCGCGCTGGCGATGTCGCGCGCGCAGATGCTGCGCCATGTCGTGCTGCCGCAGGCGCTCGCCAAGGTGTTTCCCGCGCTGTCGAGCCAGATCGTGATCACGATGCTCGGTTCGGCGGTCGTGTCGCAGATCTCGGTGGCCGACCTGACCTATGCGGCCAGCTACATCCAGTCGCGCAACTTCCGCGCGTTCGAGACGTACTTCGTGATCGCGCTCGCGTATCTGGCGATGGCGCTGCTGATGCGCGCCACCCTCGGCGCGATGGGCCGCCGCCTGTTCTCCCGCCGCGTGCGAGGTGCGCGATGACCGATTTCACGTTCGGGCAGATTCTCGCGAACCTGCTGCTGGCCGCGCGCTGGACGATCGTGCTGTCGATCGTGTCGTTCGTATCCGGCGGCCTCGTCGGCCTCGGGCTGCTCGTGATGCGCGTGTCGAATTCGACGGCGCTGCGCGGCATCGCAAAGCTCTATATCGAAGTGTTCCAGGGCACGCCGTTGCTGATGCAACTGTTCATCGTGTTCTTCGGCCTGCCGCTCGTCGGGCTCGACGTTTCGCCGTGGGTCGCGGCCACGGCGGGGCTCACGTTCTTCACCAGCGCCTACCTGGCGGAGATCTGGCGCGGCTGTGTCGAGGCGGTGCCGAAAGGGCAGTGGGAGGCGTCGGCCAGCCTGGCGATGAGTTATGTCGAGCAGTTGCGTCACGTGATCCTGCCGCAGGCCGCGCGCATCGCGATCGCGCCGACGGTCGGCTTCGGCGTGCAGGCGGTGAAGGATACGGCGCTCGTGTCGATCATCGGCTTCACCGAGCTGACGAAGGTCGGTATCGCGATCTCGAACGCGACGTTCCGGCCGTTCGTCGTGTATGGCCTCGTCGCGCTGATCTATTTCGCGCTCTGCTATCCGCTTACCCGTTATGCGCGCACGTTGCAAAGGAGATGGCATGCCGCTCGTTGAAACCCGGGGTCTCGAAAAGCACTTCGGCACCCATCATGTGCTCAAGGGCATCGATCTGTCCGTCGAGCGCGGGCAGGTCGTGTCGATCATCGGCCGCAGCGGCTCGGGCAAGAGCACGCTGCTGCGCACGCTCAACGGGCTCGAGAGCATCGACGCGGGCACGATCTCGGTCGACGGCGAACGCGTCGATGCACGGCATGCGGACTTGCGTGCGCTGCGGCTGAAGGTCGGCATGGTGTTCCAGCAATACAACCTGTTTCCGCACCTGAGCGCTGGACAGAACGTGATGCTCGCGCAGTCGGTGGTGAAGAAGTCGCACCGCCAGCAGGCGCGCGCGATCGCGGAACTGATGCTCGAGCGCGTCGGCCTCGGCGACAAGTTCGACGCGTTTCCGGAACACCTGTCGGGCGGCCAGCAGCAGCGCGTCGCGATCGCGCGTGCGCTCGCGATGAAGCCGAGCGTGCTGCTGTGCGACGAAATCACGTCCGCGCTTGATCCCGAGCTCGTCGGCGAGGTGCTGGGCGTCGTCGAGCAACTCGCGCGCGAGGACATGACGCTGATCATGGTCACCCACGAGATGAACTTCGCGCGTGCGGTGAGCGACAGGATCGTGTTCATGCACCAGGGACGCGTGTGGGAGAGCGGGACGGCCGACGAGATCTTCGAGCGTCCGCAGACGGTCGAGTTGACGCGGTTTCTGGGCAGCGTGCGGAACCCGGAAACTGCCATGCGCTGACTGACACGGCCGTGCGGCCGGGCCGCGACCAGATGACAAGACCGTAATCAAAGCCTCACCTTCCGGAAAGCGCGCGAATCGCAGAATGGACTCAACTCTTCATCACATCGATGCGGAGCGGATGTCCGGCCTGATCTGCGGACGCGAACACGCCATCTTGAGAGGTGAATGTCATGAACAACCTGATTCGTGCAGTCCTGCTTTCCTGCGCACTGAGCGCACCCATCGCCGCATTTGCGCAAACCGCCGACCATGCGCTCACACGGGCCGACGTGCGTGCCGATCTCGTCCGCGTCGAACAGGCCGGTTATCGGCCGATCAGTAACGATCCGAACTATCCCGAAGACATCCAGGCAGCGGAAGCGAAGGTTGCCGCGCAGCCGTCGCAATCGGTCGCGTCACGGCCGGCCGCCGCGTTCGCGCAGGCTTCGGCGTCCGGCCCGACCCGCGCCGACGTGGTCGCCGACCTGATTCAAGCGGAGCGCGACGGCACGCTGCCGACGTCGAACTGGGACTATCCGCCGAGCGCGCAGACGATCGCGCGCAATCGCGAGCTGTATGCGGTCGCGCACGGCGAGCCGCGCGCCGCGACGGCGAGCGTGGGAACGGGCGCGGCTGTTTCAACGGCGAGCGCGCAATGAAGCCGGCTGCCGTACTGGCGCGCGTGGCGGGCCTGGCGCTCGCCGCGTTGCTCGCGGCGCATGGCGCGCCGGCCGCCGCGCGTGGCCAGCCGCAACTGCCCGACGACGATGGCGGGCGCGCCAGCGTGCTGCGCGCGCTCGATCCGTCGAGCGAGACGCTGCGCCGGCCCGCCCACACGCGGCCGGCCCATGTTCAAGCCGCGCCCATCAAGCGGGCGCCCAGTGCGATGCCCCGCGCGGCGATCACCGCGCTCGCGGCGCGCTGACGGGCGTCCCAGCTCGCCAGCGCGGCGTCGAACCCGCGGCCGTGGCCGACTTCGCGCAGCGCTTGCGCGAGGCCGACCGCGTCGTCCGCCGCTTTCGCGACACCGGCCGCCGTGTGCGGGCGAACGAGGCATGCGGCGTCCCCCAGCAGCACCGCACGCCCCACCGCCATCCGTTCGACCGCGAGATCCTGGATCGCCTGCGCGAACGGCGCGGGTGTCGCGTCGACGAGCGCGGCGAGCGTCGGCGCGAGCATCCGGCCACCGGCGTTGACGAGTGCCGCGCGGTCGTCGTCGCGCATCGCGCCGGGCGGCAGCGACCCGTCGCGCTGCGTGCCGTCGCGCGCAACGAACAGCGACCGCAGCTGGTCGGACGCGAGACGCCGGTACCAGACCCAGTTCACGCGCCGCTTGCCCGCCTCGATCGCGCCGTCCGCACCGGGCACCAGATAGGTGAGGAACAGGTGCGCGTCGCCTTGCTGAAACGTGAAGCGCTCGCGCAGCAGAGACAGCACCTGTTCGGGCAGCACCCGCTCGTCGACGAGCCCGCGCCATGCGACATAGCCCGCATACGCCGGCCGCACGTCCGGCATCAACTGTGCACGCACCGCCGAGCGGCCGCCGTCCGCACCGATCAGCAGGTCGGCCGTCTCGGCGTGGCCGCTCGCGAAATGCGCGACGATGCGCTCGCCGTCCTGCTCGAATCGCTCGAACGCGTCGCCCGCATGGACGATGCCGGCCGGCAGCGCGCGCTTCAACGCCGTGTAGATCACGTTCCACGCGGTCTGCGTTTGCGGCATCGTGAAGCGTTGCACGATGCGGTCGTGCGCATCGACGTAGATCCGGTCGATCGAATCGACGGCGGCCTCGCGCGGCAGCGGTACGGCGCCGAATGCGAACGCCCGCTCGATCGGCGGCTGCAGCACGATGCCGCCGCCGCGGCTGTCCAGGTCGTGCGGCGATTGCTCGAATACGCCTACGTCCCAGCCGGCTGCGCGCAGTGCGGTCGCGGCGAACAGCCCGCCGACCGACCCGCCGACGATGACGGCCTTGCGGCCCGATCCGTGTTCCATCCGATATCTCCCGATGATTGCCGAGCATAGGGCAAGCGCCGGGCACAGCGGTTGAATCGTTCTGAAGCGGCCTGAGTGAAAGCGCGATGCTTGCCGCGTGCGCCGCCGCTCAACCTCGGCGGCGTTTGGCGGGGGTGGCGGACGAGCCCGATGTCACGCGTTGCAGCGCGGCCGGCGTGCCGTTCAGGAACGCGTCGACCTGCCGTTCGATTTCGGCGTCGAGATCGTCGGGCACCGGCAATCCGTATACCCACTTGCGCACGCCGAGATAGAAGATGCTCGCGTGCAGGCTCCAGACCAGTTCGATTTCCGCGTTGCGCTGCGCTTCCGACGCCGGCGCCGTGAGGTCGTATGCGTGGCGCAGTTCGCGCAGCACCGGCAGGAACACGCGCTCGCGCAGCCGTGACAGGTAGCGCGTATTGAAACCCTCGCGGCTCAGGCCCGCGAAGATGAACGTGCGGATCCATTCGCGCCGCAGGATCGTCTGCGCATACGACCGGTAGAACGCGACGAGCCGCTGCTGCAGCGGCACCGAGCGGTCGGCGATCAGTTTTTCCCAGTCGGGATTCCACGTGTAGACCTCGTCGTACACGCGGTCGATCAGCGCCTCCTTGCTCGGAAAATACCGGTAGAGCAGCGGTTGCGTCACACCGATTTGCCGTGCGAGCTCGCGCGTGCTGCCGGAAAATCCGTGGGTCGCGAAGTGCTCGACCGCCTTTTCGACGATCTGCCGTTCGCGCGCTTCCGGCGTGAGGCGACGTCCCGATGGGCTGGCGGTGGCGTCGACGGTCGTCCCGCGCGGGCGGGGCGCAGCATTGCGCTTGGCTTCGGTCATGCGTCGGCTCCTGAATGCGGCCATTCTGCCCGTGTCGATCGAAAGATGGCAACGCACGCCCCGGCGCGGCCGGCGACGCAGGCGGGCGCGGTGCCGAGCCGTGTGCCGTTCGGCGTTTTCAGGAAAATTCAGGTCGCCGCCATGACTTTCAGGCCGGCATTCCCTAGTCTTGCTCCAGAACCGCCGCACGGGCCGGGCGCCATCCTGTCGGCCGCGGCCCGCGGCGCAACCGGAACGGACCATGCCTTATCTGATCTCGCCGGGAGCCGCCGTCGCAGTCGGCTTCCTGTACCACCGCGTGCGCGTGCAATCGCCCGCGGCGCCGCTGATCGCGCTAGCGCGCCTGATCGGCCTCGTCGTCCGCGAGCACGCGATCCCGCTCGTGCACGCGCAATTGCGCGCGCTCGCCGCGCAGGTCCGCGATGCGGGCACCGCCGACACAACCACGGAAGCCACGACATGCAGCCCGCGCAAGTAACGCCAGCGGCCGCGGCGGCCCCCGATCACCTGCGCGGCGAGGATGTGTTTCTCGCATCGATCGCCGGCTACGTCGACACGCTCGGCTTCGTCGCGCTGTTCGGGCTCTTTACCGCGCACGTCACCGGCAACTTCATCCTGATCGGCTCGGGCCTCGCCGGTGTCGGCCAGGGCCTCATGATCAAGTGGCTCGCGTTTCCGGCATTCATCGCGGGCATCGTGGCCGCCCGCCTGCTCGATCACCGGATGCGCGTGCGCGGGCATGGCCCGCGGGCGTGCTCGCTGTACGCGCTGCAGACGATCCTGCTGGCCGGATTCATGCTCGCGGGCGTCGCGGCGTCGCCGATCGGCAGCGCCGATGCGCCCGCGACGATCGTCTGCGGGCTGCTCGGCGCGGCGGCAATGGGCGTGCAGAACGCGCACGGCCGGCTGACCGCACGCACCGTCGTCGCGAACACCGTGATGACCGGCAACGTTACGCAGGCGGTCATCGATGCATTCGACTGGCTCGTGCCGATCGCTGCGGCCGCCGAACGGGAGGCCGCGCGCGCGCGGCTGCGACGCACGCTGCCGCCGGTTGTCGGTTTCGCGATCGGCGCGGGCGCCGGCGCGACCGCCTACCTGTACGCCGGGTTCTGGGCACTGGCGCTGCCGCTCGCGGCGCTCGCCTTCCTCACCTGGCGCTCCGGCCGGACCGGCGAGCCGTCCGCATCGCGCTGAACGCCGATTCCGCACGTGACGTTAGCTACGTGCGTGACCGGGGCGGCGGCGAAGCCGCCCCGCGTTTCTTCATGCCTTCAACGCTGATTTCGAGAACCGCTTGATGCAGGTCGGTAAGCGCGAGACCGCTCGATCGTTCGCAGAAAGCGCAGCGTCACGCGCGCGCGGTGAACCGGTCGACGAGGTCGTGGTGACCGAGCTGTTCGACCCACCAGCGTAGCGCGCGCCCGGCTTCGTCGGCACGCCACGCGATATAGCAATGGGTCGTGTCGCGCATGCCGGTGACTTCCCGCGCGACAAGCCTGCCTTGCGCGATCGCGGGCGCCGCGATGCAGTCCGGGAGCGTACCCACCGCGAGTCCTTCGCATTGCGCGGCCAGTTTCGCAGCGAGCGTCGGCACCGCGAGATACGGTTGGCCAGCGTCAACCGCGACCGACTGCGGCTGAAGTTCGCGGGACGTGTCGGAGATCACCGCGCCGCGATACTCGACGATCGATGTCATCGACAGCGGTTCAGGCAGCGCCGCGAGCGGATGGGTCGGGGCGACCGCGAACACGTGCCGGAGCGTGCCAATTGGCTGCGCCACGATGTCCGGCAGTTCGGGCGGCTCGCCCGCCGCGCCGACGATTAGATCCGCCCGCCGCGAGATCAGCGCATCCCAGGTGCCGCCGAGCACTTCGGTGGAGAGTCGCAGTCGCGTGTCCATTTCAAGTGCGTAGAAAGCATGGACGTATGCCCACATCAAGTCGAAGGGCAGTATCTCGGCGATACAGACGCGGACCTCGGTTTCCCAACCTTGCTGCGCGCGCTGCGCCTTCCGTTCAAGCTGTTCGGCGGCATGAAGAAGACGGCGACCTTCCTCGACGACGACGCGGCCCGCGCGCGTGAGCTTCGCGCGACGGCCGCTGCGATCGAACAACGCGACGCCGAGGTCGCTCTCGAGCTTCTGTACGACGTATGTCAGTGCAGACGGCACGCGGTGCACCAGCTCTGCCGCGTCGGCAAACGTACCGGTGCGGTCGATCGCGTCCAGGGCCTCGAGTGCTTCGAAAGACAGCTTCATGGCGAATTTCGCTACGGCAAGGGCATCAGGCGGTGTCGGACCGTCGAGCGACGCTGAATCCAATCCCGTTCACAACGGTTCGTCGTCCGACGTACAAGGCACGCACGCATGCGTGCCGATGGTCAGGTCGCCGCCGCATGCGCTCGACGTCTGCCTGTCACGTCGGCGTCGATTCGCGGCGCTTCGCGGCAGCGTCGGCGTGTGCGCCGGGCAGCGCGCCGAACATGTGCTGACTGCACTTCGCTTCGCGCCATGCGGTTCCCAGTCGGATGCCGTCGAACAGCCGTCGCACCACGGGAAGAATCTGTTCACCGGCCAGAATGCCAAGCAGGCCGACCAGGGCGATGGCGGGCGGCGCCGGCGATTGCACGCCGATCAGCGCGTAAACGACGCCGGCGAGGATGCCGGCGAAAAGCGAAGCAATGTACGGTTTCATAGGTCTGGAATGGAATGACGGCCGTTGAAAATACGGATAAATACCGGGCTGGCGTCGATCCGAAAGTCTTGGGCCAGCCTATCAGGTCTGCGCGTTCGTCGTTAGCGCATTCAACGAAATTCAGATCTTTTCAGCTTGAATTTCAAGAGAGGTGAGAATCAGAACAATTAATTGGTGTGGTCGCCCATTCGCGTATTGAATGATGCAGGCCGGTTGCCGACGCTTCCGACAAGCGCATTGGACGCATCGCGGATTCGTCGGCCGGGCGAGTCTCATTTTTCTCCGCGTCAAAGGACATCACACCATGAGCAATCCGAAGCTTGAAGTACTTACCCCGCACAACAGCCAGCTGATCTTCATCGACCAGCAGCCGCAGATGGCCTTCGGCGTGCAGTCGATCGATCGCCAAGCGCTGAAGAACAACGTCGTCGGGCTCGCGAAGGCCGCGAAGGTCTTCAACATCCCGACTACGATCACGACGGTCGAAAGCGAGAGCTTCTCGGGCCACACCTATCCCGAGCTGCTCGACGTGTTCCCGAACCAGAAGACGCTCGAACGCACGTCGATGAACTCGTGGGACGACCAGAAGGTGCGCGACGCGCTGGCCGCGAACGGCCGCAAGAAGGTCGTCGTGTCGGGCCTGTGGACCGAAGTCTGCAATACGACGTTCGCGCTGTGCGCGATGCTGGAAGGCGACTACGAAATCTACATGGTCGCCGACGCATCGGGCGGCACGACGCAGGCTGCGCACGACTTCGCGATGCAGCGCATGGTGCAGGCTGGCGTGGTGCCGGTCACGTGGCAGCAGGTCCTGCTCGAATGGCAGCGCGACTGGGCGCACCGCGAGACGTACGACGCGGTGATGGCGATCGCGAAGGAGCATTCGGGCGCCTACGGGATGGGCGTGGACTACGC
This sequence comes from Burkholderia sp. HI2714, assembly GCF_002223085.1. Lineage (NCBI taxonomy): Bacteria > Pseudomonadati > Pseudomonadota > Betaproteobacteria > Burkholderiales > Burkholderiaceae > Burkholderia > Burkholderia sp. HI2714. The sequence goes on along the minus strand of NZ_NKFM01000067.1, from coordinate 79,653 downwards.
GTACACGATGCTCCACAAGGCGCCGCAGCGCACCGCGACGCCGCACGAGTCGATTGCGCCCGTTCCGGCGAAGTAAGCGCAGACGGCCGGCAACCGCTGATGCCGGTGCGGCGGGTTCGATGCGAACGCGTCGCATTGGCGCCATTGCCGCGGGCGGCGGACGTGACCGAAACACGCATGCCGCCCGCGGCATGCGGGTCGGAACGCTGCCGCTGCATTTGAAATTGTCCGGGAGATTTATTGCATGGAACCTTATCTGGTTTCCCTTGGTGCGGGCGTGCTGATCGGTGTGATTTACAGCGCCATCAAGGTTCGCTCTCCCGCACCGCCGTTGATTGCACTGGTCGGATTGCTCGGCATGCTGATCGGCGTGCAAGCCTTACCTACCGTCAAACAACTCTTTGGCTTCTGATCAACAAGAGGTGATGCATATGACCGCAACCGTGACCCAACCGGATCTGATCCTGCATAACGGACGATTCACGACGCTCGACCGCGCGAACCCCGTCGCGACAGCGGTCGCGATTGCCGCCGGACGCTTCGTCGCCGTCGGCAGCGAAGCGGACGTGATGCCGCTCGCGGGCCGCGCGACGAAGGTGGTCGATCTCGGCGGCCGCGGCGTGCTGCCGGGCCTGATCGACAACCACTGCCACGTGATTCGTGGCGGCCTGAACTACAACATGGAATTGCGCTGGGACGGCGTGCCGTCGCTCGCGGTCGCGATGGAGATGCTCAAGCAGCAGGTCGCGATCACGCCGGCGCCACAGTGGGTGCGCGTGGTCGGCGGCTTCACCGAACACCAGTTCGTCGAGAAACGGCTGCCGACGATCGACGAACTCAACGCGGTCGCGCCGGACACGCCGGTGTTCATCCTGCATCTGTACGATCGCGCGCTGCTGAATGCAGCAGCGCTGCGTGTCGTCGGCTATACGAAGGACACGCCGGAGCCGCCGGGCGGCACCATCCTTCGCGATGCCGCAGGCAACCCGACGGGCCTGCTGCTCGCGAACCCGAATGCGACGATCCTCTACGCGACGCTCGCGAAGGGGCCGAAGCTGCCGTTCGAGTATCAGTACAACTCGACGCGCCATTTCATGCGCGAGCTGAACCGGCTGGGCGTGACGGGCGTGATCGACGCGGGCGGCGGTTCGCAGAATTATCCGGACGATTACGAAGTGATCCGCAAGCTGCACGACGCGGGCGAGATGACGATCCGGATCGCGTACAACCTGTTCACGCAGAAGCCGAACGCGGAGAAGGAAGACTTCGTGAACTGGACGAAGAGCGTCAAGTACCACGATGGAACCGACTACTTCCGCAACAACGGCGCCGGCGAGATGCTGGCGTTTTCCGCGGCCGACTTCGAGGACTTCCGCGTCGCGCGTCCGGACCTGCCCGCGCAGATGGAGGACGATCTCGAAGGCGTCGTGCGCGTGCTCGCGGAAAACCGTTGGCCGTGGCGCATGCACGCGACCTATGACGAAACCATCAGCCGCGCGCTGGACGTGTTCGAGAAGGTCAACGAAGACATCCCGCTCGCAGGGCTGAACTGGTTCTTCGATCACGCGGAAACGATCACCGAGAAATCGATGGACCGGATCGCCGCGCTCGGCGGCGGTATCGCGGTGCAGCACCGGATGGCGTACCAGGGCGAATACTTCGTCGAGCGTTACGGTGCGCAAGCCGCCGAGGCGACGCCGCCTGTCGCGAAGATGCTCGCCAAGGGGCTCAAGGTGTCGGCCGGCACCGACGCGACGCGCGTCGCGTCGTACAACCCGTGGGTGTCGCTCGCGTGGCTCGTGGCCGGCAAGACGGTCGGCGGCATGCGCCTGTATCCGCAGCGCAACCTGCTCGATCGCGAAACCGCGCTGCGGATGTGGACCGAGTACGTGACGTGGTTCTCGAACGAGGAAGGCAAGAAAGGACGCATCGCGGTGGGGCAGCTTGCCGACCTGGTGGTCCCGGATCGCGATTTCTTCGCGTGCGCGGAGGACGATATCGCCGGCACGACCGCGTTGCTGACGGTGGTCGACGGGAAGATCGTGTGGGGCGCGGGGCCGTTCACGTCGCACGACGCGCCGATCCCGCCGGCGATGCCGGACTGGTCGCCCGTGCGAGAGTTCGGCGGCTATGGCGGCTGGGGCGCGACGCAGCGCAGCGGCGCGCCGTTGCAACGCGCGGCGGCCGCTGCGATGTGCGCCTGCGCGAATGAATGCAACGTTCACCAGCATGCGCACGCGAGCGCATGGGGAAGCACGTTGCCGACGTCCGACGCGAAGGGCTTCTGGGGCGCGTTCGGGTGCTCGTGCTGGGCGGTCTGAGATGGCGATGCATACGACTTACGACTCCCCGGCGTGGGTCCGTGCGCTGCTGTCGCAGCCATGGGTGCTGCCGGTCGCGCGTCTGATCCTGGTGTCCGCGTATCTGATCGCGGGCGTGTACAAGCTGCTGGATTTCAATGCGGCCGCCGCGGAGCAGGCGCACTTCGGCCTGCACCCCGGGTCGGTATGGGCGGCGATGGCGATCGTGGTCGAGATCGGCGGGCCACTGTGCGTGCTGTCGCGGCGTTTCACGTGGCTCGGCGCAGGCGGCCTCGGTGTGCTGACACTCGTCGCGATGCTGGTGGCCGCCGACTTCTGGAACATGACGGGCGCTGCGCGCTTCATGGCGCTTAACGCGTTTTTCGAACATCTGGGGCTGATCGGTGGGCTTGTCCTCGTCACCGTGCTCAACGATAGGCGAGACCAGGCTCGCAGCGTTCCCGCAATTGGGTGACGTTGCGACGACCGCGCTGAAACGATGCGTCTGCTCCGTCTCTCGCCGAGCGGGAAGCCGCGCGCGCCCGGTTGCGGCGCACGCTGCCGCTCGCGGTGCGCGTGTTTCTCGCGTGTCGTCCGGGCCGCCCGGACGAGTGGCCTGCATCCCGCTGAATCCGAATCCGCGCGCGGCGCCGAGCCGCGCGCATCATCATCAAGGAGAAAACCAATGAGTTCACTGAATCTGCGCAACATGCTGCGCATCACCGCCGCGTCGTCGGCCGTGCTCGCCGCGCTGCTGGTCGGCGCGCCGGCATTCGCCGACGAAACCCACCTCGACGACATCGCGTCGCCGACCGCCGCGGCGCGCTTCCCCGCCGTTGCGGTGGGCCCGCAATACGACACGACCCACGTGTGCGTTGCACCCGAAGACTTCGACCGCTTCACCGACAGCTTCGTCGCGACGTTCGGCGGCAAGAAGTCGAAGCAGGGCGTGTTCCAGGTCACGCCGACGCCGAGCCAGACGATGTCGCAGCTCGTGCTGACGCCGGTCGGCACGATCTCGGTATTCGGTTTCAAGACGCCGATCCCGTATCCGTTCTGCGAGGAACGCACCGGCTATCTCGTCACCGACATGGACGTCGCGGTGAAGTCGGCGCGCGCGCATGGCGCGGACATCGTCGTGACGACGTTCCCCGACCCGATCGGCCGCGATGCGATCGTCCGCTGGCCGGGCGGCGTGAACATGCAGCTGTACTGGCACACGCAGGCGCCGAATTACGACCCGCTGCAGACGGTGCCGGAGAACCGCGTGTACGTGTCGCCGGAAAGCGCGAGCAAGCTGGCGCGCAACTTCGTCGCGTTCTCGCACGGCAAGATCGTGTCCGACGTGCGCCATGCGCCGGGCATCGAGATCGGCCGGCCGAACGACACGTACCGCCGCATTCGGATCGAATCGGGCTTCGGCAAGATGACCGTGCTCGCGACGGACGGCCAGCTGCCTTACCCGTTCGGGCGTGAAATGACGGGCTACGAAGTGGCCGATCTCGGCGCGACGCTGAAGCAGGCCGAAGTCGCGGGCGTGACGGTGCTCGTGCCGCCGTTCAAGTCGGACGGCCGCGACGCGGCGCTCGTGCAATTCCCGGGCGGCTACGTCGCCGAAATCCACGCGCGGTCGAAATGACGGTGCGCCGGCCGATGAAACGATCGTGGCGCGGCGCGCTGCCGTGCGTCGTGCTGGCGGGCGGCGCCGCGTTGCATGCGGGGTCGGCCGTCGGCGCCGATGCCGCTGCCGATGCCGATGCCAATGTAGCGGCGGCCGGCGCGGCCGCGTCGCCGGCTGCCGCCGCCACGGCGTCGTGCACCGCGAAACGTCCGACGGTGTCGTTCAACCGCTGGCAGGAAGACTGGTCGGTGCTCGCGAATCCGTGCGTGCCGCGCAAGCCGTTCGACGCGCTGAAATACATACGGCTCGGCGACGATCCGTCGACCTACCTGTCGCTCGGCGCGAACCTGCGCGAGCGCTTCGAACTGAACAACGCGCCGCTGTTCGGCCTCGGCTCCGCGCACGACGACAACTACGTGATCCAGCGCACGAACGTGCACGCGGACCTGCGGTATCGCGGGCACTTCCAGGCGTTCGTGCAGTTCGTCGATGCGCGGCCGTTCGGCAAGGACACCGTCGGCCCGGTCGACAAGGACCAGCTCGACCTCGAGCAGGCGTTCGTCGCGTACGTCGATCAACTGGGGTCCGGCACGTTCAAGACGCGGATCGGCCGGCAGGAGATGGCGTTCGATTTGCAGCGTTTCGTGTCGGTACGCGACGGCCCGAACGTGCGGCAGGCATACGATGGACTGTGGACCGATTACGAAATCGGCAAATGGCGCTTGATCGGCTATGTGACGCGCCCGGTGCAGTATCGCAATGCGGCCGTGTTCGACGACGTGTCGAACCGGCACCTGCGATTCGACGGCGTGCGCGTCGAGCGCAACGGCACGGGGCCCGGCGATCTGTCCGCGTACTGGTCGCGCTATACGCGCGACAACGCGCGCTATCCGGATGCGTCCGGCACCGAACGGCGCGACGTGTTCGACATGCGCTATGCGGGCAAGACTGACGGGCTCGACTGGGACGTCGAGGCGATGCTGCAGACGGGCCACGTCGGGCAGGACACGATCGGCGCGTGGGCGTTCGGCGCGCTGGGCGGCTACACGTTCGCGAAGACGGCCGGCACGCCGCGCATCGGCATCCAGGTCGACGGCGCATCGGGCGACGCGCATCCGGGCGACCGGCGCGTCGGCACGTTCAACCCGATGTTTCCGAACGGCTATTACTTCACGCTCGCCGGCTATACCGGGTACAGCAACCTGATCCACGTGAAGCCGTCGCTGACCTTCAAGCCGGCCAGCTCGGTGACGGTGCTCACCGCCGTCGGCTTCCAGTGGCGGCAGACGACGGCCGACGCGATCTACGGGCAGGGGATGTCGGCGGTGCCGGGCACGGCGGGCAAGGGTGGTGCGTGGACGGGGATGTACGCACAGGCGCGCGTCGACTGGCTCGTGAACGCGAACGTCGCGCTCGCGCTCGAAGCCGTGCACTTCCAGCTCGGCTCGTCGATTCGCGCACTCGGCGCGCGCAACGCCGACTATGTCGGGATGGAAGCGAAGTTCGGCTGGTGATGTGTCGTGCCGCGCGCCGGCCGGTGCGGCGGCCGCGCTCGCGTGCCGGGTCTTCAGGACAATTCAGGCGCCGCGCAGGATTTTCGCCACCGTGCCCGATACGCTGGGCAACATCGCGTGTCGCGCGGGTCGTCCCGTTCGTGGCCGGGCGCGCGCACGGTTCATCGCGGAGAACACATGAAGAACCTGTCCCGGCACGCGTGCGTTGTGCATGCGGCCCGTTTGCTCGTCGTGGCCGGATGTGCGGGCCTGCTCGCGTCCGCGGCGTTCGCGCAGGCCGGCGTGCAGCCCGACGCCCACGCCAATGCGCAACCCGAAGCGCAATCCACAGCGCCAGCCCCTGCCGCGGGCCAGCAGCCCCCCGGCTTCTATCGGCAGAAGATCGGTGACTTCACGGTGATCGCGCTGTCCGACGGCACCCATCCGTTTCCGGTCGACACGGTGTTTCGCGACATCTCGAAGAACGAGATCCGGCGCGACCTCGACCGCGCGTTCCTGGAGCCGCCCGTGCAGGGGTCGATCAACGCGTTTCTGGTCGATACCGGATCGAAGCGGATCCTCGTCGATGCGGGTGCCGGCACGCTGTACGGTGACTGCTGCGGCAAGCTGCTCGACGACCTGCGCGCGGCCGGCTACGCGCCCGCGCAGATCGACGAAGTGCTGCTCACGCACCTGCACAAGGACCATGTCGGCGGCATTGTGTCGAACGGCGCGATGACGTTTCCGAATGCGATCGTGCGGGTGAACGAAGTGGAAGCCGCTTACTGGCTCGATCCCGCGAACAAGGCGCAAGCGCCTGCGTTCCTCTCATCGTTTTTCGATGCGGCCGCCGCCGCGGTCGCGCCTTACGTCGCGACCGGCCGCTTCAAGACGTTTCGCGGCGAAGCGACGCTCGCGCCCGGCATTCGCGCGGTGCCGATGCCCGGCCATACGCCGGGGCATACGGCTTATCTGATCGAGAGCGGCAACGCGGGCCTGCTCGCGTGGGGCGACATCGTGCACGTGGCGGCGATCCAGTTGCGCGACGTGAACGCGACGGTCCAGTACGACAGCGATGCCGGCGCCGCCCGCCGCACGCGGCGGGACACGCTGAAGCGCGTCGCCGATCGGCGCTATCTCGTCGGCGCCGCGCATATCGCGTTTCCCGGGCTCGGCCACCTGCGCCGGGACGGTGCGCAATACGACTGGGTGCCGGTCAACTACGACGCAACGCCGGTGCGGTGACGACCGTGAGGCCCATCGAACGATAGTCCTTCACAATCTCGCGCCCTCGGCTGCGGTCGAATGCACCGCAGCCTTCCGGGACCGGATGTCGACGCCTCGACCGGCGTCCTTCGTCACCGCACGCGAAGTGCCGTCACATCGCTCCTCCGAGGGACCGGCTACATCGGCGAGGCCACATCCGTGGCAGCATGCGCCTGCTGCGGCATTCTGGAGGACGACGCGCCACGATGTGAATCGCTCACGCGCGTTGCGTGTCCCGGTCCGGCGTCGACGTAAGCCACGACCGTCCGGTTCCTGGTCGCGAGTCCGAGATACCGCGACGACACGTCCAGCACACATCCAGCAAAATCAACCATCATTTCGTTGTTTCCCCTGCATTCGTATAAGCACAATCTTCATCAAGCTGCGCACGGCGTGAGCGTCGCCTGCGTCGCTGCCATCCGGGCAATGTTCGGTACGGCCGCCATTGCGCCCACCTCGTCGCGCTGCTCGCCGAAGGCATCGAGCAAATACTCGGTCAATTTGCGCACCCGCGCGGGGAGATTGCGTCTGGACCGGTAAACGAGACAGGCTTCCAGTGGCGCCACCTGCCACGCATCGAGCACACGCACGAGTTCGCCGCGATCGAGCGCCGCTTGGGCGAGCTGGTTGGGCAGGATGGCTACCCCCTCGCCGTCGACGGCCGCCGCGAGAAGCGCATGAGGACAATTCGTGCGCAGCGCCGCGCGCGCGCCAAGCGAAACACACTCCCCGGATGCTTGATGGCTGACCGTCCATGCCGAATGCTGCGCGCCCGTTGCCAGGCAAGCTTCGGCAGGCACATCGAGCGGGTGAGCGAGACCGTTGGTCCGTTCGAGCCAGGCAGGACTCGCATAAAGCCCGAGCGGCACGGCCGCGAGTGATCGCGCGATGCACGACGACGGCGCCGAGCGACCGACGACGATTGCGAGGTCGGCAAGATCGCCGAGTGTGTCGGCCTGGTGATCGACGCGCCGCACGTCGACCCGTACTTTCGGCCAGGCGCGCATGAAGCGGACAAGGACGGAAGTGAGGCGGGCGGTATCGAAGATGGCCGGCACCTCGATGCGGACGTTACCCGCGCAATCGCCGGCTTCGTCGCTGCCGGTACGCGCGAGGTTTTCATAGGAGGACAGGACGCCCGTGACGCGCTCGAGCACCGCATGGCCCGCCGTGGTCAACGCGACGCGGCGCGTGGTCCGGTTGAAGAGCTGCACACCGAGCATCGTTTCAAGATCCTGCACCGCGCGGCTCACCGACGGTACGCCAATATTGGTCGCGTCCGCCGCCCGCGTGAAACTGCCGTGGTCCGCCACTGCCTTGAATACTTCCAGCGCTTTCAGACGCTCCATCTCGACCTCCGATCATTGATTGGCTTGCATGGAGCAATGTTGGCGGGCAGACGCGCATCGGGCCAGTTACGACTTGTTAAGCGTTGCTAAGTCGGCGCGCGGAGCCGTGCCAATCGTCGTCGGCTGCAGCAAAGCAGGTTTTTTTAAGATCTTTTAAGGGCGCGTACTGCGCTTTTGAGCAATGATTGGCTGTTTTTGCGTCAGTGTGCACTCCCGGCACACCGTATTGGCTGGCACTCAACCCGCGCGATGACGCTCTCGATGACCGCTCCTTACAGCCTCGCGTTCGGCCCTTTTACGCTGCAATTCCCGCAACGAATCCTGCTCAAGGACGGTGCGCCGCTGAAAATCGGCAGCCGCGCGCTCGACATTCTCGTCGTCCTTGTCGAGCATGCGGGCGCGCTGGTCTCGACGCGCAATCTGTGCGACAGCGTCTGGGTGGACAACGTCGTCGAGGAAGGCGCGCTGCGCGTGCATCTGTCGGCGCTGCGCAAGGTGCTCGGTGACGGACCGGACGGTGCGCGTTACATCGTCAACGAGACCGGACGCGGCTATCGTTTCGCGGCGCCCGTTACCCGTGTCGAAGCAGCGGACCCTGCCGCACCACGGCCTCATACGCACGCCGCCCAGCCTTCCACCGGGTCCGAAAGCGGTTCACGCGGTCTGCCGGTCACGCTCGCCCGCGTGATAGGTCGCGAGGATGTCATCGCAGGTCTGACCGACCACTTGCCCGAGCGACGCTTGCTCACGATCGCTGGCCCGGGCGGCATGGGGAAGACGACCGTGGCCGTCGCTGTCGCGCATCGCTTCACACAGCGCACCGGCATGCGCGCCGTGTTCGTCAATTTCGCGCCGGTTTCCGCGGCCGCGAGCGCGGCCAGTACGATCGCCTCGGCGCTCGGCGTTGCCGTCTCCAGCGGCGATCCGGTGCCCGACCTTATCCAGGCGCTCGAGGCGTCGCCGGCGCTGCTGGTGCTGGACAACTGCGAGCATCTGATCGATGCCGTTGCCGTGCTCGCCGAGCAACTGCTGCAAGGCGCGTCCGGCGTGCATCTGCTGGTCACGAGCCGCGAGCCGCTGCGCGCGGAAGGCGAATCCGTCCATCGCCTCGCCGCGTTGCCGTCGCCCGAAACCGACGCAGTCGTGAGCCTCGACGACGCCGTGCAGTTCCCGGCGATCGCGCTGTTTCAGGACCGCGCGCGCGCCGCCAATGACCGGTTTGCGTTGAGCGCCGCGAATCTGGGCCCCGTGATCGATATTTGCCGACGGCTCGACGGTATCCCGCTCGCGATCGAGTTTGCGGCGGCGCGCGTCGGCTTGATGGACGTGCATTCGATTGCAGCGCGGCTCGACGATCGCTTCGCGCTGCTCACGCAGGGCCGCCGCACGGCGCTCCCGCGCCAGCAGACGCTGCGCGCAACGCTCGACTGGAGCTATGAATTGCTCCGGCCGGAGGAGCGCCAGGTGCTGCGCCGCCTCTCGGTCATGCGGGCCGCCTTCGGTATGGATGCCGCCGCGGCTGTCGCGGCCGGTGGCGACGTCGATGACCTCGCCGCCTTCGACGCCGTCACTGGCCTGATCGCCAAGTCGCTGATCGCCTGCGCAATCGACGATTCGGACCATCCGTATCGACTGCTCGACACGACGCGCCACTACGCACACATGCGACTTGAAGAGGCGAACGAACTCGAGGACGCGCGCCGCCGCCATGCGTTGTACTGCTGTGCGATCTTTGCCGACCCCGTGGCGGCGTGGGAAGGCAAGGCGCCGCGTCAGTGGCTCGCGATTCACAGCCAGCGAATCAACGACGTGCGAGCCGCGTTCGATTGGGCGGCCGCGCAGGATGGCGAACCGAAGCTCGCGATCGATCTGCTGATCGCGACGGCGCCGCTGTGGTTTCATCTTTCGCTCCCTCACGAGTTCCTCGGGATGGCCGAGCGCGCAATCGCCGCCGCGGAAAACTCGGATCTGGCGGGCAAGGAGCAGCATATCGAGCTGCTCGCCGCGTACGGTCACGCGCTGTGGCACACGCGTGGGCCGACGGCGGAGATGGCCCACGCGTTCGACGCCGCACAGGCCGCCGCGCAGCGCCTCGGCGACGACCGGCTCGCATTGCGCACGCTGTGGGGCGTGTGGGCGCATCGGACGCTCGCGGGCGTATACGCGGAAAGCCTCGAACATGCGCGTGCGTTTCGCGCTACCGCCGCACGGACGGGCGACTTTGCGACGACGCAAACCGGCGAGCGGATGTGCGCGCTGTCACATCACTTCCTCGGGGACCACGCTATCGCGCGCGCGTTGATCGAAGCGGTGATGGCGCGCGACAAGGACCCGGTGCGCGCGACCCACGCGAATCACGCGCAGGTCGATGCGCATATCGCTGCGCTTTCCATTCTGATGCGCATTATGTGGCTGCAGGGCGAGACCGACGCGGCGATGGCGCTCGCGCGCGACTGCGCGACGGAGGCGCTCGCGATCGATCACGATCTGACCGTCTGTTATGGGCTCGCGATCGGCTCGATCGCCGTCGCGACATGGGAAGGGGAAGTGGCGCTCGCGCGCGAATGGACCGCACGGCTTCGCGAGCGCACGCGCCGGCGCGGTCTCGCGTATTGGGACAAATGGGGAGAGGGCTTCGAGGCCATTCACGAAGGCAGACCTGTCACGCCGGCAGGCGCAACCCCGATGCAACTCGAAGTGTTCGCGTGCGCTGGCGACGCAGGGAGCGCAAACGCATTGATCGAAGCGGGACGGGCAGACACGCCGTCGTGGTTACAGGGGCATTTGCAGGAGGCCGCGGCAACGCGCGGTGTGCAGACATGAAGCGACGGTAAATCGGCTCGACGCGCGCGTCACTCGCCGGAACGCTTTGCTGGACACGGGCTTAACGCCTCTTAGCAACGCTTAACTGTGGCTCGTGCGGGAATCCGATGAAAATTTGTTCTGTCGACGGCCAACGGTGCCGGATCGACAAGCAAGCCTCACTCATCGGAAACTGCCCCATGAACGATTTCACGTCTGCCCGTCTGCCTGAAGACGCCGCACCGGGCCTGATCAGATCCGCAAACTCGTATCCGGTCCTCGACGCGGAAACGCAATCGTTCGTCGACCATGCCACTGAGGCAGGGGTTCCGGCAGAGCGATTGCGCGAATGGGCAAACGGCGAGGCTACCGACGCGATCCACACCGAAGAAATCGCGCTGAAAGCGGGCGCCGCGGATCCGGGCTTCACGATACGGATCGTACGACCGCCGCAGGCGGCGCCGACTCCGCTGCCCGCCGTGCTCTTCCTGCCGGACGGCGCGAGTTTCGCGGGTGCCCAAAGCGATAACCGGCTCGCGCGCAGGATTGCCACCGACGCCGAGGCGGTCGTCGTACTGGTCGATTACACGCCCGCGCCCGCCGCGTGCTTTCAGACCCAAAACGAGCAGGCGTTCACCGCGCTCGTCCATCTGCACGAGCATGCACGTGCATTGAATCTCGACGGAGGCGCCCTTATCGTCGCAGGCGAAGGCACGGGCGGTCATCTCGCCGCCACCCTCGCGCTGCTCGTCAAGGCGCGCCGCGGCCCCCGTATCGCGCTTCAGATCATGCTGTGTCCGACTTTTTCTACAAGCACGGCGGGCGCCTCGGCAGCGACATACGCCGACGGTCCGAGCTTGACCACACACACCGAGCGCATGCACGCATGGACGCGCTTTCCGTCAGAAAACCGCGGCGAAATAATCGCGATGCCGCTAAACGCGAGTTACACGGATCTCGAAGACCTGCCTCCAGCGCTGATCGTCACAGCTGAAAACGATGCCGCACGTGACGACGGCGAAACCTACGCCCGCAAGCTGATGCTCGCCGGGGTGCGCGTCAGCGCGGTTCGCTGCCTCGGCACGATTCACGATTTCACGGTGCTCGACGGCCTCGCCGACACGCCGCCCACCGAGGCGGCATTGCGATTGGCATGCGGCGCGATCCGCGCGACGCTACGCGGACACTGAATATGGGATCGATCGAGGGTCCACAACTGTCGAATTTCCAGCCGACGCACCGCTGCTCGAGCGGGTCGGCATCGAGCGCTGCTTCGTGCTCGCCGCTTATGCACGTCGACGCGCGTCTGCGCTACCCATGATGCGCGCGCCGAGCATCGTGCCGAGCTGTGCCAGTTGCTGGCCGATGCGCAATTCCACGGCTTCCCACTCGGACAACGCGCTGTCGATCGAGTGGCCGTGCGCCTGCAGACTGCGGGCGAGCGATACCGCGTTGGCGGCCGCCTTACCCGAGCCGGCGCCAGTATGCGGCCGCGCGACGAAGGCGGCGTCGCCAATCAAGACAACGCGTCCATAGACGAGCTGCGGCGCCTGGTAATCCTGGATGATCTGCATGAACGGTGCATCGGTTGCCTGCACGAGCGCTGCGAGCGAGGGCGCGAGTCGGCGCGATGCGTCGTCGCGCAGTCGCACGCGATACGTGTCCTGCAGCGCGCCGGGGGGGATTGAATGCGTCCGCTGCCCGCCGTCACGATCCGTCAGCGCCGCGTCCAGTTCGGCGCCGGCCGGCAGCGGCCGATACCAGACCCAGTTCCAGCGTCGCTCGCCGGGCCGTGTCGAGCCGTCGTCGCCTGGAATCAGATAGGTGAGCAGCTGATGGCCGACACCATCCTGAAACGTAAACGCATCCGCCAGCTGCGCAGTAGATTGCGGGTCGAGCGTTGCTTCCGGTACGAGTCCGCGCCACGCGACATAGCCGGCATATGCGGGCTGCGCGCCGGATAGCAGAAGGGATCGGACTGTCGACTGGGGGCCATCGGCGCCTATCAATAGATCGGCTCGAATTCGGTCCCCGTTCGATAACGTCGCCTCGACGTAGTCGCCGTCCTGCGCGACGTCGGTCAGCGCGACGCCTGCATGCACCACGCCCTCCGGCAGGCTGCGCCTGAGCGTGTGGTAGAGCATGCTCCACGCGGTCTGGGTCTGCGGCATCCGCTGCCGCGCGATGACCGTGCCGCTTGCGTCGAGAAACTGCCGGTCGCGAGAAGGCACGCCGAGCGCGCCCGGATGTGCAATTCCGGCGAAGCGGAATGCATCGAGAACATCGGGTTGCAGTACGAGTCCGCCGCCACGGCTGTCGAGTTCACTCGCCGACCGCTCGAACACATCGACGTGCCAGCCGATCGCCCGCAAGGTTGTCGCGGCGAATAGACCGCCGAGCGAGCCGCCGATTACGATCGCACGACGGGAGACTGTCTGGTTCATGATCACACTCTTTCAGGTAATTGGGATTGAGGTGCGGTCAGCGCGGCGCCGCGCAGCGCGCGAGCGAAGATGCCGGGGGGTTGCGCACCGGGGATGTGCGTCGAGCCGACCAACACGGTCGGCACGACTTTGATGCCGTCTTCTCGGGCCCGTCCGCGCGCGGTCCGCACGGCATCCACGCCCGCACCGGAGGCGAGGAATTTGGCGGTCGTGTGGGGCGCCAACCCGTGTCGAGCCCCGATCTCGACGAGCACGTCGTGATCGCCGATATCGAGCGCGTGCACGAAATACGCGTCGTGAATCGACGTGGCGAGTGCCATCGCCAATTCCGTTGGGCCATCCGCGACGGCAAAATCCATCAGCCGGTGTGCGGGCAAGGTAGCGGGCAACACGGTGAGCCGATCGAAATCGAATGCGAGGCCGATGCGCCTGCCCGCACGTTCGGCGTCGGCGTCGCGGCGCTGCGCATGCATGGCGCTGCCATACTCGCGCGCGAGGTAAGCGGCGCGGTTGACGCCATTCCTGGGCAAGCCGGGGTTCAGTTCGAACGGGTGATACGTGACGACGGCTGACGAGTCAAAGCCGAGGGATACGAGGGCCGTGCGAAGATTGGCTTCGGCTATCCGGGACCATGGGCACGCGAAATCGTGAAATACCTGAATATCGACGGACGACATGCCGCCTCCTGCTGAATCCGAATGTGCACAGCGTAGAGGTCGGCGGGACGATGCAGAATACCGGCTGGGCGCAATCCAGCGTTGCACAATCAGCAAAGGGAGAGGGTATGGACAAACTGCTGGCGCTACAGACGTTCGCTGTCGTCGCGGACACGGGCGGGTTTTCGAAGGCGGCGCGCCAGCTTGGCACCGTGACGTCTTCGGTTACCCGCCTGATGGATGCGCTCGAGGCGTCTCTAGGCGTGAAACTGCTGACGCGGACAACGCGGCAGGTGACGTTGACCGATGCTGGGGCGACCTATCTCGAGCAGGTGAGTCGACTGTTGTCCGAGCTGGTCGAGGCGGACGAGAGTGTCGCGGACGCCGGAAGCGAACCAGTCGGCACCTTGCGTGTGTCGGTGCCGGTGACCTACGCGCGGATCGTGCTCGGGCCACACCTGTCCGCGTTTCTCGATGCGTATCCGAACGTGTCGCTCGATCTCGTGGTGTCGGATGCCTATCTCGATCTGGCAGCCGACCGGCTCGATGTCGCGGTGCGGATCGGCGTGCCGGCGCAGGATCCGGGATTGGTCGTCCGGAAGCTGATGGACAATCATCGCGTCGTGGTCGCGAGCCATCCGTATCTGGAGCGAATGGGAATCCCGGCGATCCCTGCCGATCTGGCCGGCCATCACTGCTTGCGTTTTCCATACCGGCAAGGCCGGCAAAGCTGGACATTCACGCGCGATGGGCACACGGAAAAAGTCGAGGTGAACGGCAGGTTGACCGCAAACAGTCTCGACATACTCCGCGAAGGCGTGCTGAACGGTCAGGGAATCGCACTGGTACCGACGTGGCTCGTGCAGGGCGATATCGTCGCCGGCGAGATGCTATCGCTCTTCGACGCTTGGTCGGTGCAACCGCTGATGGGCGATGTGCAGGTCTATGCGGCATATTTGCCGAACCGACGTCATTCGCGCAAGGTGCAGGCGTTTGTCACATTTCTCGCCGAGCGGATACGACAGGCATTCGCCGGATGAGCGTCCTGTCAGGGCAGCGCTTCAATAAAATGGAACACATCCGTCGGGCTGCTGCCCGGGCGTTTGCCGCGAAACAGCGACCGCGAAATCTCCGCCCGCCCGCTGGGTCAGACAATGCCCGTTCGGTCTTTCGCTGGAACACGCCCTAGGCGGCTATTGGACTAAACGCGGGGAGCGGGGCCACTTCAGCCCTTGCTCTCGAGCTGGACCTCTCGGGCATACTTTGGGGAAGCAATACATTAATGGCTTTGTCGCTACCATATCGGGCGTGCCGTTCCACGACGCGACTCAATTCGCCAGCCTCAACAAGTTTTTCTCTGCCATAGGCTCGCGCCAGCGCCAACACTTGATACTTGACCTCGGCACTCTCAAAATAGATTTCCACTAGCGATTTGTCGACGAGCTCGCAGACACAGTTCATCACCGCGGAACGAGAAAGTGAGTGGTCTTGGGCGATAAAACACGCTGCGTCAGCGTTGAAGTGGCCGTCAATCGCGCAGAGGCGGCGAAACACCGTCTGCTCGCTGTCGCTCAACATATCGAAGCTCCAATCGAGCGAGGCTCGCACGCTCTTGTGCCTCTCGTCAGCAGTTCTGTAGCCACCGCCGAGGTAGAGCAACGGTTCTTCCAGGCCGTGCAGGATGTGCTCCAGTCCAAGAACCGCGGCGCGTCCGGCCGCCAATTCAATTGCAAGTGGGACGCCGTCCAAGCGTCGGCATATCTCCTGAACCGCCCGTAGACCGTCATGGTCCCAGTCGAGGTTATGGCCATTGGAAGACAAGCGACGAAGGAAAAGGCGAACGGAGGGGGAGCTGAGCATGGCCTCGACGTCATCCTCTCGCTCAGGCAGGGCCAGCGGACCGACACGATAGACAAATTCACAAGGTACGCGAAGCGGCGTTCTGCTGGTAACAAGCACGCGGAGTTCGGATGCGCGACTGCAGGCAAACTCAATGAGTTGTGCTACATGCTCGACGACGTGCTCGGCGTTGTCGATGATGAGCAAGCCCTTTACTTTCGTCAACATGAGCGCGAAACGTTCAAGGTCCGACTCTTGACTGTCGACGGTGACGCCACAGCCGGCGGCAACGGCTTGAATGACATCTCGGCAGGTGTTGCGGGCAGCCAGTTCGACGAAGTGAATATTCGGGGCACGTTCGTCTGAGAGCCGGCGTGCGATTTCGCGGACAATCGATGTCTTGCCGATGCCACCTGCACCCGCAAGCGTGAGAACGCGCATGGATGGCAGCCTCGATCGTATATCGGCGATGACTTGTTCCCTGCCCAGTAGCGACGCGCGCCCCGTCATCGCATCCGCTTTACCGTCAACGAGTCGGTCCAGCATCATCGGGTCAGGTTCTGGCGTCTCCGGTTGGGGGATCGTCAGTTTGTAGCCGCGTCGCGGGACCGTTACAATGAGCTTCCCGTCGGGGCCGAGTGCCTTGCGTATGGCGCAGAGGTGGACGTGGAGGTTGTTTTCTTCGACAAACGTGTCCGGCCACACTGCGTCCATCAATTCATTCTTCGAAACCAGGCGACCTGCTGCCAGAGCGATGACCGCGAGGATGTCGAAAGCGCGAGACCCAAGCTCGTGTGCCTGGCCCCGACGGCGGAACATTCGCGCACCAAGGTCGATCTCGCATTCACCCATTCGGATCCGCTGCTTACCGGAAGTGAGTGTTGGCAACGGATGTTTCGCTTGAGTCATGGCAGCTTCGTCCAATCGCGATCGAGGTGTTCCAGCGGGAAGGGAATCTATTGATAGGGTGTCGTGCCGCACTGGAGCGGTGTCAAACGGATAGTAACGGACTTGAATATATGACTTTGTTGCCACCGAATTAATTTTTTTTAATGCTTTCCATTAACCGTATTTTTTGACTGTCCCGGCGTGGGGCGTCTGATGCCGATATGGCCGGAACATGGTGGAAACATTAAAATAATTTAATTTTTCAATAAAAGGCTGGGTTTTCGAGCCGCCGGGATAATGCAAGGTTGGCCGTCGGGCCGAGAGGTTAGGTGACACTGATGAAAATCTTGGTAGTGGAAGACAACATGCAGGTGGCCGGCTTTTTGAAAAAAGGCTTGATGGAGGCAGGTCACGTCGTTGATACCGCGGATAACGGGCGCGACGGGATGTTCCTGGCGATGGGGGGTAGCGCTTACGATGCCGTCATCCTGGACCGCATGCTGCCGGGAGGCGTCGACGGGCTCAGCATCATTGCGGCAATGAGAGCAACGGGGAACAAGGTTCCGGTGCTTATCTTGAGCGCACTGGATGCTGTCGACGAACGAATTCGAGGGCTCAAGACAGGCGGTGATGACTATGTCGTCAAGCCGTTTGCTTTTGGGGAGGTACTCGCGCGACTGGAGGTGCTCCTGCGTCGGTCACAGAATGATGTGGTCGAATCGACACTCAAGTGCGCAGATCTATCCATCGACCTTTTTTCCCGGAAGGTCTCGCGCGCGGGCAAGGTCATCACGCTCAAGCCGCGCGAGTTCAAGCTGCTCGAGTACCTGATGCGGCACGCCGAACAGGTCGTGACGCGCACGATGCTCCTGGAGAACATCTGGGACTACCACTTTGATCCACAGACGAACGTGGTGGATGTGCACGTGAGCAAGCTTCGGCAGAAGATTGACACGGGGTTTGACGTATCACTCTTGAGAACCGTCCGCAACGCTGGGTACATGCTCTCGGCGAACGGATAATAGCGCGCGTCGGAGCGAAGGGAACGGACGGAGAATCATGGAATTTGAAGAATCGATGGTCCAATTGCTATGGGACGACGGCATATTCGTTTTATCGCGAATCGAGGCGGCCGATGGCGGGGCGTCGCGATTGGCTCTGAGGCCAGCCGCTAGCCAACCTCTCGGACAAACGCTGGCATTGCTCGAGAACGTCTATTCGCTTCGCGCCCACTTGGATGGTCCACGCTTCACGCTGCCTGTTGAATTCGTTCGGGACAGTTCCTCCATTTCGCTACTTCTCAAGGACCCGGGCGGCGTTCCCCTGTCCGCACTGGATACGTCCCTGCTTTCGTTCGACCAGATCCTGACGATTGCCGCGAATGCAGCGTCCGCCCTGGACGTGCTCCACCGGCGAAAAGTAATACACAATGATGTACGGCCGGCACATCTGCTTGTTCAGCCTGCCACTTGGGCGGTAGCGCTGACGGGGTTTGAAGCTGCCGCATTGGTCGGTTCTCCCGGCATCGAGGGGGATCTGTCCCGCACGCATGCGGCCACCTATCCGTATCTCGCGCCTGAGCGAACCGGGCTTGTCAATCGGCCCGTCGATCCACGCTCCGACTTGTACTCGCTAGGTATCCTCATCTATTGGATGCTGACGACGAAGTATCCATACTCCGCGAACACCCCGGGGGAATGGCTCTACTGCCACACGGCACGCAAGCCTGCGCCGCTGCATGAGCATGTTCCTCACGTCCCCGAATCGCTCGCAGCCATTGTCGACAAGTTACTCGCCAAAGCAGCGGAGGATAGGTACCAGACGGCCCGCGGCGTCGAACATGACCTGCGCTTATGCGAAGCGCAATTCCGTGGAGGCGCGGGCTTTGCACCGTTCCTGCTCGGAACGATGGACTCGCACGAGCGGCTGTTGATTCCTGACCGACTTTACGGGCGAGAACCCGAGCTAAACGCGCTGACTGATGCCTTGGACCGGGTTGCCCGTGCCGACATCACCGAGTTTGTGTTGGTGTCCGGTTACTCGGGGATCGGGAAATCGGCGCTGGTCGAAGAATTCCACCATGTGATGTGCCGCGGGCGATTTGCGTCAGGCAAGTTCGACCAGTACAAGCGTGATATCCCGTATGCGACGATTGCGCAGAGCATGGAATCGATCGTCAAGCAGGTTCAAAAGGCGGACGAGCGGGAACTGGCAAAGTGGCGCAAGCGCATCGAACAGGCGCTGGGATCGAATGGCCGCTTGCTCACTGACCTCATCCCGGCGCTCGAGGAGATCATCGGGCCGCAACCCATGATGTCGGATGTGCCGCCTCCGGAGGCACAGAAGCGCTTCGTTACAACGTTGACACGGTTCATCGGGGCGTTCGCCACGCCCGAACAGCCGCTTGTATTGTTTCTGGACGATCTCCAGTGGCTGGACGCCGGAACTATTTCGGTACTGGAGGCGCTCGGGCAGGGGGCCGGCATTGCTCACTTATTGCTCATTGGGGCGTTCCGCGACAACGAGGTCGGTCCTAGTCATCCCCTTGCGCGCATCATCGGCGACGCACGAGAAAGTGCCGCCGTTCATGTCCAGCATCTGTTGTTGGCACCTTTGGCGGTTGGCGATATGGAACGATTCGTCCGTGACGCCACGCGCAGTGATGCGCCAGAGACGGGCAAGTTGGCGCAGTTGATGTTTGAGAAAACGGCGGGAAATCCATTCTTTGCCGTTCAGTTCCTGCGCGTGCTGGCCGACGAAGGGCATCTGACGTTCGACCGTGCCACACGAGAATGGGCGTGGAACATGCGCCACATTGCGCAGGCTGCTTTCCCGGATAGCGTCGTCGACCTGATGGTGCAGAGGATTGGGCGGCTGCCCGATCGCACACGACAATTGCTTGCTGATTTCGCTTGCGTTGGCGCCACGGTGGCCACGTCGGTCCTGGCCCAGGTGAGCGGGCAGTCGAACGGTGAAGTTGACCTTGCGCTCGCTGACGCAATAGCGCAAGGCCTCGTTTACCGCCGGTCGGATGGGTACACTTTTGTCCACGACAGGATTCAAGAGGCTGCGTACGCGCTGCTTGCCGAAGCAGAGCGTGCGCCATCGCATCTGCGGATAGGCGCTCGGTTGGATACCGGAGAGATGGACCCGAGTTTCGAGCGGAACGTCTTCGAGATCGTCAACCAGTACAACCGGGCACTCCACGCAATAAGCGAACCGCGGGTGCGCACGCGTGTCGCCCTCCTGAACCTGCGCGCGGGCCGTCGCGCGCGAGACGCGGCTGCCTATGGGACCGCGCTGACCTATCTCGAGGTTGGCGCCGAGATATTGGACGATCGAGCATGGCAGACCCATTACCGCGAAAAATTCTCCCTTGAACTATTGCTTTCAGAGTGCACGTTCCTTGCAGGGAGCCCGGTGTTGGCAGACGAGCGCTTGCGTCGCCTTGAAGCATACGCTGAAAGCGTACGTGACAAGGCAGCCGTTGCTTTCCTGCGGATTACGCTGCATACCGCTTTGGGCCAGATGGATGAAGCGGTGGCAATTTGCCTGGGCTATCTGCGCGCGGTCGGCGTCAATTGGGTACCTCATCCTGGCCGCGGAGAAGTCGATAAAGAGTACGAAAAGCTAGTCGCCAAAATTCAGACAGGGTCGATCGCTGCTTTGCGGGATAACCGGTTGCTCGACGATGAAGTGCTGGAAGCAACGCTGGACGTTTTCACGGCAGCGTTGCCACCGGCCTTTTTCACCGACGAGAACCTGGTGTGTCTGATATTGACGACCATGGCGAATTTGAGCATCGCGAACGGCAATGCCGATGCATCGTCGCTGGGATTTGCCTACTTGGGCATGGTTGTCGGCCCGCTCTTCGGGGATTACGCCACCGCGTACGAATTTGGCAAGCTCGCGATGGCGCTCGTCGATGAGAAGGGGCTCGACCGGTTCCGTGCACGCGTCTACATGTGCTTTGCTTACCACGTCATGCCATGGACGGAGCACATACGAGCAGGGATTCCACTTTTGCGACGAGCATTCGAGGTTGCATCGCAAAGCGGTGACCTTACGTACATCGGATTCTCCAGTTGCTGCCTCGTCACGACGCTTCTTGCGGCTTCTGTTCCGCTGGCTGACGTTGAAGAACTGGCTGTCGAGCGGCTGCGAATCGTCCGTCGTGCCGGGTTCGGGCTGATCGTGGACATCATCAATTCGCAGCTCGCGCTGATTCGTGAAGTCCGAGGGACTACGCCATGGTTCGGTTCAGTCGACGCGGACTATCCGAGCGAGAGCGCCCTGGAGCAACATTTCGCAGACAACCGTGCGCTGGATATTGCCGCGTGCTGGTACTGGATCCGCAAACAAGAAGCAAAGTATTTCGCAGGCGACATTGCGGGCGCGATGGAGGCCGGGAAAAAGGCAGCGCCTTTGTTGTGGACCACATGGGGACATCAAGAGCTTGCCGTATATCACTTCTTTTCCGCGCTGACATTGCTCGCGGCAAAGGAGAACCTCTCGTCACAAGCCGACGTCGTCATGGACGCGGAACTCGCCGAGCACGTCAATAAGCTTCGGGGCTGGGCACTGGCCAATCCTGCTAACTTCGCTGCTCGTGCAGCGTTGGTCGATGCGGAAATCGCGCGTATGGACGGTAACGCTTTGGAAGCGATGCGTCTGTACGAACGGGCCATCGAGGGCGCTCGCAGCAACGGATTCCTGCATCTCGAGGGCTTGGCGTGTGAACTGGCTGGCCGGTTCTACGTGAAACGGGACTTCGCAACGATCGCGGCAGTCTATCTGCGAGGTGCTCGGTCGGCCTACCTCAACTGGGGGGCGATGGCCAAGGTCAAAATTCTGGATTCAGCCTATCCGGGCCTTGCAGCCAACGAACTCGGGCCTTCGTTGTCTGGTGTCGGCGAGAATCGGCTGGAAGTGGAAACGGTCGTCAAGGCTTCACAGGCAATTTCAAGCGAGCGGGTGCTCGAGCGCCTGATGAACACGCTGATGACCATTCTCCTTGAGCATACGGGAGCTCGACGTGCGCTGCTCATTCTTCCACACGAAGAACAGCTCTTTATCGAAGCCGAAGCCACTGAGGGCGGTGAGGTGCACGTAGAGCGGCGAGCCGCCTCGCAGAAGACCGTGCCGCTTTCGATGCTTCACTATTGCCTTCGCGCCCAACAGACATTGCTGGTTGACGACGCGACGACGGAGAACCCGTTTTCGTCAGACGAGTACTTTAGTGGAAAGGCTTCGCGCTCGGTACTATGTCTGCCGCTGGTCAAGCAGACAAGGTTGGTCGGCGCACTGTACCTTGAGAACGAGCTTGCTCCCGGAGCGTTCACGCCATCCCGGATGACCGTCCTCAAGTTGCTGGCGTCGCAGGCGGCGATTTCGATCGAGAACGCATCTCTGGAGCAGGTCGAGGCGCTGCTTGAAGAGAAGGATGCGCTCCTGCAGGAGGTACACCATCGGGTGAAGAATAACCTGCAACTCATCAGCAGTCTGCTAAGCCTCCAGGCATCACGCGTCCAGGACCAGGCGGTTTCCGAGCAGTTTCAGGAGAGTCGAAACCGCGTTCGTTCGATGGCGATGGTCCATGAAAACCTGTATCGGGCGGGCAACTTCGCACGCATCGACATGGCGCCACACATCAGGAATCTTTGCGCCCATCTTTCGCGTATCTACAAGTTGAGTCAATTGAACGTCGACCTGGACGTTGTCGTTGACGATGTACAGCTCGACATGAACCGCGCGATAGCCTGCGGCATGATCGTCAACGAACTCGTGTCGAATGCACTGAAGCACGCTTATCCAGACGGCCGAAGCGGGCGACTCCGTGTCGAGTTGGTGGCGAGTGAAGGCGACGGATATCGGCTGAGCGTCACCGACGACGGCATTGGCTTGTCGCCGGAGTTCTCGCTGGAAACTGCGGAGTCACTTGGGCTGCAGCTTGTCTTTGACCTCGCCAGGCAGATCCATGGTTCAGTGGAGATTCGTCGCTCGGGCGGGACGGCCTTCGACATTCACTTCGGACTACAACAGACAGGCGGCCTCTAACATGTCAGCCGCGCGCATATTGATAGTCGAAGACGATCGGGTCGTCGCTCGTGACATTGCCCAGCAAATGCATCGATGCGGGCATGTCGTCATAGGAAGTGTCGCGACCGGGGAAGAAGCGATAACCTTGGCGGCGAAGGAAATGCCCGACCTTGTCCTCATGGATGTGCGGCTCGAGGGAGGACTCGACGGTATCGATACGGCTCGGCATTTGCGCGAGTCGTTCAATTTGCCCATTGTTTTCCTGACAGCCTATGCCGATGAGGAAACGGTACGACGTGCCACCGTGACCGAGCCATTCGGCTACGTGTTAAAGCCCTTCGATGACGTCCAGTTGCGGACGGTCGTCGAGATGGCGCTCTATAAGCACGATGCCGAGCGTCGATTGCGCGAGAGCGAGCAGCGCTATGCCGTTACGCTGGATAGCATCGGTGATGGTGTCATCGCGACAGACTTCAAGGGCGACATTACGCTGATCAATCCCGTTGCAGAATCGTTGACGGAATGGTCGCGGGGCGACGCAATAGGGAAGCCGCTCGAAGAAGTTCTGGATTTGTTCGACGAGGATACAGCCGCGCCGCTGAACATCAACGTTGCTGCTGTTTTGCGCGAAGGCGGTGTCATCAAGTTTCCTCCGCGGACAACGCTGGTCGGAAAAGCGGGACGTTCGGTACCGGTTGAAAACCGTGGGACGCCGATCGTGAGCGACTCGGGCGGCGTGATCGGCATGGTATTTGTCATTCGCGATGCGACGGAAACGCGTAAGGCCGCCCAAGCCGAAATCCTGCGTGAGACCAATGAAAGGCTGGACGTTGCGATGCGCGGCTCGAAAGTCGGGGTGTGGGCGGCTGAGATTCCGGGTGAAGACAGACGCGAATTGTCGCTGAAGTGTTGGAACATCCTGACGTGGTTGGGTTACACCGAAGGTCATACCGCACCGGACCTCGACCACGTGATGCAGCTTGTTCATCCCGATGACCGGGAGCGCCTGCGCGAAGCGTTTTGGCGATGTAGCAGGGTACCAGAGGGTCTCTTTGGCGTTGAACACCGCTTGCTTCATCACGACGGGACTTATCGATGGGTCTTGACGCGCGGCGCATCGAGGCAGCTTTCCTCCAGGGCGGCCGCGCGCGTGTGCGGCACCATGGTCGACATTACGGACCTGAAGTACGCGGAATCTGCGCTGCGGACTAGCGAAGAGCGCTTCCGGGGAACGTTTGAAAATGCCGCGGTAGGGATAGCGCACTGCGATCCGAGCGGGCGATTCCTCCGCGTCAACCAGCGCTATTGCGATATCGTGGGTTACAGGCGCGACGAACTGCTGTCGATGACGTTTATGGATATCACCGAGCGGCGGAGTGTCCCGAACAGCGTCAATCTATTCAAGAAGCTGATCGACGATGAATTCTCTCACTATGCAGAGGAGAAAGTCCTCATGCGTGGTGACGGCTCCCCAGTGTGGGTCAGTGTTTGCGTCTCCATACAGCGTGACGCCGACCGGCAAGTTCAGCATTCGATCGGCATTCTCCAGGACATCACGGAACGCAAAGCGCTCGAGGAGACTGTGCGCATTGCTCGTGACGAGGCGGAATCTGCCAACAAGGCGAAGGATCAGTTCCTGGCCAATATCAGCCACGAACTTCGCACGCCGCTGAACTGCATTCTCGGTTACGCGCAACTTTTGCGGCGTAGTGATGAGCTAAGCACGCGTCAGAAGTCACATGTGTCGCTGATTGAGCAAAGTGGGTCGCATCTTGTCACGTTGATTAATGACTTGCTGGACTTCGTGCGTACTGGCGCTGGCCGGATTGATCTGGAAGCAATGGATCTGTTGCTTGCACCCTTTCTCAAAATGCTTGCAGAGATGGTCAGCGTGCGAGCGCGTGAAAAGGGGATTGTTCTGACCTGCACGATTGCGCCAGACCTCCCGGCGATCATTCGTGTCGATGAAAAACGATTGCGGCAGGTGCTGCTCAATTTGTTGTCCAATGCAGTGAAGTTTACGGACGTCGGAGAGGTGGCATTTTCGGTGAAGATGCTTCCAGGCAGTGTCATGAGGTTCGAAGTGACAGATACCGGGCTTGGTATCAAGCCTGACGATATCGAGCGCGTGTTTCAGCCGTTTGAGCAGGCAGGTGACAGCGAACGTAGGCGTGCCGGTCTAGGCTTGGGACTTTCCATCAGCCAGCATTTGGCTCGCCTCATGGGTAGCGAAATCTTCGTCGAGAGTGAATATGGGCGGGGAAGTAAATTCGGGTTCGATTTGTTGATCGAAGATTCCTCCCGGGAATCGTCCGAACCTGACGACATGGGTTGTAGTCAATCGATGTTGGGTGGAGGCATGGTTGATGACGCACCGGACCACGTGTGCACGCCAGTGGAACTCCACTCGGATCGCTCGTGTCAGAGCGGTACAAAACTTTCCGATGTCGAAGCAACGGCGCCATTCGTCCTTCCTCCTCGGGCGAGCATGGAGGTGTTACACAACCTCGCGCTCAGAGGTTCGATGCGGGAAGTCATTCGACACATTGAGTCGCTCCGAACAAGCGACAGCCATTACGAGGATTTCGCCAACAAGGTGTGCAATCTTGCGGAGAACTTCGAGTCCCGAGAGCTAGTTGCGCTCATCGAGAAAAATCTAAATGGAAGTTAGTCCAGATGCCAGATGACTTCGGAAAAGATCCACCTGTAGTCTTGGTGGTTGATGATACGGCGGCTAACTTGGGGTTGGTGGTCGACTTCCTTGAGGGCAGCGGTCTGCAAGTCTCGATTGCGCGGGACGGTGAAGAGGCACTGAGCCGTGCGGTGCTTGTGCGCCCAGACTTGATACTGCTCGACGTGATGATGCCAGGCTTGGACGGGTTCGAGGTTTGCCAACGTTTGAAGGCCAAGCCTGAGACGAGGGATATTCCCATCATCTTCATGACGTCGCTATCGCGTACGGAAGACAAGACCGCGGGTTTCCAGGTTGGGGCAGTCGACTATGTCACCAAGCCCTTGCAAATGGAGGAATTGCTCGCACGGGTGCGCACGCACGTCAAGCTGCGGCGATTGCAAATGGCTCTCCAGGATCGCAACGCGCGTCTTCATGAAGAAGTGGAGCGGCGACAGGAAGCGCAAGAGGCGCTGCTGGAGATGATAAACAGCGTTCGCAACACATCGAATGCAATTGCTCATGATTTGCGGACGCCCCTCGCTGAACTTCGGTCGCGGATGGAGGTGATGATCTTCGATCTGAAAGACAAGCTCGATACTGACGGTCTTGAGCGACTTGAGGGTTCGCTCAATGATATCGACCGAGTGATTGGCATCTTCAATGCGCTTCTCCGTCTGGCCGAAATCGACGCAGGGGTTCGAAGGTCCGGCTTTGTTGCCAGTAATGTCGCAGAAATCGCGTCCGAGGCGGTGGACTTCTACCAGCCGTTGGCCGACCTGGGTGGGATTGCGCTTTCGCATGCTTGTCCCGCCGAACTGGACGCAGTGGTGGATCCACTACTTATTGCCCAAGCGGTTGGCAACCTGATTGACAACGGGCTGAAGTACGCGAAATCACGCGTGATTGTGTCAGTGAACGAACGTGACGACCTCATCGAGATATCGGTTGCAGACGATGGTCCTGGGGTCCCTGCTGCTGAAAAGGAAAAGGTAACGGAGCGGTTCTATCGTGGCGATGCGAGCCGGGGTACGCCTGGCGTGGGCCTGGGACTCTCGTTGGTCCAGAGCGTCGCCACGTTGCATCGAGGCACGCTAACCCTGGCCGACAATAATCCTGGGCTGGCGGTAAAGCTGACGGTTTCCCGGCGACTCGACAGTCACCGGCATCGTTCCAGTTGATGGATGCTTGTTGGGGCGCCTCGTGGGCTTCGCTACGAGACGCGTACTTCGCTGAAAGGGGGCGGGAAAAGTGCTTCGACGTCGGCTCGCTGCACACATGTCGCGACTCGGTATCGGCGCGATGCTTCTCTGATTAAGGTGCTGCAGATCCTTTAAGCGTGTGACAAAGACTCTTCAGTGACGGCTCAATTATTGTGAGCCTTGGGTCACTCGCTGTATTCCGCGGCGATTCGCGATGGCACACGAAGAACTTGCGATGCGAACGGGCCCGAAGTAACTGGACCGCTTGTCATTTGCTTGGATACTCCGCCATGAACGAGTTCAATCGCTGGGAGCGAGTGATTTCGCTGCTAAACCCACCGCTCGACGCGGATCGCTGGATGGTGCCCCGCATCCGAGGACGGAAGGACGTGCCCGTTTCGATTAGCAGCATCCCGCGGCGTCGAACCGCAATCGTTTCAGCTGAGCGGAATACCGATTCGTCGGTCTTGTTGTCATGGAGTGACCCGACTCACTGCCGCTACGATGAACAACGCTGGATCATTGCGAAGGCGCGCACGGTCGGCCGCTGCGCGCTGACGGGGCGCGTGATCCGTTGCGGGGATGCGATCTACAAGCCTCAGATCCGGTGCGCGAAACGCCCCGCGAACTCCCGCGAGATGGTACTTGCGTCAGCATTCGATGAGTTTCTGCCGCGAACGTTGCGGGGACGAAGCAAGGCGGTTTACGACTCCTCTGGCGATGTCCGTCCCCTTGGTCCGAACTAGCTTCTTCCACTATGTTCAGCAGGATTGCGAAGGAAGAGATTCTGATTCACCGTTGGC
Source organism: Burkholderia sp. HI2714 (assembly GCF_002223085.1). NCBI lineage: Bacteria > Pseudomonadati > Pseudomonadota > Betaproteobacteria > Burkholderiales > Burkholderiaceae > Burkholderia > Burkholderia sp. HI2714. The sequence goes on along the minus strand of NZ_NKFM01000067.1, from coordinate 52,280 downwards.
CTACGCTACTAATTCGCCTGCAACAGCAGCGCAGTTACGCATTCAGATCACTTGCAGCTAACGACAACGCAAGCAATCCAAATTGCTGAGACTGGTCACCTCGGTGTGATGCCGTGTCCGAAATCTCGCAGCCAATTCCAGCCACATGGAAGCAAGGGACTCAATGAAGCGATACGAAAAACTCGCGGACGACATCGAGCGCCTGATCCGCCACGGTGTGTATCGGCATGGCGACCGGATTCCGTCGGTGCGGCAGGCGAGCCAGCAACATCGGATCAGCATCACGACCGTGCTGCATGCGTATCTGCTGCTGGAAAGCCGCGGGTTGCTCGAAAGCCGACCGCAGTCGGGCTATTTCGTGAAGCTGCGGCGCGACGACGGCCACGCGCCGGTGCGCGAGCTGCGGCCATCGAAGCCGATCGCGATCTCGTCGTCGGTCGACGTGAGCCGGCTCGTGCTGTCGACGCTGCGCTCGGTCGGCACGGATGACGCGGTGCCGCTCGGCTCGCCGTATCCGGACCCGAGCCTGTTCCCGTTCGAGAAGCTGAACCGCTACGTATACGAGGCCGGTCGCGACAAGTCGCTGTGGGGCGTGACCGACGGGCTGCCGCCCGGCCATCCGCGGCTGATCCGTCAGATCGCGCGCCGCTACCTGGAGAACGGGATGTCGGTGGACCCGAACGAGATCATCGTGACGGTCGGCGCGACGGAGGCGATCAATCTGTGCCTGCAGGCGGTGGCAAAGCCGGGCGACACGATCGCGGTGGAATCGCCGACGTTCTACGCGATGCTGCATGCGATCGAACGCATGGGGATGAAGGCGATCGAGGTGGCAACGCATCCGGAGTACGGGATCGACATCGCGGCGCTGGCCGCGATCGCGAAGTCGCAGCCGATCGCCGCGTGCATGGTGATGCCGAACTTCCAGAACCCGCTCGGCTTCCAGATGCCGGACGAGCGCAAGCGCGAGCTGGTCGAGTTCGCGACGAAGACCGGGATGCCGCTGATCGAGAACGGCGTGTACAACGAGCTGTATTTCGGCGATGCGCATCCGAGTTCGCTGAAGTCGTATGACCGCAGCGGGATCGTGCTGCACTGCTCGTCGTTCTCGAAGAGCCTGACGGCCGCGTACCGGATCGGCTGGGCGCTGCCGGGCCGCTACCGCGATCAGGTCGAGAAGCTGAAATTCCTGAACACGCTCGCGACGCCGTCGTTGCCGCAGCTCGCGATCGCGGAGTTTCTCGAACGCGACGGCTACGAGCATCACCTGCGGCGCCTGCGCAAGGCGTATGCGCAGCAGGCGAACCTGATGCGCGCGATGGTGTCGCGATTCTTTCCGGAAGGCACGCGCATTTCGAGCCCGGCGGGTGGCTACGTGCTGTGGGTCGAACTGCCCGCGCAGCTCGATGCAATGCGGCTGTACCAGCTCGCGCTGGAGCAGGGGATCACGATCGGCCCCGGCTACATGTTCTCGGCCACCGGGAACTACCGAAGTTTTATCCGGTTGAACTACAGTAGTCCTTGGTCCTCTGATGTTGAGCAGTCTGTCGTAACCGTCGGCCGACTCGCACAAAGCCCTGACTTTTTCTGCGTCTAGTACGAGGTTGTTCGATCAATCGGAGATCGCGTCCGACGAGTGGCACGCGACGATCCGGCGCACGCGCGCCGTGCGCCGCGACGCACGAGCGTTCAGCGCGACCGGGTGCGCCGCCACACGCCGGGCGGATGACCCACGATCCGGGCGAATACGCGGTTGAGATGGCTCTGGTCCGAGAAGCCGCACGCGACCGCGATGTCGGCCAGCGTCATGTCGGACGTCTCGATCAGTTCGCGTGCGCGTATTACGCGCTGTTCGAGCAGCCATTGGTGCGGCGTGCGGCCGGTGGTGCGCGAGAATGCGCGGATGAAATAGCCGCGCGACAGGTCGCATTCGTTCGCCACTTCCTCGATCGATACGCCGAGGTCCGCCTTTTCCATCAACAGCTCCTGGGCGCGCGCCACCTTCGCGGGAGACAGCACGCCCTTGCGTTCGAGCTCGCGCGTGCGCGCATTGCCGTAGCGGCGCACCAGATGCGTGCCCATCGCGAGCCCGATCTGTTCGATGAACAGCGCGTTCAGCGGGCCGGGGGCGTCGAGGCTGTCGGCTACCGCGTGCGCGAGATGCCCGAGCACCGGATCGCGGACGTCGGGACGGCACGTGAGGCCGCCGATCGGCTGGCCGCCGTGCTCGGGGCCGACGCGTTCGAGATACGCATGCGGCAGCTCGACCAGCACGAAGTCGAAGTTGCCGTACAGATCCGCGTGGAAAGGGCGGGAAAAATCGCGAATGTAGATCGAGTGATGCTCGAACCGGCGTTCGCTCGCGGCGCCGCGCCCATACAGCGTGCGGCGGTGGCCGCCGTTCAGCGACACGCCGACCAGGAAGCCGCGTTCGCACGGCGGCATCTCGATGCGCTCGACGTGCGCTTCGCGCATGCATTTGCGGTGAAGCTTCAGGCCGCCGGATGTCGTCTCGACATCCTTCGCCAGCAGGCTCGACACGCAGCCGAGCGTGTCTTTCGGCAGCGGCGGAGGCGCTGTCACCGGCGCGGCGATGACGGTGTCTGACATGGAATTCCCCAGCGAGGGACTCGGTGCGTGAAATGACGAGTCCAGTTTAGATGCGCACGCGAACGTTCAAAATGAATTTGCATAAACGTACGCTCGCCATTCTGACAAATTGCTTTCAATGCGGGTGCGCGGTGGCGGCGTATTCCGGCGCAACGCCTGCACGAGCGGTCCGGCAGAATATAGCGCCCCACTTTGACACGCAAGTGATCGTGCCGGCCGCGCCCGACCGAAATCCGCGTGCCGAGCGCATTTTCCTTCAAGATTTTCAGCGGCCATCTGTCTACACTTGGTCCGGAATTCGACATTCTCCGTCCGGTGCAACGGTGCGCCGGACGCGGACTTCCTGCCGGATGAACTGCCGCGTTCATCCGGCAGCCATCCCGAGGGACCCGGAGGCGGCCATGATCCAGATCGGAACTTTGTCGGTGGATTTCGAGCAGCGCGACATTCGGCGCCACGGCTCGTCGCTGCGCATCGGCGCGCGCGCGCTCGACATTCTCGAAGTCCTGCACCGCGCGAGCGGGTCGGTCGTGTCGAAAGACGACATCATGGATGCGGTCTGGCCGGGCCTGATCGTCGAGGAAAACCGGCTTCAGGTGCATGTGGCGACGCTGCGCAAGGCGCTCGGCGCGAACCGCGATCTGATCAAGACGGTGCCCGGACGCGGCTACCTGCTGGTGGCGAGCGCGTCGCCCGGCCCGGACCTCGTGCCCGTGGCCGAAGCGCCGGCCGTCGCGGTGCCGCCGGCCATCGCCGTATCGTCCGATGCGCCCGATGCGCCCGATGCGCCCGATGCGCCCGCGTCGTCGCTGCTCGCGCCGCTCGTCGGGCGCGACGCCGAAATCGCGCAGATCGTCGACATGCTCGAACGCACGCCGGTCGTCACGCTCGTCGGCGCGGGCGGCATCGGCAAGACGAGCCTCGCCGTACGCGTGGCCCACGCGGTGCGCAGCCGCTCGCGCGAGCGCGTGCTGTTCGTGGAGCTGGCGCGCGCGGGGACGCGCGACGACATGCTGATCGCCCTCGCGGCCGAGTTCGGCCTGGACACGCAGCGCGCGCCCGCCGTCGAGGACATCGGTGCCGCGTTCGCGGCGTCGCGCTGCCTGCTCGTGCTCGACAATGCCGAACACATCGTCGATCTCGTCGCGAGCCTCGTCGAAACGCTGACGTCGAGTGCCGGCTCGCTGCGCGTGCTCGTCACGAGCCGCGAGCCGCTGCACATCTCGGCTGAAGCGGTGCTGCGCATGAGCCCGCTCGCGGTGCCGGACGGCAACGCGTCCGCCGACGAAATCGTCCGCTGTTCGGCCGTCGAGCTGTTCCTCGAACGCGTGCGCGCGGCCGCGCCGGATTGCGCGGTCGACGAGGCCGGCGTGCGGCTGATCGGCGACATCTGCCGGCGCCTCGATGGGCTGCCGCTCGCCATCGAGCTGGCCGCGGCGCGCGTGGCGACGCTCGGGCTCGCGGTCGTCGCCTCGCGTCTCGACGACCGGCTGAACCTGCTGACGGGCGGGCTGCGCTCGGCGCTGCCGCGTCATCAGACGCTGCGCGCGACGTTCGACTGGAGCTACGTGCTGCTCGATCGGGCCGCGCGCACGCTGTTTCGCCGGATGGGGTGCTTCATCGGGCCGTTTTCGTTCGATGCCGCGCAGGCGGTCGCCACCGAGCCCGGCACGTCGGCCGCCGACATGATCGCGGTGTTCGGCGAGCTGGTGGCGAAATCGCTGGTGACCGTCGAGTTCCATGGCGCGTCTGCGCGCTACCGGCTGACCGAATCGACGCGCGCATACGCGCTCGAAAAACTGCACAACGAGGGCGAGTTCGAGCGCATCGTCGCGCGCCATGCGGAGTACGAGCGCGAGCGTGCGCCCGTGCGTCTCGTGGCGCCCGTGACGCCCGCCGACGTGCCGCCCGCCGATGCGCCCGCGCTGGCCGTGGACGAACCGGCTGACGCCGCCGAGGCCGCCGAGGTCGCCGACGTGCCCGAGCCCGACCGGCTGACGCACGCGCTGCTGGAGCCGTCGCGGATGCGCGCGTGCACGGCGCGCGCGAGAGAGCTGCTCGACGGACTCGACACGGGCGCGACGGACCCGGTTGACGCCGCGCGCGAGATGCGGCTGCGGGCGGCCTGCGCGTCGGCGCTGCTGCATACCGACGGCGACGCGCTGGCCGCCGCCGCGATGTGGGACCACACGCTCGGTCTCGCCGCGCACATCGGCGACGATGCGTTCGACGCGCGCGCGCTGGTCGGACTGTGGAACACGATGCTGACGCTGTCGGACATTCACGAATCGCTGCGCTACGCGACCCGCTTCGAGCGGGCGGCCGAGCGGCGCGGCGACCGCTCGCAGCGGTTGCTGGCGAACACGATGGTCGCGACGTCGCTGCATTACTTCGGCGAGCACGCCCAGGCGCGCGAGCGGCTGGAAGCGGCGATGGCCGAGCTCGCCGATGCGGGCGAACCGCCGTGCGCGCAGGCCGCGCTGGGCGTCGACATGGCGACGCTCGGGCGCACGATGCTGATCCGTCTGCTCTGGATGCAAGGCGAGCCCGAGCACGCGATGCGGGTCGCCGCGCAGGCGGTCGAGCATGCGCATCGCAGCCCGTCGCCGCTCTCGCTGTGCATCGTGCTCGGCGCGGCCGCCGTGCCGATCGCGCTGCGCTACGGCGATCACGACATCACCTCCGACTATCTCGCGACGCTGCGCGCGACCGCCGACGCGCACGGTTTCGACATCTGGCGCAGTCACGCGGAATGCCTGACCGGCGAGTTCGACATCCAGGCCGGCCATCCCGGCGCCGGCCTCGCGCGGCTCGAACCCGCGCTGCGGCGCGTCGAGGCGAGCGGCTTCCGGCGCGTGCTCGCGCCGTTGACCGTCGCGTACGCGGAGGGCCTCGTGCGGACCGGCCGCGCGGATGAAGCGCGCACGCGGCTCGATGCGACGCTCGCGCGCTGCCGCGCGCACGGCGAGCACCTGTTCGTCCCCGAACTGCTGCGCGTGAGAGGCGTCGCGATGCTCGAACAGGCGCGCACCGTCGGCGCGGATCTCGCCGTGGCGTACGAGGCCGACGGGCATCGTCATCTGCAGATGGCGATCCAGACCGCGAACGCGCAGGGCGCCGCGATGTGGGCGCTGCGCAGCTCGCTCGATCTCGCCGATCACCTGATCGAGCGCGGGCACACCGCGCAGGCGTCGGCGCTGGTCGCCGGTGTCGCGCGGCACTTCGATCCGCATTCGCGCGCCCACGACGTGCGCCGTTTGCTGCGGGTGCAGAACTTCGTCCGTCAGGATGCGCCGCTCGCGCCGTGCCTGACGCGCGCGCGACGCGATGCCGCCGACGCGGCGCAGCAGGCGGCATGACGATGCGCGAATCCGGTACGGCAGTGCGGCCGCGCGATCGCAGCAGGCGTGCCGACGCAGGCGGTGCGGCCGCGTGCCAGTGGGCGGCGGGAAGCAGGACGTGTCGTGCGGCGTCGTGCGCCGGCGTGCACGGGAGGCCCGACGGTGCTTAGAGCGACGGAACCCGCGCGTTCGGCGGACCTCGTCGTGTTCAACGGCAAGATCGCGACCCAGGACGAACAGCGCTCGTTCGTCCGCGCGCTCGCCGTGAAGGACGGAACCATCGTCGCGACCGGCGACGATCGCGACGTGCTGCGCCATGCGCACGACGGCACGACCCGTATCGATCTGAACGGCCGTACCGTGATTCCGGGGCTGATCGACGCGCACCTGCAGGCGATCCGCGGCGGCATGAACTTCAACCTCGAGGTGCGCTGGGACGGCGTGCCGTCGCTGGCCGACGCGCTCGACCTGCTGGGCCGGCAAGTCCGCCGCACGCCCGCGCCGCACTGGGCGCGCGTGGCGGGCGGCTGGACCGCGCTGCAGTTCGCGGAAAAGCGCGGCCCGACGGCGGCCGAGCTCAACGCGATCGCACCCGACACGCCGGTATTCATCCAGCATCTCGGCGACAGCGCGTGGCTGAATGCGGCCGCGCTGCGCGCGATCGGCTACGGGCGCGACACGCCCGATCCGCCGGGCGGCGAATTGCGGCGCGACCGCCATGGGCGGCCGACCGGGCTGCTGCTCGCGCGCCCGGATCCGGCCGTGCTGGCCGCGGCGCTCGCGCGCGCGCCGGTGCTCGGCGCGGCCGACCGGGTCAACTCGACGCGGCAGTTCATGCGCGCGCTGAACCGCGTCGGCGTGACGAGCGCGATCGACGCCGGCGGCGACGGTCTTGCGTATCCGGACGATTACGCGGCGGTCATCGCGCTGGCACGCCGCGGCGAACTGACGACGCGCATCGCGTACGCGCTGGGCGCACGGCACGCCGGCCGGGAAATCGACGACTTCGCGCAGTGGATCGCGCTGACCTCGCCTGGCGACGGCGATGCGTTCCTGCGCGCGAACGGCGCGGGCGAGCGGCTGCTGTTTTCGGCGGTCGATCTGGGGAGTTTTCTCGACCCGCGCACCGAACTGCCCGCGTCGGTCGAAGCGGAGCTGACCGCCGTCGTCCGGCTGCTGGTCCGCCACCGCTGGCCGTTCCGGCTGCATGCGACCTACGACGAGTCGATCGGCCGCTTCCTCGACGTGTTCGAGGCGGTGAACCGCGATACGCCGTTCGCCGGGCTGCGCTGGTGTTTCGACCGGTGCGAGACGATGTCGGATGCGAACATCGCGCGCGTGGCGGCGCTGGGCGGCGGCGTGACGGTGCAGCCGCGCATGGCGTTCCAGGGCGAAGCATTCATCGCGCGCGACGGTGCGGCCGCGGCGACGCGCGCGCCGCCGATCCGCGCGATGCTCGCGGCCGGGCTGCCGGTCGGGGCGGGCTCCGGCGCGCTGGATGCGGGAAGCTACAACCCGTTCGTCGCGCTGTACTGGATGGTGTCGGGGCGCAGCGTCGGCGGCACCGTGCTGTATCCGGCGCGCAACCGGCTCGGCCGGATGGAGGCGCTGCGCCGCTACACGGTCGGCAGCGCATGGTTTTCCGCCGACGAGCATCGCAAGGGTGCGCTGATGCCCGGCCGTTACGCGGACTTCGCGGTACTGAGCGACGACTATTTCACGATCGACACGGCGCGCATCCCGCAGCTGTCGTCGGTGCTGACGGTCGTCGACGGCAAGGTCGTGCACGCGGAACGGGAATTTGCGTCGCTCGCGCCGCCGCCGCCCCCCGTCAGCCCCGGATGGTCGCCGGTCGCCGATGGCGGCGGCACGCCTGCGGCCGGTACGAACGGGCACGGCGGTCCGCGCGCATCGGCGGCGGGCGACGCGTGCACGGAACCCGCTACCGATGCGTGCCGGGCACGCGGCCCCGGGCGCCGCTTCGCGCGGCCGCGCTATCCGACGGCCAGCGCGGCCGGCGGCCGCTGCGAAGCGTGCGGCCGCCGCTGCGCCGTGTGCTAGCCGGCACGCACCGGTGCGCGCGCCGCCGTGGCCGGCGCACGGCCTTGCCTTGAACGATTTTTCGTCCCGTGCACGGGACAGGAAGGAGACACGATGAACGTTGCGCATACGCGCGCACCGTCGACCGGCGACGAAGTGGCCGGCGTCAGCATTCCGCGCACGACGCTAGCGGTCGAGGCGGCCGACGCGGCGCGCGCATCGTTGCCTGCCGCGCTCGCCGATCATGCCGCGCGCGTGTTCGTGTTCGCGTCGCTCGCCGCGCGGCGAGCGGGCGAAGGGTGCGATGCCGATGCGCTGTACGTCGCCGCGATGTACGCGAACATGGGGCTGAGCCCCGCTTACTGCCGCTCGCCCGAACGTTACGAACTCGACGGCGCCGATGCCGCGCACGCGCTGCTGGTGCGGCATCGGCGCTCGCGCAGCATGCGCGACGACGTATGGCGCGCGATCGCGCTGCATACGACGCCCGGTGTGGCCGCGCGCGCGTCGCCGCTCGCCCGTGCGCTGGCCCGCGCCGTGTCGACGGATCTGATGGCAACCGATTTCGACAGCTACACCGCCGACGAGCGCACCGCGGTGCTCGCGGCTTACCCGCGCGGCAGCGGATTTCGCGAAACCTTCCTTGCCGCGGTCGCGCGCGGCGTCGAGCATCGGCCGCAGTCGACTTTCGGCACGTGGAGCGCCGACGTGCTCGAACGCGCGGATCCGGATTTCCAGCGGCCGAATTTCTGCGGGCGCGTGCTGGGCGCGCGGTGGAACGACGCGTGACGGCGCCGTTGCCCCGCGCGGGAATCGGCCGCGCGAGCCGCGCTATCGCGATGCGGTGCGCGACGACCCGTGCAGTGCGCGGGGCATCCGCCGGTTACGCGGGCGATTCGGCCGCGTCGTGCCGCGCATAGTCGACGTAGCCCGCGCGGTCGCCGCCGTACCAGCCGACGTTTTTCGGCTCCGCGAGCGGGGCGCGTGCGGCGAGGCGCTCGACGAGATCGGGGTTCGCGATATAGGCGCGCGCGAACGCGACGAGATCGGCGTCGCCTGCGTCGATCAGCGCGTTCGCCGCGTCCGGTGAAATGCCGCCGTTGACGATCAGCGTGCCGCGGAACGACCGGCGCGCGTGCTCGACGATGCGCGGCAGGTCGGGCTCGCCGCTCCAGCCGTTGGTGTCGGCCGCGTGCAGGTAGGCGACACCCGCGTCGTCGAGCATCCGGCCGACGTACGCGAGCGTCGCATCCGGATCGGCATCGCGCACGTTGTTGTACATCGCGTACGGCGAGATCCGCACGCCGACGCGGCCGAGCGGCATCACGCCGCCGACCGCGTCGACGATTTCCGCGAGAAAGCGCGCGCGGTTCGCGACCGAGCCGCCGTAGCGATCGTCGCGGCGGTTCAGCGTCGACGACAGGAACTGGTGCGGCAGGTAGCCGTTCGCCGCATGGATCTCGACGCCGTCGAAGCCGGCGGCCATCGCACGCGTCGCCGCTTGCCGGAATTCATCGACGGCCGCGACGACTTCGTCGGTCGTCATCGCGCGCGACGGCGTCGCGTGAATCTTCGTGTAATAGCCGTTCTGCAACTGCGCCCAGACCTGCAGCTGTTCGAGGTCGTCGTTCACGCCGGACGGCGACAGCGGCGCGGCGCCGCCGAGCAGCGTCAGCGAACTGACCCGGCCGCCGTGCCACAGCTGCGCGAAGATGCGGCCGCCGTTCGCGTGTACGGCATCGGTGACGACCTTCCAGCCGGCGGCTTGCGCATCGTCGACGAGCCCCGGCGTCAGCTCGAATGCGGCGGACGCGCGGCTGACGTTGGTCGCCTCGGTCACGATCAGGCCGGCCGACGCGCGCTGCGCGTAGTACTCGGCCATCAGTTCGGTGGGCAGCCCGCGCGACGGCGCGCGCGAGCGCGTCATCGGTCCCATCACGACGCGGTTCGGCAGCGCGAGGCCGCGCAGATCATAGGTACTGAGCAGGGAAGACATGGTGGACTCCTTTTCTTCGACGTGGAGCGGGACGGCAACGCGCCCCGCGAACGAATCGGTTTGAAGGGCAGCGGCGGGGTTCAGCCGAGCGCGTGACGTTGCGCGTGCGGCCGCCCGACGAGCAGGTAGTGCGCGAGCGCGACGATCGGGAACGCACTGGCCACCGCCGCGACGAGCGACCAGCCGCCATGCTCGTACAGCGGGCTCGCGAGCGCCGAGCCGACGGCGCCGCCGACGAAGATGCTCGTCATGTACAGCGCGTTCAGCCGGTTGCGGCTTGCCGCGTGCAGCGCGTAGATCTCGCGTTGGCCGAGCACCATGTTCATCTGCACCGCGAAGTCGAGCACGATGCCGGTCACGACGAGCCCGTACAGGCCGGTGCCGTGCACGAACCCGATCGCGTACGACAGCGTGCCGGCGACCAGCGCGATCAGCGTCGCGCGCACCGTATGGCCGGCGTCCGCGAGGCGCCCGGCCACCGGTGCCGACGTCGCGCCGATCGCGCCGACCAGCGCGAACAGGCCGATGGCCGACTGCGATAGTCCGTAGTGACGCGTCAGCTCAACCGGCACGGCGGTCCAGAACAGGCTGAACGATGCGAACATCAGGCCCTGGTAGAACGCGCGATGGCGCAGGACGGGCATCGTGCGGACCAGTTGCAGCAGCGACCCGATCAGCTCGAAATAAGTCGCGCGATGGTCGGGCTGGCGCGGCGGAATCGTCAGCGCGAGCACGGCCGTGACGAGCGTCATCAGCACGGCGGCCGCCGCGAACACGAAACGCCAGCCGAACGCGTCGGCCACGACGCTCGACAGCGGGCGGGCCAGCAGGATGCCGAGCAGCAGCCCGCTCATGATCGTACCGACCACGCGGCCGCGCGAATGATCCGGCGCGAGATGCGCGGCGAGCGGCACGAGGATCTGCACGGCCACCGAGCTGAAGCCGATCAGCAGCGAAATCGCGAGAAAGAGCCCGGGGGTGCGCACGAGCGCCGCCGCGGCGAGGCTTGCAATCGACACGACGGCCGTCACGATCATCAGCTTGCGGTTCTCGAGCAGGTCGCCGAGCGGCACGATGAAGAACAGGCCGAGGGCATAACCGATCTGCGTCAACGACACGATCAGGCTCGCCGTGCCGCCGGACATGTGCAGGCCCGGCGCGATGAGTTCCGTGATCGGCTGCGCGTAGTACAGGTTCGCGACGATCGCGCCGCAGCTGAATGCGAACAGCAGGATCAACCCCTGCGTGAGTCGGGTGCCGTGCGCGGGCGGCGCGAGCGGCGTGGAATCTGCTGACATGGTGGACTCCTTGAGAAGAGGGAGGCGGGGCACCGTGTCGCCGCGCCTGCATGGGGTTCGCGTGGCGCGCGATACGGTGCACCGCGTTGCCGTCCATACTATTGATCGATCGATAAAATCAGAAGCGAGCCGCCGCGCAATCGAGCTTTGCGCGGCACGCAAAGGTGCCGCGTCCGGTCAGCCGCGCTTGCCCTGCAGCGTCGGAATCTGCTCGAACAGGCCCGCGAGCCAGTCGACGAACACCTTCAGCTTGACGGGCACGTGGCGATTGGGCGGATACAGCACCGAGATCGGCCGGGCCGGCGCGTTGAAATCGGTCAGCACCTCGCGCAGCCGGCCCGATTTCAAATAAGGCTCGACGAGGTACAGCGACGTCTTGATCAGGCCAATGCCCGCGACGCCGCACTCGATGTAGTTGTCCGCATCGTTGACGGCGACCGTGCCGCACATCTGCACGACGCGCGGCTCGCCGTCGACGACGTAGTCCCACACGCGGGGGCGTCCGGTATCGGCCGAGATGTGGCTGACCGCCACGTGCTGCGCGAGATCGTCGACGGTCTCCGGCTCGCCGCACCGTGCCAGGTACGCGGGCGAGGCGCACGTGCAGGTGGTCAGGCTGCCGATGCGCCGCGCGATCATCCCCGAGTCGTCGAGCGCGCCGATGCGCACCACGCAGTCGACGCCTTCGCCGACGAGATCGATCTGCCGGTCGGTCACGCCGAGCTCGATCATGATGCCCGGATGGGCGTCGAGGAAGGTGGGCAGCGCGGGCACCACGACCTGCTTGGCCATCGCCGGCGGCAGGTTCACCTTCAGCCGGCCGCGCGGCACGTTGCGCGCCTGCGAGACCGACGCTTCCATGTCGTCGATTTCGCGCAGTACCGCGACGGAACGTTCGTAGTAAGCCTGGCCGTCCTCGGTCAGCGAGATGCGGCGCGTCGTGCGGTTCAGCAGCCGGCAGCCGAGGTGCTGTTCGAGCGCGCTGAGCAGCGCGGACACGCGCGGCGTCGTGAGGCCGGTTGTGTCGGACGCGCGCGTGAAGCTGCCGGTTTCGACGATGCGCGTGAACACGCGCATCGAAAGCAAGGTATCCATCGTCGGGAAGGCTCCAGTCCTGTCGGGTCGCGGCGCCGGTGCGTGCCGGCGCCGTCCGTCTTGTCGGGTATCGGTCGCGCGTATCGGGCGCGACCGAATCGCTATGCGTCGATGCGTCGTCTCAGCGCGTCGCCGGCGAACGGCATTTCGCGCATGCGCTGGCCGGTCGCGTCGAAGATCGCGTTGGCCAGCGCGCCGGCGGTCGGCCCCATCGACGCCTCGGCCGCGCCGAGGAACGGCGCGCCCGGGCGATTGATCAGGTGGACCTTCACGCTCTGCGGTGCGGCCGAGAAGCGCAGGATCGGGTAGCTGCTCCAGTCGAAGCTGCGAATCCGTTCGGTGTCGTACTTCAATGCCTCGTAGAGCGTCCAGCTTGCGGCCTGCACGATGCCGCCCTCGATCTGGTTGCGGATCCCGTCCGGCGACACGACCTGGCCCGCGTCGACGGCGGCTTCCGCGTGCTCGAGCGTCACCTGGCCGGTTTCCGGCACGACCGACACCTCGACCGCGATCGCGACGTACGCCATCAGGTTCTTGTACTTGCCGAACGCGAAGCCGACGCCGCGGTTGCGCGCGCGCGGCGGCCGCGGCCAGCCGAAGTGCGTCGCTGCGAGCTTGATCACCTGAAGCGCGCGATGGTCTTCCATGTGGCGCAGCCGGAATTCGACCGGATCGACACCGGCCGCGTGCGCGAGCTCGTCCATGAAGCTTTCGATCGCCCACACGTTGGTGTGTGCGCCGAGCGAGCGCATCGCGGACGTCTGCAGCGGCATCGTCGGCGAGAAGTTGTTCACGATGTGCTGATTCGGCAGCGCGTACAGCGGAATCGCGTTGCGATCGGCGCCGCCCTCCGGTTGCAGCATCGGCGTCGACGGCGCGGGCACGAACGGCGGCTCCAGCATCCGCGCCGGCAGCAGCCGGCCGGCGTTGACGATCCGCTCGTTGTGCGAACTGCTCCACAGCGCGTAGTTCCAGTCGACGATGCGGCCGTTCGCGTCGAGCGATGCGCTGACCTCGGTCACCATCGCCGGCGTGAAGTGGTCCCACGTATGTTCCTGCTCGCGCATCCACTGCACGCGAATCGGCTTGCCGGGCATCGCGGTGGCGATCAGCGCCGCGTGCGCGGCTGCGTCGTCCGCCGCGTTGTGTCCGTAGCAGCCCGATCCTTCGGTGTGAATGCAGCGGATGCTCGCCTTCGGCATCGACAGCATCTCGGCCAGCGCGTCGCGCAGCGGATAAACGCCCTGCGAGTGGGTCCACACCGTCATCGCCCCGTTCTCGAGGTGCGCGACCGCACACGATGGCCCGATCGAGCCGTGCAGCAGGTAGTTCTTCAGGAACGTCGCGCTCAGCGTCTTCACGGCCGGCGCGGTGGCCGTGTGCGTGTTCGCGATCTCGATGCGCTGCGTCGAGATCCGCTTCAGGTCGGCATGCACGGTGGCGCGATCGGGCAGCTTGCGGCCGGGCGACCAGCGGCACGCGGCGGCCAGCGCGCGTTGCGCGACCACCGCCTGCCATTCGCCCTGCGCGACCACCGCGAGCATGCTGCCGTTGCGCACGATCCGCACGACGCCCGGCAGCTTCAGGATCGCCGCCTCGTCGAACGACAGCAGCTTCGCTTCGTACACCGGCGGCATCACCACGCGCGCGTGCAGCATGCCGGGCAATTCCATGTCCTGCACGTAGCTGACGCCGCCCGTCACCTTGTTCGGGATGTCGACGCGCGGCAGCGACGTGCCGATCACCGTGAACGTCGCCGGGCTCTTCAGCGGCGACGTGGGCGCGGCGCTGCGATGCAGGTCGACGGTGCGGATCGCGTCGCCGTAGGTCATCGTGCGGCCGTCGGGCGCCTTGATCACCGCGTCGGCGGTCGTCAGCGTGTGCGCGTCGACGCCGAAACGCTTCGCCGCGCCTTCCACCAGCAGCGCACGCACCTGCGCGGCCGCGTTCAGCAGCGCGGAACCGCTGTCGGCCATCGTGTGGCTGCCGGCGGTCAACCCTTCGTCGGGCGATGCGCCGGTGTCGGCCGTCAGGAACGTGATCAGCGACGGCTTCATGTCGAGTTCTTCGGCCGCCACCTGCAGCAGTGCGGTGCGCACGCCGGTGCCGAGCTCGACCTTGCCGGTGAATACGGTGACCTTGCCGTCGGGCGCGATCTTGATCCATGCGTCGAGCAGCGGATTGGTCTTCAGGCTGCCGGCGAGCGCCTGCGTGGCTTTCGCCACGTGCACGGCGGCCCCTTCGTCCGCGATCACGAGCTGTGCGGCCGCGCGCGCGGCCGGCGCGAGCGTGAACGCGACGAACAGCGCGCCGGAGACGATGAAGTGCCGGCGGCCTTCGTCGATATCGTCGTGGGAATTCATTACAGCCCCTTGCTGATCGTGACGGGAGCGGAAGCCGGTTCGGGGGCCGGCAGCCCGGCGACCGAGCGCACGGCCGCGAGGATCCGCATATGCGTGCCGCAGCGGCACAGGTTCGGTTCCATGTGCGTACGCAGCTCCTGTTCGGTCGGCTTCGGGTTGCGCTCGAGCAGGGCCTGCGCGCGCATGATCATCCCGGCGATGCAGTAGCCGCACTGCGCGGCCTGATGCTCGACGAACGCGCGCTGCAGCGGGCCCGGATGCTCGGCGGTGCCGAGGCTCTCGATGGTGCGCACGCTGCGCGTGCCGACCGCGGCCACCGGCATCAGGCACGAGAACGTCGGCTTGCCGTCGACGATCACCGTGCACGCGCCGCATTGCCCGAGGCCGCAGCCGAACTTCGCGCCATGCAGGTGCAGGTCGTTGCGCAGCGCATACAGCAACGGCGTGGACGGATCGATGTCCAGCGTATGCCGCACGCCGTTGACGGTGAGGGTGATCATCGTGCGGAATCCTCTTTTCTGAGTTTTGCGGCAAGCGCGTCGACGCCCGACCATGCGGGGCGATCGGTGTAGGTCGCGCGCACGTACGCGGCGAGATCGGCGATCTGCGCGTCGTCGTACTGGTCGATGAACGACGGCATGTAGTTCAGCGTGTCCTCGCCGTGCCAGCCGATGCCGTTGAACATCATCTGGATCGCGTTGCGCGGCGTATCGGCGTTCACGGCCGTGCTGAACGCAAGCGTCGGCCGCTCGCCGATCGATTGCATCGGCGCGGCCGGCCCGTGGCACTGCGCGCACGATGCCTGGAACAGCACCGCGCCGCGCTGCGCGGCGGGCGTCGTCGCGGCGCGTTCGGCCGGTGCGGCGGCCGCGGTCGCCTGTCCGTTCGCCGGCTTCTGGATCGACAGGATGTACGTGGCGATCGCTTCGACGTCTTCCACCGGCACCGTCGCGAGATCGCGCGTGACCGGCAGCATCGGTCCGGCCGCCGCGCCGTGCTCGCTCGCGCGGCCGGTGCGCAGGTACGTGACGAGTTGCGCCTGCGTCCACGGCCGCGCGGCATGGCCGAGCGTATTGAGCGGCGGCGCTTCCCAGCCGTCGACGATACCGCCGTCGAATGCGCGGCCGCTTTGTTCGCCGCCGATCGCGTTCAGCGGCGAATGGCACGACGCGCAATGGCCGAGCCCGTCGACGAGCATCTTGCCGCGGTTCCATTGCGCGGACTGCGCGGGGTCCGGTTGATACGCGCCTTCGCGCAGGAACAGCACGTTCCAGAACGCGACCAGCGGCCGGAAGTTCAGCGGAAATATCAGGTCGTTGGCGGGCGCCGTCGCATGTACCGGCTCACGCGTCATCAGGTACGCGTACGCGGCGGCGATGTCGTCATCCGACATCTTCGTGAAATGGATGTACGGAAACGCCGGGTAAAGCGGCTGGCCGTTACGCCCGATGCCGGTGCGCAGTGCACGGGCGAATGCGTCGCGCGACCAGCGGCCGATGCCGGTTTCCGGATCCGGCGTGATGTTGGTCGCATAGATCGTGCCGAACGGCGTCGCGAGCGGCAGGCCGCCCGCGAACGGCTTGCCGTCCTTCGCCGTGTGGCACACGACGCAGTCGCCCAGCGCGACGACGCGCGCGCCGGCGCGCACCAGTTGCGGATCGAACGAAGCGGGCGCGGGCGGATCGATCGGCGCGATCGACGGCCGGACCATGATGCCGATCGCGACGGCGCAGGCCGCGATCGCGATGCCGGCCGCGCCGATCCAGAGTCGTTTGTGCTTCATGCGCGCTCCATGCGACGCGATGCGGCGCAAGTGATGCGATGCGCGGCAACACCGGACGATGCGTGTCGGCCGTGCGTGGCCGTCCGATGCGGCCGCGGCCGTCTTGCGGCGCGGCGGTGATTGGCGACGGGGATCATGTTCTCACTCCAGCAGTCGATAACGGGCGCCGAGCGCCGTCCTGCGCGGCAGCTCATGAACGGCAGTCTACGCAGAGGCCGCGATCATTGCCTGAAGCGGCGCTGAAACGTTCTGAACGGTGTCCGGCCCCGGGTCGGCCGGGGCGCGGCGCGCGGGCGGATGACGGGCACGGTGTCGCGGCGGCCCCGCGCGTCACGTCATGACGGGATCTCGCCGGCGACGACTTCGTCCTCATAGCACCAGATCCAGCGCTCGCCAGGCTCGATCGAGCGGACGAGCCGGTGGCCGGTTTCACGGAAATGCCGGCTCGCGTGGCGATTCGGCGACGAGTCGCAGCAGCCGACGTGCCCGCAGATCAGGCACATCCGCAAATGCACCCAGCGGCTGCCCGATCTGATGCAATCCTCACAGTAGTCCTTGTCGGTGTCGAACACGCGTGCTTCGTCGAGATGCGTACAGGCGTTGGCCATCTTGCGCTCCGATGCCGGCGCGGGAGCGACGCTCGCGGCGCGGCCGGCACGAGGCCGCAAGCGGGGGGGTACGCGGCATTGTGCAGCGTCGCGTCGCTGCCGGACCTTAATTGTCATGAAGCGGCCCGCGCGGCGCGCGGCGGCGGCGTACAGTCGCGAATGCGTCCGGCAGCGGCACCGGCCGGACCGCATCCGACATCGACATCATCGGGAGGCGCTCATGGATCAACCGCAACACGTGCGGATCGTCGGTTTGCCGCGCAGCAGGGACGCGTACGCGATCCGCGATTTCCTGCAGCGGCGCATGATTGCGTACGACTGGTGCGAGCTGACATCCGACGCCGACTGCGCGCAGGTGCTCGGCATCGCGCCGCTGCGCGACATCCGGCTGCCGGTCGTGATCTTTCCGGACGGCTCGCGCCTGTACCAGCCGACCCTGGCCGAGATCGCCGCGCGGCTCGGCTGGGTCGCGCGCCCGCGCTTCGTCGAATACGACGTGTCGATCTACGGCGCGGGGCCGGCCGGGCTGTCGGCGGCGGTCTACGCGGCGTCCGAAGGGCTGCGCGCGGTCGTGATCGAACGCGGCGCGATAGGCGGGCAGGCCGGCACGAGTTCGCTGATCGAGAACTACATGGGCTTCCCCGACGGCATCCCGGGCGCGGCGCTCGCGGAACGCGCGCGCGAGCAGGCGGTGAAGTTCGGCGTCGAGCTGCTGACGATGCGCGAGGGCGTGCATGCGACGTTCGTCGACGGCAAGATCCGCGTCGAGCTCGCCGACGGGTCGATCCTGGTCGCGCGCGCGAACATCTGCGCGACCGGCATCGAATATCGCAGCCTCGGGCTGCCGGAGGAGCCGGCGTTCCTGAATGCGGGGCTGTTCTACGGCGCCGGGTCGAGCGAAGCGCCGATGTGCGCGGGCGAGCAGGTGTTCATCGTCGGCGGCGGCAATTCGGCCGGCCAGGCCGCGATGAATTTCTCGCGGCATGCGCGTCAGGTGACCATGCTCGTGCGCGGTGCGTCGCTCGCGGACACGCTGTCGCGCTACCTGATCGACCGGATCGAGCGCACGCCGAACATCGAGGTCCGCTACCGGTCGAGCGTCGCCGCGCTGCACGGCGACGGCTGGCTCGACGCGATCGAGCTTCGCTCGGCGGATGGCACCCGCGAACGGCTGCCGGCCACGCGCCTGTTCGTGTGCATCGGCGGCGCGCCGAATACCGACTGGGCGAAGGACACCGACATCATTCGCAATCCGGACGGTTATCTGGTCACCGGCGGCGACCTGTACGACTGTCCGTCGTTCGAGCGCGTGTGGCCGCTCGAACGACGGCCGTATCACCTGGAAACCAGCGTGCCGGGATCGTTCGCGGCCGGTGACGTGCGATCCGGATCGGTCAAGCGCGTCGCGTCGGCGGTCGGCGAAGGCGCGATGGCGGTGACTTTCGTGCACCGGTTTCTCGGCGAGGATGCGCATCGGCTAGCGCGCGCGTGACGCAGGTGCGGGCCGTTCGATGGATTCATCGCGCGTCCGCCTGCGTCGCGTCGCGCCATCCGTCCCGGCCGGCGCGTGCCGGCGGCGTCCACCCGCCGCCCAATGCGCGCACGAGGCTCACCGTTGCGACGGCCAGCGCCTGCCGGCTGTGAATCAGCTGGCGCCGCGCATTCAGCGCATCGCGATCGGCGTCGATGACTTCCAGATAGCTGACGTACCCGTGCGCGTAACGGCTCAGCGACAGCCGCGCGGCTGCATCCGTCGCGCGCGCCGCGTCGTCGTAACGCACGATCCGCTCTTTTTGCGCGGCGATGTCGTTGAGCGCGTCCTGCACGTCGCGCAACGCACCGATCGCGATCGCGCGATAGTTGGCGTCGGCTGCGTCCATGCCGGCCCGCGCGGCTGCGACCATCGCCTCGCGCTTGCCGCCGTCGAACAGCGTCAGCGCGACGTTCGCGCCGAGGCTCCACAGCGAACTGTTGCGGTCGAGGAATGTGCGCAGATCGCGGGTCGCGAAGCCGCCGTCGGCGGTCAGCGTCAGCGTCGGCAGCCATGCGGTGCGCGCGATGCCCAGTTCGAGCGATGCTGCATCGGCGCGCCGTGCCGCCGCGAATACGTCCGGGCGTCGGGCGAGCAGCGTGGACGGCAGCCCGGCCGGCACGTCCGGCACTTGCACGGGCACGGCGCGCGCGTCGACGTCGAATGCGGTCGGCGACACGCCGGTCAGCACCGCGATGGCGTCGACGAGGTTCTCGCGCAGCCGGCGGCTCTCCGCGAGATCGGCATGCGCGGTATCGAGATCGGCCGATGCGCGCAGCCCGTCGAGATCGCTCGCCGCGCCGGCCCGCACGCGGGCGGCGATCACGTCGAGCGCGGTGCGCCGCAGCCCGATCGCGCGCGTGAGCGTCACGAGATCGTCGTCGACGTAACGCAGCGTCAGGTAGTCGACGGCCACTTCGGTCGCCACCCGCAGACGCACCGCATCGCGGTCGGCCGCCGCCTGCAGCACGTTCTGTTCGCCGATGTCGGCGTCGCCGCGCAAGCGGCCCCATAGATCGACTTCGTAGCTCGCGGCGACGGGAACCGACCAGTTGTGCATCGTGCGCTTCGGCAACGCGTTGTCGACCGTGCCGGATACGCGCGTGCGGCTGAACGACGGGTCGACGCGCACGGTCGGCGCCAGCGCGGCATCGCGCACGCCGAGCAGCGCCTGCGCCTGGTCGACGCGCGCGGCCGCCGCGCGGATATCGAGGTTGTGCGCGAGCGCGGCGTCGACGAGGCGGCCGAGTTGCGGGTCGCCGAACCAGGCGGGCCACGCAGCGAGCGACGGCGTGCGCGCATCGGTCGACGTATTGGTCGACGGATCGGCATGGCGGAACCCGTCGTGTCCGACCGGCACGGGCGCGAGCGGTTGCGGCGCGATCGAGCATGCGGCGAGCAGGCTGGCGGCGAGTACGGCGGCGGCGCGCTTCATCGCGATTCGCCGTCGGCTTGCAGCGTGACGACGACCGACAGCCCGGGTCGGATGCGCGGCTCCGTCGCGGCCGGGCCGTCGAGCAGGATCTTCACCGGCACGCGCTGCGTGACTTTCGTGAAATTGCCGGTCGCATTGTCGGGCGGCAGCAATGCGAACTGGGCGCCCGTCGCGGGCGACAGGCTGTCGATGTGGCCGGTGAACGCACGTTGCGGCAGCGCATCGAAGTGCAATTGCACGGCATCGCCGGCACGTACGCGGCGAAGCTGCGTCTCGCGGAAATTCGCGACGATCCATGGGTGCGGCTCGACGAGCGTGAGCAGCGCCTGGCCGGGCGCGACATGTTCGCCGGTCTCGACGGTCTTCTTGCCGACGTAGCCGTCCGACGGCGCGACGACCGCCGTGTAGCCGAGCTGCAGCAGCGCGTCGCGCAACTCGGCGTCGTTCTGGCTCGCCGCGGCGTCGGCGGCTTCAGCGGCGGCGACGGCGCTGCGCCGTTGCGCATCGGCCGCCGCGACGCGCGCGCGGGCCGACTTGCGGGCGGCATCGGC
The DNA here is from genome assembly GCF_002223085.1 of Burkholderia sp. HI2714. Classification (NCBI taxonomy): domain Bacteria; kingdom Pseudomonadati; phylum Pseudomonadota; class Betaproteobacteria; order Burkholderiales; family Burkholderiaceae; genus Burkholderia; species Burkholderia sp. HI2714. The sequence goes on along the minus strand of NZ_NKFM01000067.1, from coordinate 31,629 downwards.
CGCATCGAACTCCTGCTTCGACAGGCCGCGCGGCGTCTCGCGGGTCAGTTCGCGTGCACGCGCGTAATCGAGTTCGGCTTTTTCCGCATCGGCGTGTGCGGACACGAGCGCCGCGTCCGCCTGCTCGATCAGCGCGTGTGCGCGGCTCGCATCGGCATGCGCCTGGGCGACGCGTGCGCGCTGCGCCGCGACCCGCACGTCGAAGTCGCGCCGGTCGATCTGCACGAGCGCGTCGCCGGCATGCACGAACTGGTTGTCGTCGACGAGCACGCGCTCGACCGTGCCGGCCACGCGCGGCGAGATCACGTGCAGGTGACCGGTCACGTATGCGTCGTCGGTGCCGCGATCGCGCGCGTCGAACTCGTACACGAGCAATGCGACGAGCAGCAGCGCGAGCACAGCGATCGCCACGATCGCGGGCCGGCGCGAGCGAACGGGCGCGGCGGGCGGCGGCGCCGAAGCGGCCGGCGTATCGGCGGAAGGTGAGGTCATGATCGGCAAACTCCATCGTACGGGCAGGGTTCGACGCATCGCGTTATGCTTGCGCCAGCTTGACAGCGGGGAGCCGCCTGACGATGAACACCACGTTTGCGACTGGTCGTGCCGCGCCGGCGGCGGCGCCGGACATCCCGACGTTCCGGTCGATCGCCGCGATCGCGGCCGTGCTGCTCGGCGCGATCATCGCGACGCTGACGTCGCGGATCACGTCGCTCGGGCTCGCCGACGTGCGCGGCGCGCTGGGCGTCGGTTTCGACGAAGGCGCGTGGATCAACACCGCGTTTACCGCGTCGCAGATGTTCGTCGGGCCGCTCGCGATCGCCGCGGCATTCATGTTCGGCACGCGCCGTGTGCTGGTCGCGGGCGCCGTCGTGTTTCTCGGTGCCGAAACCGTGCTGCCGCTCTGCACGCAGTTCGGCGCGTTCGTCGTGTTCCAGGCGATCGCGGGGCTCGCGTCCGGCGTGTTCGTCCCGCTGACGGTTGGCTTCGTCGTCCGGACGCTGCCGCCGCGGCTCATTGCGTTCGGCATCGCCGCGTATGCGATGAATCTCGAGATGTCGCTGAACCTGTCGGCCACGCTCGAGGGCTGGTACAGCGAACACCTGAGCTGGCGCTGGCTGTTCTGGCAGAACGCGGTGCTGACGGTGCCGTTCATCGCGTGCCTGCTGCTGTCGCTGGCGGACGAGCCGGTCAAGCGCTTCGCGTCCGGCATCGATGCGCGCGGGATGCTGCTCGGCGCCGGCGGCTTCGCGTGCCTGTGCGTCGCGCTCGACCAGGGCGAACGGCTGTTCTGGCTGCAGTCGCCGCTGATCGTCGCGCTGCTGGCCGCCGGCATCCTGATGATCGCCGCGTTCCTGATCCACGAACTCGCGTCGCCGCGCGCGGGGCTGGATCTCGGCTACCTCGCACGGCCCAACATCGCGCTGCTGATCGTGCTCGTCGGCCTCGTGCGCTTCACCGTGCTCAATACGAGCTTCATCCCGTCGCTGTTCCTCGCCAGCACCTACGGGCTTCGGCCGTTGCAGATCGGCGATACGCTGCGCTGGATCGCGATCCCGCAGCTGCTGTTCGCGCCGTGCGTCGCACTGTTGCTGCAGCGCGTCGATCCGCGCCGGCTGATCGTGGCCGGCTTCGTGACGGTGGCGATCGCGTTCGCGCTCGGGTCGCGGCTCACGCCGGTGTGGGCCGAACCCGACTTCATTCCGTCGCAACTGCTGCAGGCGCTCGGGCAGACGATGGCGCTGACGTCGGTGATCTTCTTCTTCGGCAAGCACGTGACGGCGGAACACGCGTTGACGTTCGGCGCGGTCGTGCAGACCACGCGCCTGCTGAGCGGGCAGCTCGGCACGACGTCGATCGCGGTGATTCAGCGGATCAGGGAGGGTACCCATTCGAATCTCGTCGGTCTGCATGTGTCGCTGTCGGATCCCGAGACGCTCGGGCGGCTGCGCGCCGGCGCGGCGTCGCTGGTCGCGCACGGCGCCACGGTCGCGACCGGCAACCAGGCCGCCTACGCGCTCGTCGATCGGGCGGTGCGCGTGCAGGCGACCACGCTCGCGCTGGCCGACAATTTCCGCGTGGCGATGGCCTTTGCGCTCGCCGGCGCGCTGCTCGGCATTCTGCTGCGGCCGGTGCGCTCGCCGTGAGCGCGGCGCGGCTGAATTTTTCTGAAAAATCCTGAAGGGCACGTCTGCCGAAGCGGCGTGCGCGCCGCGACGGCAGACGGTGCGCTTACGCCTGCAGGAACGCGAGCAGCTCGGCGTTGATGCGATCGGCGTTCACGACGCACATGCCGTGCGACCCGCCTTCGATCACCTTCAACTGCGCGTGCTTGACGATCTTCGACGACAGCCGGGCCGAATCGTCGATCGGCACGATCTGGTCGTCGTCACCGTGCAGCACGAGCGTCGGCACGTCGATCTTCTTGAGATCGTCCGTGTAGTCGACTTCGGAAAACTCCTTCACGCACAGGTACTGGCCGTGAATGCCGCCCATCATGCCCTGCGACCAGAACGCGTCGATCGTGCCCTGCGACGGTTTGGCGTTCGGGCGGTTGAACCCGAAGAACGGCACCGCGAGATCCTTGTAGAACTGCGAACGGTTCTCGGCGACGTTCTTGCGGATGCCGTCGAACACGTCCATCGGCAGGCCGCCGGGGTTGGTCGGCGACTTCACCATCTGCGGCGGCACCGCGCCGATCAGCACGGCCTTCGACACGCGCTTCGTGCCGTGGCGGCCGATGTAGCGCGCCACTTCGCCGCCGCCCGTGGAGTGGCCGACGAGCGTGGCTTCGCGCACGTCCAGGGCGTCGAGCAGGGCGGCGAGATCGTCCGCGTACGTGTTCATGTCGTTGCCGCGCGACGGCTGGCTCGACCGGCCGTGGCCACGGCGGTCGTGCGCGATCACGCGATAGCCGTGCTGCACGAGGAACAGCATCTGCGCGTCCCACGCGTCCGCACACAGGGGCCAGCCGTGCGAGAACACGACCGGGCGGCCGGTGCCCCAGTCCTTGAAGTAGATCTGCGTGCCGTCCTGGGTGGTGATCGTGTTCATCGAATGGGCTCCTGGGTGGGCTGAAGAGGCGCTGCGGGCGGGGGTGCCGGCCGCGGCCGCCATCGCGGGCAGCGCGGCTGCCGCGACGGCCGTCGCGCCGGCAAGCAGCATGTCGCGGCGGCGCGCCGACGGAACGGCGTCGGTCTGTACGGGGTGCATCTGGACTCCTGAGGTATGCGGCGCAACGATGCCGCGCGGGATGGTGGATCGGTAACGACCGGCCGCGGCCATCCCGCCGGCAGCCGGTCCGCTTGCGTCGTCGCACGCCGGTTCGTGCGGGCGCGGACGAACGAATGCCGCCGGGAGCGTATCGCGGCGCGATATGCGCCGTACTGAAATCCGGCTGAATTTTCTTGAACGCGCCGCCGAGGGAAATTGGCCGGGCTGCAGAAAAATTAAGCGCGCGACCGGGACTCTTCAGCGAACGGCGACTATCGTCGACATTGGATCATCCGCACACGTTTCGCGCCGCGCGCACGGATCCGACACCCGCACCGCCCGTCACTTGCCTGGATATGCCGCCATGGATGCCTTCAATCGCTGGGAGCACATGATCACGTCGCTCGGGCCGCCTTCCCTGGCGGGCGTCCGGTCGATGCCGGCGCCGCGCACGCGACAGGCGGACGGCCCGCGCCGCGGCCATCGCGGCGACGCGCCGACGCCGTCGAGCGGCGACATACGCCGCCGCAGCGCGATCGTCACCGCCGAGCGGCAGACCGATTCGTCGATGCTGGTGTCATGGAGCGACCCGACGCACTGCCGCTACGACGAGCAGCGCTGGATCAGCGCGAAGGCGCGCGGGAGCGGGCGGTGCGCGCTCACCGGCGGGCCGATCCGGGTCGGCGATGCCATCTACAAGCCCCAGTGGCGCGGCGCGAAACGGCCGGCGAACTGCCGCGAGATGATTCTGGCGTCGGCGCTCGACGTGTTCGCCGCGCGGCAGTCCCGGCCATGACGCCCGGCAGCGCGGCGTGGCATCGGTTGCGACCGGCGCGGTACGTCGTGACGCCATCAATCTCGGAACGGAGGCGGCGGCGACACGCTTGCCGATACCGCGCGACGAATGGCCGCGGTTTGCACAGGCCCGATCGCACGGCTGCTCGAAACGGGAATCGTTCCGCTATCGGCACGGAGCGACGATCTACCGGCGCTATATGCGGCGCCCGCGCGCATTCGATCGACCGGCCGAATCTAACGGAAAATACGTCGAATTTTCCCGAACCGGCAAGCATATCGTCTGATATATGTAAATCATATTTACGAGCGAATCGGCAATTCGCACATGAATCGTGCGCCGCCGTGCTTCTCTTGCCGCATTCGGGTGCATATGGTCACACGCGTGCCACACCACGTCGCCGCGGTATTTTTCGTCATTTCAAAAAATTCGATCGCTTCATTCTGATAATTTGAATCATTCTGCTACGTAAATACCGTAGCATTGACGCGAAACCGGCGCCGGGTTTAAACCGTGCGCCGTTGAATGTCACCATCAAGAAATTGCGATGATCCGAATTGGAACACTTCACGTTTTTCTCGACAGACGTGAAATTCGTTCGAACGGCAAGCTGTTGCGCATCGGTAGCCGCGCATTCGAGATTCTCGAGCTGTTGATTCGGGCGAACGGCGCACTGGTATCGAAAGACGAAATCATGCAGCGCGTGTGGCCGCACACCGTGGTGGAAGAAAACAACCTGCAGGTGCACATCGCGTCGCTGCGCAAGGCGCTGGCCGACGACCGGAACCTGATCGTGACGGTGCCGGGCCGCGGCTATCGGCTCGTCATCGAGCAACATGACGACGGCGGCGCGCCCGTGCGCCCGGCGATGTCGCGGCCGTCCGCCGCGCCCGGCGCGCTGTTCGGCCGCGAACACATGGTCGGCGAGGTGCTGGCCGCATTGCAGGACGCACGCATCGTGACCCTGGTCGGCGCGGGCGGCATCGGCAAGACGCGCATCGCGATCGAAGCGGCCGCGCGCGCGGACGCGCGTTTTCCCGAAGGCACCGTGTTCGTGTCGCTCGCGACGGTCGCGTGCCCGCGCTTCGTGCCGGATGCGCTCGCGGGTGCGTTCGGCATCGCTCAGCCGACCGGCGCGCTGACCCTCGAAGCCGTGCTCGCTGCGGTCGCACGCCGCCGGATGCTGCTCGTGCTCGACAATTGCGAGCATCTGCTCGATGCCGCGGCGCGGATCGCGAGCGCGCTGACCGACGCGGACGACGGGCTGTGCGTGCTCGCGACGAGCAGGGAATCGCTGCGCATTCACGGCGAGCGCGTGTGCCCGGTGCTGCCGCTCGACGTGCCCGATGAAGGCGCGGCCGATCACGATGCGATGCGCGCGAGCGCCGTGCAGTTGTTCGCCGCACGCGCACGCGCGGCCGATCCGCGTTTTCCGCTCGATGCGCGCAGCCTGTCGCTGATGGCGTCGGTCTGCCGCCGGCTCGACGGTCTGCCGCTCGCGATCGAACTGGCCGCGGCGCGTGCCGCCGTGCTCGGCATCGACGTGCTGGCGGCCCATCTCGACGATCATTTCCGGCTGTTGACGGGCGGTTTCCGCACCGCGCTCCCGCGCCATCAGACGCTGCAGGCGATGTACGACTGGAGCGACCGGCTGCTGGGCGATGCCGAGCGCCTGCTGTTGCGATGGCTCGGCGTGTTCCGCGACGGTTTCTCGATCGAGGCCGTGCGCGCGGTGGTCGGCCCGAACGGGCTGGCCGGCGCCGACCTGCTCGATACGATCGCGGGCCTCGTGTCGAAATCGCTGCTGATCCTCGAGACCGCGCACGGCGCGCCGCGCTACCGATTGCTGACGACCACGCGCGCTTACGCGCAGCAGCAGCTCGACGCGCACGGCGACGGCGCGGCGGCCGCGCGTGCGCACGCCGGCTATTTCCTCGCGTTGTTCCGGCAAGCGGCGCATGGCGGTGGCGCGCGGGGCAGCGAGCACGGCGGCCCCACGCGGCTCGATGCGGTGCGGCGCGAGCTCGGCAACCTGCGTGCCGCGCTCGACTGGGCATTCTCGGCGAACGGCGATGCGGCGCTCGGCATCGCGCTCGCGGCCGTCGCGGTGCCTTGCCTGTTCGACCTGTCGCTCGTCGACGAATGCCGCGAACGGGCGCGCGTGGCGCTCGATGCGATGCGCGACGCCGACACCACGGCAGAGGCCGCCGATGCGCGCGTGCGCTTGCTCGCCGCATATGCGGCGGCGCTCGCGCATACGGCCGGATCGACGCAGGCGGTGCATGACGCGTGGTCGGAAGTGCACGCGCTCGGCTTCGATGCGGCCGAGGCGGAGCTGCCGGCACGCGAGGGCTGACGGCGGATGGGCGGTGTGCCTTCCGCGCTTCAGAACGTTTCAGCGCGGCTCAAGGACACGGGCACGCGGCACGCGTAGATTGCGTGCGTAAGGCGCGGCCATTCCGGCACGCTTGCGTGGCGATCCCGTGCGCGCGCCGAGATATCGCGACGCCATTCGCCACGCGGGCGTCGCGACGCGTGCGGCGCTACCTGCGCCGTCGCGTACCCGCCCAACCGGACGAATCGCCGCATGAAATTTCCCGAATCCGACCTTTCCCGCCACGCGGCCGACCTCGGCCTGCTGTTCCTGCGCGTCACCGCCAGCGTGCTGCTGCTCGTGGTTCACGGCTTGCCCAAAGTCCTGCACTACACGTCGGAAGCCGCCGCCATCGAGGATCCGTTCCATCTCGGCCGCACGCTGTCGATCCTGTTTGCGATCTTCGCGGAAGTCGTGTGCCCGGTATTCATGATCGTCGGCGTATGGCCGCGCCTCGCCGCGCTGCCGGTGATGATCATCACGCTCGTCGCGCTGGTGTTCGTCCATCCCGACTGGTCGCTGCGCGATGCGCAGTTCGCGTGGATGCTGCTGATCCTGTTCGGCACGATCGCGATCGCGGGCGCCGGCCGCTATGCGTTGCCGGGCGTGGTGCGCCGGCGCGAGTAACGTGGCCGCGGGCGTCGCCCGCGCCCATCATCCCGTCGCAGCGGCGACGGTCCGACCGTCACGCTGCCGTCGCCATCGTTGCGTTCCGATATGCTGAATCTCTCCGATACCGCGCTGTACGGCGCGCCGATCGTGCTGGCCGATCTCGTCGCATGGCGTCTGTTCGGGCGCGGTCGCGGCGCGATGCGGGCCGTGTGGCGCTGCGCGGCGTTCGCCGCACTGACCGCCGTGCTGTTCGCGCACGGCGTGAGCCCGCTCGCCGTTCCCGCGTCGGCCACGGGCCTCGACCGCGTCGCGCTCCAGGCCATCTGCATCGTGTGGTGGCTGCAATGCGCGATCGTCTTCAGCCTGCTGCTCGATCATCTGCTGTTGCCGCCCGCGTGGCGCAGCCAGCGGCTCTTTCACGACATCGCCGCGGGCGTCGTGTTCGGCGCGGCGGCGGTCGCCGCGTTGGGCTACGTGCTCGGCCTGCCGTTGAGCGGCGTCGTTGCGACGTCCGGCGCCGTGGCGGTGATCCTCGGTCTCGCACTGCAGAACACGCTGAACGACGTGTTCTCCGGGCTCGTGCTGAACACCACGCAGCCGTTTCGCCTGAACGACACCGTGTCGATCGGCGAGATCGAAGGGCGGATCGTCGAGAGCAACTGGCGGGCGACGAAGCTGATCGACAGCCTCGGCAACCTGGTCGTCGTGCCGAACAGCGCCGCGGCTCGCGCAACGATCGTGAACCTCAGCGAACCGTCCGGCCTGCACGGCGTGACGCTCGCGCTCGACGTCGATCCCGCGATGCGGCCGGCGGTCGTCGTCGGCGCGCTCGAGCGGGCAGCGGCCAGTTCGCTCGACGTACTCGCGCGCCCCGCGCCCGTTGCCGTCGTGAAGGCATTCGGCACCAACGCGATTCGCTACGAGCTCCTCTGTTACGTCGACGCGCTGCAGAAGACGACGGCCGTGCGCAACGCACTGTACGATCTCGCGCATCGGCATCTGGCCGCGGCAGGCACCGCGTGGCGGCCGCTCGCGAGCACCGCGCCGTCAGCGGCGGCGGACGGGCGCGACGGGCACGACCAGCATGACGTATCGCGCCGGTTGCTGCTGTTGCGTGCGGTGGACCTGTTCGCGCGCGTCGACGACGACGATCTCGCCGCGCTGGCCGATGCGCTGGTAACGCGTTCGTTCGGCCAGGGCGACGTGATCTATGCGTCGAATTCGGATACGCGCGTGCTGACGATCGTCGAATCCGGCGTCGCGGCCGTATTCGTGCCGGGCCCGTCGGGCGACGTCGAGGTGCGGCGCATGGCGCCCGGCGATGCGATCGGGCAATCGGTCGTGCTGGCCGGCACGCGCCTGCATGCGACCGTGCATGCGGTGACCGCGATGACCGTCCTGCAGTTGCGCAGCGAGGACCTGTCGGCGCTGATCCGCAGGAAGCCGGAGCTCGGCAGGCTGATGTGTGAATCGGTCACCGAACATATCGCGACCGAGGAACGGCTGATGATCCCGCCGGTCGAGAAGGCGCACGCGTCATTCAGCCTGATCGCGTGGCTCGAGAAGGAAATGAAGCGCGTGCACGATTCGATCGTCTGACGCGGGCCGCGCCGCGGTCAGTGACCTTCGCTGGCGCCGAAGCACGCGCGCGGGCAAGCGCAGCGGCCAAGGGCCGGCGCGCTGCAAGCGTTCAGGTGAGTCGGGTCGTTCAGGCGGGAAGGCAGACAACACGATTGCGCGGGGCGCACGGACGGCGCGATCACGCGAGCTGCAAAAGGCGATCGACGAGATCGGGGCGATCGAGTTGCTCGACCCACCACAGGAGGGCACGGCCGGCCTCGTCGCTGCGCCAGGCGAGATAGCAATGCGTGGTATCGCGCATGCCGGTCACCCGGCGGGCGACGAGCTTGCCGTCGGCGATCGCGCGCGCGGCGATGCATTCCGGCAGCGTGCCCACCGCGAGCCCTTCGCATTGCGCATCGAGCTTGGCCGCGAGCGTCGGCACCGCGAGCGTCGGCTGGCCCGCGTCGATCGCCACCGACTGCGGCGGCAACTCGCGCGACGTATCGCTGATCACCGCGCCGCGATACTGGACGACCGCCGTCATCGACAGCGGCTCGGGGAGCGCGGCGAGCGGATGGGTCGGCGCAACGGCGAACACGTGCTTCAGCGCGCCGATCGGGCGCGCGATGATGTTCGGCAGTTCGGGCGGCGCTCCGGCGGCGCCGACGACGAGATCCGCGCGGCGCGAGATCAGCGCGTCCCAGGTGCCGCCGAGCACTTCGGTCGACAGCCGCAGCCGCGTATCCATCCCGAGTGCATAGAACCGGTGCACGAACGGCCACATCGCGTCGAACGGCAGGATCTCGTCGATACAGATGCGGACCTCGGTTTCCCAGCCTGCCTGCGCGCGCTGCGCCTTCATCTCCAGCTGTTCGGCCGCATGCAGGAGCCGCCGGCCTTCCTCGACGACGATGCGGCCCGCGTGCGTGAGCTTCGCGCGCCGGCCGCTGCGGTCGAACAGCATGACGCCGAGATCGCTCTCGAGTTTCTGCACCAGGTAGGTCAGGGCGGACGGCACGCGATGCAGCAGTTCCGCGGCTTCGGCGAACGTTCCGGTACGGTCGATCGCGTCGAGGGCTTCGAGCGCTTCGAATGAAAGCTTCATCGCGAGTTCCGGTAGGGGCGGCTGGCGCATCATACCAGCGCGTGCCGCACGAAGGGCAGCGCGCGTCATGGTGGTTTGCTAGACTGATGCGCGTCGTCATTCACCTGCTTGTCTCCACTCATGACTGCACGTCAGGCGGACAACGCTTCTTCCGATTTCATCCCGGCCGACGTCCGGCAGACCGTCGTCGCGCAAGCGCTGCCGAAGGGACAGGTCAGCATCGTCCGGCTGCAGACGCTGCGCCGCAACAGCGGGCTCACTGCGCCTTATCAACTGGAGAATTCGGATCTCATCGTGTTGCAGTTGCGCCCGTTCGGCGAACAGGATCTGTGGCTCGACGGCCGCCGCGCGCCGTTCGTGCCGTACGGCGCGGGCACGGTCACGGTTTACGATCTCGATCGCGACTGGGTAGCCGATCTGAAGGGCGCGTTCGACTGCATGCATTTCCACATGCCGCGCCCGCTGCTCGAGGAAACGGTGGACGACCTCGGCGGCCGGCAGCGGCCGCGGCTTTACCTGCCGCCTCACCTGAGCGCGCACGATCCGATCGTCCACTCGCTCGGCCAGTCGCTGCTGCCCGCGCTCGCGCGGCCCGACCAGGCGTCGCAGATGTTCATCGATCACGTCGGCCTCGCGTTTCAGGCGCACGTGGCCCACCGTTACGGCGGCGTCAGCGAGCGGCGGGAAAAGACGTACGGGAAACTCACGCCGTCGCAGGAGCGCCGTGCGAAGGAATTGCTGCTCGAGCATCTCGACGGCAACCTCGGGCTGGCCGACGTGGCGAGTGCATGCGGGCTGTCCCGCAGCTATTTCGTGAAGGCGTTTCATCAGACGACCGGGCTGCCGCCGCATCGCTGGCTCATCGTGCAGCGCGTCGAACGGGCGAAGGAGTGGATGCGCAATCCGAGCCTGCCGTTGAGCATGATCGCCGCCGCATGCGGTTTTGCCGATCAGAGCCACTTCTCGCGGACCTTCACGCGCTTGACCGGCGTCAGCCCTCGCCGCTGGCGCGCCGACCATACCTGATCGTCGTGATGCGGGGCCGGGTAGGCGAGGTTCGCCTCGTCATTCGGTATCGGAACGTGGGCATCCCGCGCGGCTCGATTCGGCCGGGTGCGGGGCGGGCGCAGTAGCGGCGATCGCCCGTGCGGCGCGCGGCTTGCGCCACGCCGGCCAGATAAGCGCGCGCCTGTAGCGGTGTGCGCAGGGGGCTTATGCGTAGAAGCCGATCAGCATGTCGAGATTGCGTTGCGCGTGCTGCTCGAGCGGCGCGAATTCCGCCGATCGAAACAACGGGGCCTGCGCGCGCAGATGCTCGAGCGCCTGTTTGCGGCCGGCGCGGAAGCCTGCCGACGGTGCATCGGGATCCTGCGCCCACTCGCGCGCGATCGCGCGGTCGTACTCGCGGAGCCGCTCGGGGGCGGCCGTGAGGATCGCGAGATCGGCGTCGAGGAAAATTTGCGCGGCGCGCTGCAATTCCGGATCGACGGCGAATCCGCCAGGCAGCCGGTGCGACTTCGTCGCCAGCACCAGGTCGTGGGCAACGGACACGTGCGATGCATGCGCGTGCAACCAGGCTGCGTCGCAACGCGCGTGCGTGACCTGCGCGAGCCATTGCGCGCTGAGCGCTTCGTTGTCCGCATGATCCGGCAGTGTCGTCGCGTAGACGATGTCGTGTGCCCACACGGCCAGCTCGATGGCCGGCCACAGCGGGTCCGCGCGATAGGGCGCGAGGTGCGCGAACAATTCCGCCAGATGGGAGAGCGTGTGGTAGAAGCGCTGCGGCTCGCCGTACGCGCGTTCGACGAGCGGCCACACGGCCGTCGTGCCGAAGCAGGCGTCGCAGGCGGCGCGCAGCGTGCGCGCGATATCGGGATCGAGGGCGTTCATGGCGGCGATCGGCTCGGGCAGGCGGATGCGCGAAGCATAGCAAACGTGGCCGCGAGCAGGCACGCCGCTTGCGCATGCGCACGGATCGCACCGTATCGGAGGTTGCCATGAAACGCATCTGGCCGCGATGCCCGCTGCTCGCGATCTGCGCGGTCGGGGTGTTCGCGCTGCACGCAGGGCCCGCATCGGCGGCGCCCGACGTATCGATCAGCCGCGCGGATTACGGGACGACCGCGACCGGGCAGGCGGTGAGCCAGTACACGCTCGCGAACCGGCACGGCGTGACGCTGCAAGTCATCACGTATGGCGGCATCGTGACCGCACTGAACGTGCCGGACCGGGCCGGCCACGTTGCCGACATCGCGCTCGGCTTCGATTCGCTGCACGACTACGAAGCGCACAACGGCAACATCCATTTCGGCGCACTGATCGGCCGGTATGCGAACCGCATTGCCGGCGGGCGGTTCCCGCTCGATGGCCGCACGTGGACGCTGCCGGTCAACGACGGGCCGAACACGCTGCATGGCGGCCCCGGCAGTTTCGACGCGAAGGTATGGACGGTCACCGGTACGCACGGCGACGCGAACGGTTCGAGCGTCACGCTGCGCTACGTGAGCCCTGACGGCGAGAACGGCTTTCCCGGCACGTTGACGACGGACGTCACCTACACGCTGACGCGTGACAATCAGATCCGCATCGACTATCGCGCCACGACCGACAAGGACACGGTCGTCAACCTGACCAACCACAGCTATTTCAATCTGGCGGGGCAGGCCGGCGGCAGCGTCGAGCGGCAGCTGATCGAGATCGCCGCCTCGCGCTTCACGCCGACCGACGATACGTCGATTCCGACCGGGCAACTGGCGAGCGTGGCGGGCACGCCGATGGATCTGCGCCAGTTGACACCGATCGGTGCGCATCTGCGCGACGCATATCCGCAGCTCGTCATCGCGCATGGGTACGACCAGAACTGGGTGCTCGACCAGGGCGGCCAGCCGGCGCCGGCGTTTGCCGCGCGCGTTTACGACCCGGCGTCGGGGCGTTTCCTCGAGGTGTACACGACACAGCCGGGGCTGCAGTTCTATACGGCCAACGGGCTGAACGGCAGCGTCGCGGGCAAGGGCGGGACGGTCTATCGGCCAACCGATGCGTTCGCGCTGGAGGCCGAACATTTTCCCGATTCGCCGAATCATCCGGCATTCCCGACGACGGTGCTCAAGCTCGGCGAGACGCTGCACGAAGTGACGGTGTGGCGGGTGGGGGCGCGGTGAACCGGGGCGCGGGCCGGATCGTCTCCGCTACAGGTTGATCACGCCACGCCCGAGTTCGATCACGCGCCCGCCGACGCCGATTTCACCGCTCGCACTGACCGACAACCGCAACCGGCAAGGCCGGCCGATGGCGTCACCCTGTTCGACCTGAAACGCGGCCGGCAGGTCGCGATTCATCGCAAGCAGCCACCCGCCCAGATTCGCGCAGGCCGACCCCGTGCCCGGGTCTTCCGAGACGCTGCCTTGCTTCACGAAGAAGTAGCGCGACACCACGGTCCCCGGACGCTCGGCATCGAACGCGAATACGTAGGCGGTCTTGCGGCCGAGGCTGCTGGTCGGCCAGATATCGAGGCAGGCACTGTCGGGCTGCGCGCGACGCACGGCGGCGGGGTCCTTGAGCGCGACCAGCAACTGGTCGGCGCCGGTGTCGATCCAGATCGGCGGTGCGAGCAGATCGTCTTCCGTGAGCCCCAGCAATGCCGCCATTCGGGCATCGGACAATTCACATGGCGCCGTCTTCGGCATGCCTGCGTGCGGCGCGGTGAACGTCCACACGTCGTCATGCGCGCTGACGTCGACCACGCCGGCCTTGAACTCGAGCGCGAGCGCGTACCCCGCACCCTGCAGGTCGCGCACGACATGCGCGGTGCCGAGCGTCGGATGGCCGGCAAAAGCCATCTCATGACCCGGCGTGAAGATGCGTACCCGCGCATGGGCGTGCTCCGACGGCAGCACGAAGGTCGTTTCGGACAGATTGAACTGCACCGCGAGTGCCCGCATGGTCGCGTCGTCCATGCCGCGCGCGTCGTCGAATACGCAAAGCGGGTTGCCGCCGAAAGTCGATTCGGCGAATACGTTCAGCAGGCGGAAGGCATAGGAAGGCATTAGACGCTCGCGTGAGAGGGGGAATGACCGTACCTGGGTGAGGTGCGCGCGGCTCGATGCACCGGCGGCCGCGCGACGTCGCATAGGTCAGCTCGGCTTGTCGAGCGGCGCAAGCATCGCCTGCATGTCGGGGTGCTTCAGGATCTTCTTGTGCTCCGCCGGACTCATCGCGTCGATCAACACGCGCCCGCTCACGTCCGCCTTGATGTACTCGACCGCGAGCAGTGCGATGACCGGATTGGTCGTCAAGGTGGCGTGATCGGGTGAATGATCGCCGAATTCCGCCACCACTGCCTCGGTGTTGTCAGCCACCGCGACGGCGAGCCGGCGGCCGGACAGCCGGAGCCTCGCGCTGGCGCCGCATTTGGCCATGTCGTAATGGCGCGGCCCATTGAGCGTGCGCGTGCCGTAAATCGCCACGTGCGTGTCGACGCCCCGCGCCGCGGCCGCCTCGAGCAGCGGCCCGAGATCGTCGATCTCTTCGTCCCAGACGCCAGCGAAGATCTGCGTTTTCGCATTGACGATGACGCGCGCGAAGGCGCTGGCGATCGCTTCCCGCCCGCTCAACGACCAGACGAGCCCCGGCTCCTGCTGGACCGGCAGCCGATCGAGCGCGCCCGCGGCCAGTTCGAGATCCGCATTGAAGCGCGTGCGCAGATCCTCGAGCAACGACCGGTGGGGCACGGCCGCATAGCGGACGGGCTCCGACCGGTTGACGAGCACCGCGCCGCGCGTTTCCAGGCGACCCAGCGTTTCGTAGATCTTCGAGGGCGGCATGCCGGCGCGCCGGCCGACTTCCGCGCCCGTCAGCGCGGCCTGCCCGACGAGGGCCGCGTAGGCCTGCGCCTCGTACTGGGTGAATCCAAGCCGGATCAACGACGTGATCAGCTCCGTGTTCTCGCTCATGTGTATCGGCTCCTGCTCCCACGACGACTTGCGTGAGGTTCCTTGATTAACTACCGGAGTAGTATACAATCGCCTGAACTTACTACCCAAGTAGTAGGTGTTGTATCTCAACCTGACTGGAGGGATCTTCAAGATGCGAAAACGGATCAGTACCGGCTCCCCGTGGGAGCCCAAGGTCGGCTACTCGCGCGCCGTGGTCGTCGACGACACCATCTACATTTCGGGAACCGCCGGCAAAGGCGCGGACGTGTACGCGCAGACACGCGATGCGCTGGCGACGATCGACCGGGTGCTGGCGGACAGCGGGTTCTCGTTGTCGGACGTCGTCCAGAGCCGCCTGGTGGTCGCGGACTTCGACAACTGGGAAGCCGCGGCGCGCGCGCATGGAGAAATCTACGGCGATATCCGGCCGGCGTTTTCGCTCGTGCATGCGCTTCCGTTCGTCGATCCGGACATCCTCGTCGAAGTCGAAGCGATCGCGGTCAGGGCCGCGGCATGACCGTCGCCGGCAACCGCGTGCCGCTGTCCCGCACCGCGACGGGCATGCTCGCACTGGCGGCCGGCGTGGCGATCGCGAACGGGTATGCGCTGCAGCCGTCGCTGTCGGCCATCGCGAGCGAGTTCGGCGTGGCGGCGTCGCGCATGGCGGCCCTCGCGTCCGTGACGATGCTCGGTTATCTGGTCGGCCTTGCGTTGCTGGTGCCGCTGGCTGACCGGTTCAGTCCGCGCGCGCTCGTCGCGACGCAGATGGGTGCGCTCGCGTTGTTGCTGGCGTGCGTGTCGGGGTCGCCCGGCCCGCTCGCGCTCGACGCGGGTTTCTTTCTGGTGGGGGCGGCAACGACGGTCGCGGCGCAATGCAGCGCCGTCGCCGGCAAACATGCGGATCCGCAACGGCGCGGCGTCGCGATGGGGGCCGTGTCGGCCGGCATGTCGGCCGGGATCCTGCTGAGCCGTTTCGTGGGCGGCGTGTTGTCGCAATGGTGCGGGTGGCGCGGCGCTTTGCTCGTGCTGGCCGGGTGCGTTGCGCTGGCCGCTATCGGCGCTGCCGCGCGGTTGCCCGGCGGCCGGCCGGAAGGGCTGCCCGGCCGGGCGAACGCGATCGGCGCCATGCCGCGG
This sequence comes from Burkholderia sp. HI2714, assembly GCF_002223085.1. Taxonomy (NCBI): domain Bacteria; kingdom Pseudomonadati; phylum Pseudomonadota; class Betaproteobacteria; order Burkholderiales; family Burkholderiaceae; genus Burkholderia; species Burkholderia sp. HI2714. The sequence goes on along the minus strand of NZ_NKFM01000067.1, from coordinate 15,901 downwards.
TTGCTGCGCGACAGTGCTCAGTTGAGGCGCCGTACCGGCGCCGGCATGCTCTGGTTCTTCGCGTTCAACCTGGTCTGGGTAGGGCTCGCGCTTCGCCTGGCCGAGCCGCCGTATAGCCTCGGTGCCGCGGCGATCGGTGCGTACAGTCTCGCGGGCGTGCTGGGTCTCGGCGTGACGCGCGTGGCCGGAAAACTTGCCGACCGGTTCGGCGATCGCGTGGTCATCGGGGGCGGGCTCTTCGTCGCGGCCGTGTCGGCGTTGCTGCTCGGCGTTGCGCTCGGTCATCCCGGATGGCTGGGCGCGGGGCTGGCCCTGTTCGATGCCGGGTGCTTTGCCGCGCAGGTCGCGAACCAGACGCGTGTCGTCGCGATTCAACCGGCCCAGGCCGGGGCATTGAGCGCAGCGTACCTGACGCTCTACTACGCGGCTGGTGCCGGCGGTGCGGTGGCGGCGGGATTGCTCAACGCGCGAGTTGGGTGGGGCGCGATGATGGTCGTGGCGGCTGCGGCAATCGCGGCGGCCGGGTTGATCGGTACCACATCGACCCGCGTCGATGCGCGGAGCGAGCCTACTTCCGCCCGTTAAGCGCAGGCGCGACGTGCGTGCGCGCGACCGATCCGAATTTCATTTTTCGTGCATGATCGGATTGCGCGGTCGATCGACGGCGATCCGGTTCCGGCATTCAACGATCCGCACCGCTCACGGATATTTTTGCGCTGGAACAGGCATTCACGCGCCCTCGCGTGTCATTTGCGATCGCAAGCGAACACGGGCTCATCGGATTGGCCATCACGACGCCGTACCCAAGCAACACGTGTCGGGTTCAGTGTCGCTCGGCGCGTGCCGGCTGCTGCACGCAGGAGGAAGACATGGAACCAGACGGAAGCGTCCTGAATACCGGCGTCGGGTTGGCCGGCGCGCATGCGGAAACCGGCACGCCGCAAACTCTCCTGGACGCGATCATCCGTGGCGTCGAAGGCCACGGCATCCCTGCCGGCACCGATTGGCCGACCGCGATGCAAACCCTCGCGGACAACGATAGGCAGTGGAAATTCTCGGCGGTGCTGGTCGCGATCGTCGCGCGGCGCGAGCCGACGATCCTGCTGACCACGCGCGCGTCGGATCTCAGGGAATACTCGTCGCATGTGAGTTTTCCGGGGGGCCGCCCGACCGAGTTCGATCGCGATATCGGCGCGACCGCGTTGCGCGAGGCGTTCGAGGAAATCCGCCTCGCGCCCGATGCGGTCCGCTTGGTCGGCAGCTTGCCGATCCACAAAACCAGAAAGCGCAATCACGCGATCTTTCCCGTGATCGGCATCGTGCCGGAAACGGCGATCTGGGAGGCGGCGCCCGCGGAAGTCGCGGAGATCTTCGAGTTTCCGTTCGCCGTGCTGCTGAATCCGGACCTGCTGCGGCAATACACGGACGGCGAACGCGCGGGCGCATGGTACTGGGCGGAGCAGGCGCAGGACATCTGGGGCGTGACGGCGCTCATCCTGAGGTCGCTCGCCGGTCTGGTCCGCGATGCCATGCGTTGACGGCATGCGTGACGGTCGCCCGCCGACGCACGTCAATGCGACGACACGAATGCCGCATCCTCGAAGGCTTCCGGAATCGCGAAGCTTTCGCGCATGCGCTGCGCCTCCTTCGCCGGCGTCAGGCCGAACAGGCGCTTGAATTCACGGCTGAACTGCGACGGGCTCGTATAACCCACCGCGTAGCCGGCCGCCTCCGCGGTCAGGTCCTCGCGCACCATCAGCAGGCGCGCCTGATGCAGCCGTGTCGATTTCAGGTACTGCATCGGCGACACCTGCGTGATCGCCTTGAAGTGGCTGTGAAAGCTCGGCACGCTCATGCCGGCTTCGTCGGCCAGTTGCGGCACGTCGAGCGGCTGCGCGTAATCGGCATGGATCACGCGCAGTGACCGGCCGATCCGGCCGAACTGCCCGCGCATCGCCAGCGCGCTGCGCATCGCGTTGCCTTGCGCGCCGGTCAGCACGCGGAAATACAGCTCGCGCAGCAGCGCCGGGCCGAGCACCGCGGCGTCGAGCGGCCGGTGCATCGCCACGACGAAACGCAGCACCGACGCGTGCATCGCTTCGTCCATCGGCGTCGACATCATGCTCTTCGGCGCCTGCACCGTTTCCGCGAGGCCGGCGCGGTCGATCTGCGCGGCGAGTTCGGCGGCCAGCGTGAAATCGAGGTGCAGGTACAGCGCGAGCAGCGGGCGTTCGGGCGTGGCGTCGGTTTCCATGCTGAACGGCACGGGCACGGACACCGCCAGGTAGTGATGCTCGTCGTACAGGTAGCGCTCGCCGCCGAAGTAGCCGCGCTTCGAGCCCTGGCACACGATCACGATGCCCGGGTCGTACAGCACCGGCGTGCGCGACAACGCGCGGTTCGAACGCAGGATGCGCACGCCCGGCAGCGCCGTCAGGTTGTAGCCTTCGTCGGGCGCCAGCGCGCGCAGCAGCGTCACCAGGCGTTTCCGGTCGCGCGGCGACAGCGTCGGGGATCGGGCTGGGATGGGATCGGCGCTCATAGTTTTGTGCAAGAAAATCAGCGGAATCGGGCTTATCCGGTGTGGTTCGTCAGACTAGTATGCACGCTCCAATCGACATTCGGGAGAAGCTCAAATGGCATCCGGCAAGCTCATGCTCATTACCGGTGTCAGCAGCGGCTTTGGCCGCGCGCTCGCGCAGGCGGCCCTCGCGGCGGGTTACACGGTGGTCGGCACCGTGCGAAGCGCGCAGGCGGCGCAGGATTTCGACGCGCTGTCCGCGCAGGCCTTCGCGCGGGTGCTCGACGTGACCGACTTCGATCGCATCGACGGCGTCGTGGCGGAAATCGAGGCGAACGTCGGGCCCGTCGACGTCCTGGTGAACAACGCCGGCTACGGGCACGAAGGGATCATGGAAGAGGCGCCGCTCGCGGAGATGCGCCGGCAGTTCGACGTGAACGTATTCGGCGCGGTCGCGATGATGAAGGCGGTCATACCGACTATGCGCGAACGGCGGCGTGGCCACATCCTCAACATCACGTCGATGGGCGGCCACATCACGATGCCGGGCATCGCTTACTACTGCGGCAGCAAGTTCGCGCTGGAAGGTATCACCGAAACCGTCGGCAAGGAGCTGGAGCCGTTCGGCATCGCGGTGACGGCCGTGGCGCCGGGTTCGTTCCGCACCGACTGGGCCGGCCGCTCGATGGCGCGCACGCCGCGCTCGATCGCGGATTACGACGCGCTCTTCGATCCGATCCGCCAGGCGCGTGAAGAGAAGAGCGGCAAGCAGTTGGGCGATCCCGCGAAGGCTGCGCGGGCGATGCTCGCGGTGATTGCCGCGGAACGTCCGCCCGCGCACCTGCTGCTCGGCAGCGATGCGCTGCGGCTGGTACGTGGAAAATTGGCTGCACTGGACGCGGAAATTCGCGCGTGGGAGGCCGTGACGGTGTCGACGGATGGTTGACGTGCGGCGCGAACGGGCACGCGAACGCGGCGTTGGGCCGCCGCTGTGCGGGTTTCGGCGCGGTTGCTCAGCCGCCGGCGCGCTACGCGTTGCCGCGATCGGCGATGGCCGTGTCTCGCAATATCAGGTAGGTGACCGACGGGTATTTGGGCGTTTCGCCACGCTGCACGACCGTGCCGCCCAGCGATTCCGCGATGCGGCGGCTGGGTTCGTTGGCTTCGGCAACCGGATAGGTGAAGCGTCGAATGCCGAGCGTCGCGCATGCCCATTCGACGACGAGACCGACCGCTTCACGGCCGATGCCTTCGCGATGGCGGTCCTCGCGAATCCAGACACCGAGTTCCGCACCGGCAATCGTGACGTGATGAAGGCCGGCCAGGCCCAGGAACATTCCGCAGTCGCGTTGGCGGACCGTGAAGACGAAGTCGCTCCCGTCCGCGATAGAAGGCAGCCACGCGCGCCAGATGCGATCGAAGCCGGCGCGGTCGGGAGGCGGCTCCCAGGCCATGAAGCGCGTCAGGGTCGGTGTGATGCACGGAAACGCCGCACCGGCGTCGCCGGCAGAAAACGGCTTGATCGAAAGTCGGTCCGATTCGATGTGAATCGGGTCAGCGCGCAGCGCCATCGTTCGCACCTCGAGGGTTCATCCACGTCGACGACATTGTCGACGGTCATTCGCAACTTGGCATCATCGTTTAACAAACCTGTCCGATAATGGCTACCGGCCACAGCGCCGAGCTCATCCACCTTACCGGAGTCCATCGAGATGCCAACCGTCACAACGAAGGATCACGTCGAGATTTTCTACAAGGATTGGGGCCCGAAGGACGCGCAGCCCATCGTCTTCCATCATGGCTGGCCGTTGTCCGCGGACGACTGGGATGCGCAGATGCTCTTCTTCGTCCAGAAGGGCTATCGCGTCGTGGCGCACGATCGGCGCGGCCACGGCCGGTCGGCGCAGGTGTCGGACGGTCATGACATGGATCATTACGCGGCGGACGCTTTCGCGGTCGTCGAAGCGCTCGACCTGCGCAATGCGGTGCACGTCGGCCACTCGACCGGTGGCGGCGAAGTCGCGCGCTACGTCGCGAAGCATGGCGAGCCGGCCGGTCGCGTCGCGAAGGCGGTGCTGGTCAGCGCGGTGCCGCCGCTGATGGTGAAAACCGCATCGAACCCGGAAGGCTTGCCGATCGAAGTGTTCGACGGCTTCCGCAAAGCGCTCGCCGACAATCGCGCGCAGTTCTTCCTCGATGTGGCGAGCGGCCCGTTCTACGGGTTCAACCGCGAAGGTGCAACCGTGCATCAGGGCGTGATCCGCAACTGGTGGCGCCAGGGGATGGAAGGCAGCGCCAAGGCGCATTACGAAGGCATCAAGGCGTTTTCGGAAACGGACCAGACCGAAGACCTGAAGTCGATCTCCGTCCCGACGCTCGTGCTGCATGGCGAAGACGACCAGATCGTGCCGATCGCGGATGCCGCGCTGAAGTCGATCAAGCTGCTGAAGAACGGCACGCTGAAGACGTACCCGGGCTACTCGCACGGGATGCTGACGATCAACGCGGACGTCCTCAACGCCGACCTGCTGGCTTTCGTGCAGGCGTAACAGGGTGAGCGCAGGCCCGCTTCGGCGGGCTGCGCCGCCATTGCGGGCCGGCGGCGCGCAGTCGCGCTGTCGGCCCCGCGGCCGCTGCGGTTCAGCCCGGGCCGTTGAAGCGGATGCCCGGAAACGTCAGCCGCGGCATCCGGCTCTCCAGGAACGCGAGCAGTTCGCGCACCTGGGCAGCCTTGGCGGAGTCTTCCGGCCAGACGAGGTAGTACGCGTCCCCCGTATTGACGGCCGTCTTGAACGGCAGCACGAGCTGCTTCTCGTCGATGGCGGTCGCACACAGCGCGAGATCGCCGATCGAAATGCCGTGGCCGGCAATCGCCGCCGCGATCCCCTGTTCGAGCATGTCGAACACCTGCCCGCGCGTGATGTCCACCTCGAGATCATGGCCGCTGCCCTTGAGCCAGCGGCGCCAGTCGCGCCGGTCGGGCGACGGGTGGATCAGCTCGCACGCCGCCGGATTCGTGCGTGCGACCGTCGCGGTCGCCCGCGAGCACACCGGAATCAGCCATTCGTCGAACAGCTTCACGCACTGCGTGGCCTCGCCGAACCTGCCTGTGCCGAGCAGGATCGCGCAATCGTAGGATTCGCTGAAGAAATCGACGGTATCGACGTCCATCCACACGCTCGCGATCTGCACCTCGAACGCGGGCCGCGTAGCGCGAAACGCGGCCAGTGCGTCGAGCAGCCAGCGCATCGTGAGCGTGGACGGCGCCTTGAGCCGCAGCACGTCGCGTCGCGACTGGAACAGCACGCACGCTTCCTCGATCTGCCGGAAGCCACGCCGCAGGCCCGACGCAAAGATGTGCGCTTCCGCCGTCACGGTCATTCTGGGGCCGTGCCGGACGAACAGTTTCCGGCCGAAGTACGCCTCGAGCGTCTTCACGTGCTTGCTCACCGCGCTTTGCGTGAGGCTCAGTTCCTCGGCGGCCAGCGTAAACGAGCCGGTGCGCGCGGCGCTTTCGAACGCGCGCAGCGCGTAGACAGGGGGGAGCGGTTTGGCCTTCACGGGTTTTGAATGTGAATAAAACTCATGTCATCCGGCAGGATTTTCCGTTTTTCAACAGCACGCCGGGTACGGAATACTTCAGAAAACCGCGCAATCCGGTGCGCTGAAGCACGATGATGCCACCGTGGGGGGCACGCGCGTCAATTCACCCAACAACTTTTTGTCATGGCACTTCATTACCCGCTGCTGTTCGCCTATCTCGCCGCGATCGTGCTGCTCATCGCGACGCCCGGCCCGGTCGTCATGCTCGTGGTCGGCACCGTCGCGCGGCGCGGCTTCCGCCAGGGCATGCTGACCGCGGTGGGCGCGAATGCCGCGAGCCTCGTGATGATCGCGGGGGCGATGCTGATGGTGTTCGGCGTCGTGCTCGTCAACGAGCGCCTGTTGACCGGGTTGCACGTGGCGGGTTGCGTGTTCATCGCGGTGCTGGCCATCCGGACGCTGCTCGGCGAATGGCGTGCCGGCCGGACGCGCAACGGCAATGACGTCGCGCAACGCGAACCGGCATCGGGGGCGCGAGGCTTGCCCGGCGTCGTGCGCGGCTTTCTCGTCGGCATCGCGAATCCGAAGGACCTGCTGTTCTTCGTCGCGTTCTTTCCGCAGTTCGTCGGCATCACGCCGGATTCGCGCGTGAGCCTGGCCATCCTGGCCGTACTGTGGATCGCGGTCGATTTCACGATCCTGACCAGCTACATGGCCGCGATCAACCACCCGCTGATTCAGCGCAAGCAGCGCTGGATCACGGCGTCGTCGGCGGGCGCGCTGCTCGTGATTGCGCTCGCCGGGCTCGGCAGCACGATCGCGGGCGCCGCGTAAGCCCGCCGGCGATCCGCGTTACGCTTCGTTTGCTCCCACTCTTTGACCGAGTTCGATCATGTCCAGCACCCCCGCGACTTACTCCGAACACCTCTTTTCCTATGGCACGCTGCAACTCGAGCCCGTACAGCTCGCGACCTTCGGCCGCAAGCTCGACGGTCGCGAGGATGCGATGCCCGGTTACGCGATGACGATGCTGAAGATCGACGATCCGGACGTGGTGGCGACGAGCGGGAAGACGCATCATCCGGTGGTGGCTTATACCGGCCAGTCCGGTGATCGTGTCACGGGCACCGTGTTCGCGATCACGCCGGGGGAACTGCAACACGCGGACGACTACGAAGTCGACGCATATCGCCGCGATCGCGTGGTGCTCGAATCGGGCGTGGCCGCGTGGGTGTACGTGGACGCGACTTCGCCGCGGCCGGCCTGAATCCGGCGCGCGGACAGGCGCGTCGCTGTCGCGCCTTCGCCTGCTAGCCGTTGCGCAGGAACACGACGTAGCCGCGGAACCACGGATTCGTCGCGAGGTACGGCGGCGCGTCCCATTCGCCGCCCTGGATGATGCCGATGCGAAACGGCAACTGCAGCCGCGCGACGCGCGGCAGGTAGTCCGCATAGTCGGGGATCGTGCGGCGGCCCTGGTAGGTCTGCACGACCACTTCGTCGACGATCCCCCTGAGCTGGTTGACCTGGTCGGTATCGATGCGGCTGCTCCAGTCGAGCAGCCCGGTGATGCTCAGCCGGCAATCGGCGGGCAGCGTTTCGCGCAGCGACCGCAGGAATTCGAGGTAATCCTGCAGGTGACGTGTGCGCGCATCGAAGTCGATCTGGATGCCGGTGATCGTGCGGCCCGACGCGCGCCAGCGCGTGAGCTGCGCGAGCATGATGTGCGTGACGCGCGGCGTCCAGCGCAGCGTATGCGCGCGATAGACGAGCCACACGCGCGCCTGCGGCGCGGGCGGCAGCGCCACCCCCTGCGCGATCACGCGGACCTGCGACTCGTCCCGCGGCGACGCCTCGATCTGCCCTTGCAGCACGTAGACGGCACGTGCGCCATGCACGACCGCCTGCGGCTTCACGCCTGCCCACAACCAGAACGCGTCGTACCGCGCGGCGTCGACGGTGCCGGCCAGTGCGACGCGTCCGGCCAGCAGCAGTGCGATGCACGCCAGGCGCGCGATACGCTTCACGCGGCGCTTACCAGTAGTAGCGAAGCTTCTGCGCCCACGGGCTGCCCGCGTAGCTGGCCTTCAGCGTATCGAACCAGCGCTTGCGCACGTTCTTCGGCACGTCCTTGCCGCCGCATTCGTTGGAGCCGCCCGGTGCATAGCACTTGATCGCACGGTAGTACGCGTAGGCGCGGTCGTTCGGGTTCGCCTGCGCATCGGCCATCACCGTCACGTAGCTCGACATCCGCTCGAACGGCTTGCCCGCGAACTGCGACGGCGCGCCGCCGAGCGTCGGCGGGATGCGCGTGGCGGCCGTCGTCGACGCGTTGCGCATCCACGGCGGCACCGGATCGCTTTCGAGGCCGGGCGCGGGCGGGTGCAGGCGCACGAAATCGGCGAGACAGTTCAGCCCTTTCGCATCGGCGGGATTCTGCTGGAGCACCGTGGCGATGTCGCTCGCGGACGGGCACGTATAGCCGTCTTCATTTTTGGCGCCGGCTGCGATGAATGGCTTCAGCGGATCGGCCGGCTTGCCGGACACCAGCGCGGCATCGGCGATGAACTCGGCGTAACGCGAGCGGGTGAGCTCCTTGTACAGCAGCGTGTACAGCGCGGTGTCGCGCAGCGCGCCGCCGGTCGCCTGGTTTTGCGCCTGGGCGCGCAGCAGGTCCGCATTGGCCGTGCGTTGCAGCAGCACGGCGCGGATCGCGGCGTTCTGCACGGGCGAATCGTCGGCGAATACGTCGTTGACGAGTCCGGCCTGCTCCAGGTTGATCGCGAGCGCGAGTTCCAGCGCTTCGCGCTGGAAGCGGAGTTTCGCGAGCGGGATCAGGTCGCGCCACAGCTGGCGCGCCTTGTCGGACTGGCCGCTATCCTCCAGCGCGAACCCGCGCAGCGCCTGCTGGCTCAGGCCGAAGTAGTCGAGCGGCTCCGCGGGCGTCTGCGGCAGCAACGCGAGCGCGGCGTCCGGTTTGTGGCCGATCTGGACGTACCAGGTCGCGAGCAGGTAGTCGTAGAGCGCGGGTGCATTCGCGAAGCGCGGCTTCTGCGCCTGCAGGTCGTCCAGCGTCAGCGGCTTGGCGCGGCTCGAGTCGCTGTTTTCCGACGTGCGCATGCGCAGCAGGTCGACGGTCGCGAGCACGGTCGGCGACTGGATCTGGCTCGCGTCGAATTCCGACCCGAACAGCAGCTTGCTGTCGAGTTCGTTCGCGAGCTGGATCAGCGGCACGTTCGACGTCGCCGGCGACCAGCGCGCGAGCGCGTGGCCGTACAGGTCGGCCTGCTGCGTGACGTTCCCGCCAAGCCACGCGACACGCCGCAGCAGCCCGTTTGCGGAGGTCGCATAGCGGCCCTGCGGGTACACCTTCAGGTAAGTGCGAAACACCGTATTCGCGGCGTCGAGCGACACCTTCGTCACGCGGCCGCGCGACGGCGCGGGGCTGTCGTTGTCGAACACGTTGGCTTGCGCGGCGTTCAACTGCGCGCGCCCGGCCATATAGAGCCCGGTTTCCTTCAGCCACGGGTTCGCGCTGTGCGACGCGCTCGCGAAGGCCCGGGTCGCGGTGAGGAAGTCGGCGCGGTAGAACGCGTTCGTACCGTCCAGGTACGCGGCGAACTGCTGGCCGAGCGGCGACTTGACCGGCGGTTTCGTCCAGGCGGCACTCGCGCCGCCAGCGGCACAGGTCTTCTGCGCGATGTCGGCACGCGCCGCGCGCAGGCGCGCGGCTTCATCGGCGGGGAGGCCGCCGGCACTGCCCAGTGCGTCGTTGAATGCGTCTGCGCCCGAGGTCATGCTGCGGCAGATGCTGCCTTCGCCGTCGGCGTACTGGTTCGACGGCGCTTCGGCATCCGTTGCGCTGCCGGTCTTGTCGGGCTCCTTCTGCCCGATATAGATCCATCCGGAGAAGTCCATCGGGAACGGCACGATGATCTGGTTGATCCGGTCTTTCGCCGGGATCGTCTTCGGGTCGGGAAACGCCTGCGCGACCTTGGCGCTGTCGACCATCATCAGCATCGCGTTGATGCGCGTGTCGTTGGCGGGGCTCAGCATCGGCACGTTGGCGCAGGAGTAGGTGTTTTGCCGGAGCGTGGTCGGCGCATAGCAGCCGTCGTCGCCGCTGGCATGGGCGACAGGAATCCAGAACAGGCTGGCCGCCAGCGCGGCGAACAGGTGTCGGTGCAGCAATGGGCTTTTAGGCATTTCTTCTTGTGCCGGGTGTGGGGCCGCAGCGGCCGGGTCTCTCAGGTGAGGCGTTTCGCCCCGGCGCGTATCGTACCGCACCGGTCGCTTCGGCCGCGAGCGCGCAGGCCGGCCGATCGCCGCATCGAATGCGGGCCGGCGAAATGGAAGTCCACTTACTGTAGACGCAACGCCACCTTGAATCCGGACCGCCTGAATTAAGATGCAGCCGGCAGTGACGGACATCCGACGATAGACGACCTGTCGTCGTCCTCGCTGCCCGACGGGGGCGGTCTGCCGGAAGCGGCGTTCGCATCGATCCGCACGACGGGGTCGATCATGATTGAGGGTGAGCGGACGCCGGTTTCCATGCCTGTTCAATAGTATTGCTTATCAATAGGCCGATCGATGCGAGGCATCGTGAGGCGAACGGCAGACGAGAGTGCGCCGGCACACGAAAATAAGAGGATTCCGATGAAACCCATTACATGGATGGTCATGGCAGTCGCGCTCGCACTGTCCGCCTGCGGCGGCGACGACGTCGCCACGAACGGCGGCGCGTCGTCGTCGCCGAACACGCCCGGTTCACCTTCCGGCCCGACGTCGCCCGGTGGCGGCTCGAACGGCGGGCCGACGGGCGGCGGCGGGACGACGCAACCGCAGGCCGGCTGGTCGAAGGCTGCCGCCGTGGACGGCAGCGGGCCGGAGGGCCAGCCCAGCGTGACCATCGACGCGAGCGGCAACGCGCTCGCCACCTGGATGACCAATGGCCCGGCCGGCACGAACGGCAACGAAATGTGGGGCGCGCGCCGTGTGGCGGGCTCGGGCTGGGGCAGTGCGACGCGGCTCGACACGGGCGACGGTTCGCATGCGATGAACACGCTGACCGGCGTGCAGCCGAAACTGGTCGGCAATGCGAGCGGGCAGGCGGTCGCGTTCTGGACCGAATGGACGCCGGGCGCCAACACGTACGCGTTGTGGGCGCGCCCGTACAGCCCGGGTAGCGGCTGGGGCACGCCGGTCACGCTGGCGCCGGACATGGCCGGGTCGTCCTATTCGGCCGGCATGGACAGCCAGGGCAACGCGCTCGTCACGTGGACGCAGTCGATCAGCCTGCTCGATACGCGCATCGCGTGGACGCGCTATACGCAGGCCGGGCAGTGGTCGCCGACGGCGCTGGTCCAGATGCCGGTGCAGAGCGGCCCGGACGCCGTGACCGGCGACACCGACAACGTGCGGCCGATGCTGTCGGTCCTGTCGTCCGGCCGGGCGGTGCTCGCGTGGCGGCAGACCAACCATACGAAATCGGCGCTGTGGACGGCCACGTACGACGCGACCAACGGCTGGACCAACGTCAACCCGGTCGTCTCGAACTCGAGCCTGTTCACGACGATCATCTCGCCGGTCGCCGGCATGGACGCGAAGGGCAACATCACGCTGGTCTGGGGGCAACTCGACGTGACGGGCGGCAAGCTCTACAACGCCACGATGTCGCAGCGCTACGTGTCCGGAACCGGATGGCAGCCCGCCCAGCCGGTCGCCCCGGCGATCGTGGTGCCCACGGGCTTCATCGCGACGCCGATGCTGACCGTCAACGAAAACGGCGTGGCCGCCGCGATGTGGGCGGAAGGCGGCGCGGTGCTGCAGGCGAGCGTGTCGGACGCCAGCGGAAACTGGGGGCCGCTGCAGAAGCTGACGGAACACCTGAACGGGGCGGCGCTCCAGTACCCGCCGCTGGTGATCGACCCGGCCGGCAACGTGACGGTCGCCTGGGAGGACACGGGCACGCCGAACGCGTCGGTCCTCCTCGTGGCCGGCTACCGGAACGGCGCATGGAGCACGTCGACGGCGGATCCGCAGGATGGAACGTGGCCGGCGCTGGCCGTCAACGCGGCGGGGGCGATGGCGCTCGTCTGGCAGGGGTTTGCCGCGAACATCGGCAGCCAGATCCAGTCCAGTTTTTATACGCCGGGCTCGTAATCGTGTCGCGTCGGGCATTCGAAGGAGAAGCCATGAAGCAAGTCTTGCAGTGCACCGTTGTTACCTTGCGGACCGCGCTGGGCGCGGCGGCCGCCGGCCTCGTGTTGTCCGCGTGCGGTTCGACGCAGATGAACATGGTCGACGTGCAGACGTCGACCGCGAAGACGCTCGGCCTCGCGTCGTCGGACGAGATCACGATCGCCAACGTGCAGTACGGGAAGAAGGACGGGCTGGGCGGCCAGAAGGTGGGTTACGACGCGACGACCGGCAAGGGGCGGCGTTTCGGCTGTACGGTGTTCATGATTCCGGGGCTCACGCCGATCGATCGGCCGACGTACAACAACTGGGAATGCCATCCGCAACGCTGATGGCCGCGAGATCGACGGCGCCCGTCGCAGGGCGCCGGTCGGCCGCTTGTGTGGACGACATGCCGCGCCGGCCTTGCGCCGGCGCAATTTGGTCCGATAATCGACGAACCGATCTATCCTCCCGTGTCGGCTCGACAAAAAAACTGTCATGGATCAAGCGGCATTCGTCCCTGTTTTCAAGTTTCGCACGATCGACTACCCCGAGCGGGACCGGTTCCACGTTTGGGTCAAGGACATGCTGTGCGACTACCGTCTGGATGACGACGGCGGCCACGGCGCGTTCGACGCGGAAGCGAGCGGCGCGGCGCTCGGCCCGCTGATCCTGTCGGGCCGGCAATGGCGGTCGCGCGCACCGGCCTATCGGGTCAATCGCACCACACGGCGAATCCGGCTCGACGGCCAGGATTCGATCCGCTTCACATTGTTGCTCGGCGGGCGGCTGGCCAGCCACACCGGCGGGCCCGAACTGGTCAAGCGCGCCGGCGACGTGTTCGTCTACGACGTCGCGCAGGTCAACGACTGCCGAGTCGAGGCCGGCGACGTGATCAGCCTGGTCGTGCCGAGGTACCTGCTGCCGAGCCATGCCGCACAGGCGCACGGCCAGACGCTGACGAGCGGCGTGGGGCGGCTGCTGGGCGACCACATGCTGTCGCTGTTCCGCAACCTGCCGACTCTGCGCACGCACGAGATCCCGAGCATCGTGCAATCGATGTTGCTGCTGCTGGCCGCGGCCATTTCACCCACCACGCAGGCGCTGAACGACGCACGCGGCCCGATCGACGGGGCGCTGGCCGAGCGGGTCCGGCGCTACATCGACGTGCATCTGCTGGAGCCCGACCTCGATCCCGACCGGATCTGCCGCGACATCGGCGTGTCGAGAGCGCGGCTCTACCAGCTGTTCAAGGAAGACGGCGGCGTGATGCGGCAGATCACGCGCCGGCGGCTGCGCCATGCGTACCACGTGCTGGGCGACCCGCAGCGCCGGCATCGGCGCATCGCGGAAATCGCGTGGGCGCACGGCTTTCCCGACGAGAAGTATTTCCACCGGCTGTTCAAGGCGGAGTTCGGCCACACGCCGAAGGAAACGCTCGAATGCGCGACCGCGCCGGTGCTGCTGCCATGCGATGTGGCCGAGGATCGATGGGCGGACGGCGGCCGCCTGACAGGATGGACGTTGCCGTTCGGCGTGCTCACCAACTGAGCGGGCGGGGCATGCCGGCCGCCGCACGGCGGTTCGTGTCGTGCGTCACGCGTACGCGCTGCTCGCCACACCGCCTTCATCGACATCGTCGATCGCAGCCCGCAAGTCGTCGATCGCCACCATCAGCTCGCGGACCTGCCGCAACGACGGGTACTGGTGCAGCACCGCATGCCATTGCGGCAGCGTCAGCAGCGCGTGCCAGACCACACCGAGGCCGTCCGGATCGGCATCCGGCCGCTGCGCGAGCGCGCTCGCGTATTCGAGGCTCGCCTGTGCCGACAGCAACTGCATCCGGCTGGCGGCGCCCAGCAGGCGCGGCGTCGTGTCGGCGGATGCATCGCAGCAATAGAGCACTTCGCGTGGCAGCGTCGCTTCATCGGTAGTCAGTGCGCGCAGCGACGCGCCGTGCACGCGCACCGTGCCCTGGTGCGTCTCGAACGCATAGAGCGTGTCCGGGTCGGCCTGCGCGAGCAGGTTCAGGCCGCGCAGCAGCCGCGGCAGATCGGTCGTCGCGGCATCCGCGGATGCTTTCGCTTCGACGAGGAAGCGCACGTTCCACACGGGCGCCGGGTCATCGCCGCGCGGGCGTTCGAGCAGGATCGCGTCCCATTCGGTTTTCGCGCGATCGTGGCGGCCCGGAATCGATGACGGCACGCGCATCGACGTCACCACCCGGTACGTGCGGCGTGCGTCGACGGCGTCGAGCCGGCGCGCCAGCGCGTCGAGCGCCTGCGCGGCCAGCGCTTCGACGGCCGCGCCGCGCTGCTGCGACGCGACGCCCTGCGCGACGGCGACGGTGCTGCCTTCGAGCGGGCCCTGGCGCACCCACAGCGCCCGGTAGCGACGCACGTGCTCGTCCGATGCCAGTGCGGCGACGCGCAGCATGCGTTCGAGCGCGGGGCTGTCTTTCAGCTTGACGATGTCCTGCTCGAACGCGGCGTCGGTCGCCATGTCGGGCAGGGAGAGCAGGTGCAGCAGCGTGTCGTGCAGGTCGGCCCACGACGCGGCGGTGGCGGCCGCATGCAGCCGCGCGAGCCCGTCGCGTTGCCAGGGGCGGGCGCTGCGCTCGAGCTTGGCCGGGTGCGCGATCGCGTTGACGGCCGAGTGCAGCGCGCGACGGTCCTGCTCGGCGTGCGCGGACAACGACGCGTATTCGCGCACGCTCGGCGCATCGTGCCGCAGCACCGCGGCCTGAAAAGCGGGATCGCCGGCGTGCGTGTCCATTGCATCGCGGATCATCCGCGCGAGGGCGTCGATGAAGCGCTGCCGTAGCGCCGCGTCGGGCGTCCGTCCGTCGCTTCGCATCCGGCGCGCTTCCTCGATCACGATCGCGAGCGTGGCGGCCGGGTTCGCGGCGTCGGCCGGCGACAGCGTGCTGTCGAGCGGCGGCAGCCGGTAGCGGCGCGCGACGGTGTGCAGGATTTCGTCGAGCAGGGCGGGAAGCGGTGTCAGCGACATGGTCGGTATCGGCGTGTAAGCGGTGCGCGTGTGCGACGGGACGGGCCGATGCACGCGGTGATGTCAAGGCCTGCCGTTTGGGCGATCATTCAAACACGAAGCTTTTGTTCGGCGCATGCTCCTCGTCGATATACGTGCCTTGAAAGTCGACGTCACGACCATGACCAAGCACGCTCCCGCATTGGCCGCGCTGCTCGACCACCATCTGTGCACCGTGGATCGCGAAATCGAGCTGGCAGCCATCGGAGGAAACGTGAAATGCCTTGCCGTCGGCCCGTACGACTGCAGTGGCCTCGTATTCGCGCCCACTGTTTTGACCATTCCATGATGACGAGTTAAACGTCAGCTGTGCCGCATTGTCATACGAGGTGCGATGAATCGTGATGAGTCCACCTCGATTGTGCGGGAGCGGCTTGGACGCAATCTCTATCAGCGTCCAGGTTTGCGACCAATGGAAGTCGTTGATGTCGAGCACTGTACCCGGATCGGGCTCGGCAAGTTGCCGCAGTCGCCGGAGATACTGACGAGTGCACCAAATAGTTCGTGGTGCGTTATACGGGTATGAAGACGAAAACTGATGCCCGAAAGTTGGATCAGGCGACGCAGGCGTACCTGAGGAAGACGGTGGTCGAAGCCGTGCGTGAC